>JAAFHV010000302.1 GCA_013297655.1 Myxococcales bacterium | reverse complement strand
CGCGCGTCCTTCGCGACGAAGTCTTGGTCCGTGAACGCGGCTTTTTCGATGTTCTTGTGGCTCTCCGCTTCTTTGAACTTCGACGAGTCGGGCGGAGTCGCGAAGAAGCGCTTGGCGTACGCGTAGGTGGTGACGGTCTCGTCCTCGCCCTTGTCGTTCTTGCGCTTCTCGTCGCGCTTGGTCTCTTCCCAACTATAAATCTCGACGTGACGCACGAGGCGGAGGGCCTGCGCCTTGACGCCGAAGGTCTCGTCGACAAGCTCCTGGGTGCTCTGCACGCCACCGCGCACGTGCACGAGGGCGCCCTCGTGGGAGGGGTCCACGTGATCGGGCGCGATCGAGATCACCGTGTCGGCGCTCTGGTCGAGGGCCGTGTAGCGCGCCACCGATCGTGTCTCGTTGAAGAAGACGAAGCCGCCCGTCGCGAGGAAGAGGAGCACGCCGATCGCCACCTGGCGCGGAGAGCCCTTGAGAGCGGCGCGCACACCGCCCGGAGCCTGAGGCTTGGATCCAAGGACCATCCCTCGATGATGGCATACGCGCGGCGGATCCCTAGCGCGTCGATCGTGAGCATGCCGTTCGGGCGCGAACGCGCGCGCCGGGTCGATCGAAGCGAGCGCACCAGCGCGGGGCGCCCGTAGCGAGCCGATGGGGTCATGCGGGGCGGAAAGGCCACGTTTCCACCCGAACGGCGACGTGAAGGCTGTTCACATTCGTAGCGAGGTCAGCGTACCATCGAGCTCGGTATGGAAGGGGTAAGCCACGAAGGGCTCGTCGGTCGTACGATCGCGGGCAAGTACGTCATCGAGACGTTCCTGGGTGGCGGGGCGATGGGGGCTGTCTTCCGCGCGAGGCAGACCGCGCTCGAGAAGGTGGTCGCGATCAAGGTGATGCACGGCGAGCTCGCGAAAGACGCGACGTTCGCGGTTCGGTTCCACCGCGAGGCGAAGGCAGCGTCGCGCCTCGATCACCCGAACTCCATGCGTGTCCTCGACTTCGGCGAGGAGCCCGACGGCCTGCTCTACATCGCGATGGAGCTGCTCGAGGGGCGCGACCTCTACAAGGTCATCCACGAAGACTGGCCGCTCTCCGAGGCGCGCATCGTCGAGATCCTCTCCCAGGCCCTCGCCGCCCTCGCCGTCGCCCACGACATGGGCGTGATCCACCGCGATTTGAAGCCCGAGAACATCATGGTTCTCTCCGGCACGAACGACGAGGGCAAGACCGTCGACGTCGTGAAGGTGTGCGATTTCGGCATCGCGAAGCTCATCGACAACGAGCCGGAGAGCGTCGCCGCCGACCCCGAGAGGAAGCCCGCCGCGCAGGGCCCTCGCGCCACCACCCAAGGCGTCGTCATCGGCACTCCCGAGTACATGTCGCCCGAGCAGGCGCAGGGCAAAAAGCTCGACGCGCGTAGCGACATCTACTCGATGGGGATCATCCTCTACCAACTGCTCACCGGGCGCGTGCCGTTCACCGGCGAGAGCGCGGTCACGGTGGTGGTGAAGCACGTGACGGAGATCCCCGAGCCTCCGCGATCGATCTACGCGGGCGTGCATCCCGTGCTCGAGACGGTGTGCCTCAAGGCGGTCGCCAAGTCCCCCGACGGGCGTTTCTCGTCGGCGCGCGAAATGCGCTCCGCCCTCCGCGCGGCGCTCGACGGCCCGCCGCAACCGGTCGCGGTCGGCGCCGCCACCGAGCCAGCGCTCCTTCCGTCCGCGCTCGGCCTCGCCGCCACCGCCGCGTTCGTCGCACCCGATACGACCCCTGGCCTCTCGGGCACGATCCCCGGTCCCGCCGGCGACGCGGCGAGTGCGAGCGCGCCACGCATCGTCGTGGCCGTGAACGCGAACGCGAACGCGAGCATGGGCGGCACGGTCCCTCTCGGCGCGGTCGCCGAGGCCCCTGTCGCAGCGAGCCAAGCGCAGGCACCTCCGGAGGCGACACGATCGCTGACGAGGCTTCTTTTTGGCTTCGGCGTGGCCCTCGTGCTCGTGGTCGGGCTCGCCGTATTCCTCGCGGTGAAGCTCGAGCTCATGGGAAAAGACGCGAAGGACACGCAAGCTGCGCCGAGCGTCGCCACCGCTCCCGTTCCCGTGCCGTCGAGCACCACCGGCCCCGTAACGTCGAGCACCGTGACGGCAGCTCCCTCGAGCACGAGCCCGCTCACGACGCCTTCCAGCACGGTGGCCAAGATCGTCAAGCCGGTCGATCCTCACGCCGCGAGCGCCCACCTCAACGACCCCGTCCCGACGGGCCCGAGCGCGACGACTGCGCCCGCCGCCGCGGTCAGCACGGCGGCTCCTACGTCGACGACGCCGCCCGCCGCGACGACCACCCCCCCGGCTCCGACCGCCCCGACTCCCGCGCCGCTCACGTGCTCGGTCGCGAGCGTCGACGCCGCGGGAAACCGGATCGCGCGCGGCGACATCCAGGGCATTCCGAAGCCGGCCCAGTTCGGAGCGTGTGCGCCCGGCATGGCCGCGAGCACCACGGTCAGCGTCACCATCAACTTCGACGAGAGCGGACGCCGACGCGGATCGCCGATCGCCACCGGCGCCGGCGCGAAGGGCGCTTGTTTCGCGAGCGTGGCGAACAGCGTGGCCGTGCGCACCGCCGGCGAGCTCTCCGGCAGCCCCAGCGTCGTCCTGTCGGTCGCGGTGACATGCAAGTGAAGCTGCGCGCCTCGGCCTGGGCGCTCGTGGCGATCGTCGCGGGGGCACTCGCCGCGGCCTGCTCCGGCAACGTGGGTGAGCCGCTCCCCGCGTGCGTCGACGCCGATTCGGACCCGAGCACGAGCGTCGATTGGGGCACCCAAATCGTGCCCCTCTTGTGGACCTCGCAGAACGGCGCCGACAAGTGCACCTATTGCCACCTCGCGAGCTTTCCCGAGGGCTCGACCCCCGCCTACCTCTACCTCGAGAGCTACGCAAACCTGCGAAAAGGCAGCAAAAATAGCCCAATCGTGGTCCCAGGAAAGCCCTGCTCGTCGCTGCTCGTGAAGAAGCTCCGCGGAACGGCGGTGAACGGCGCGCGCATGCCGCGCGGGGGCCCGTACTTCACGCCGGAACAAGTTCAGCTCGTGTCGGATTGGGTCGCCGAAGGCGCAAGGGGAGATGACGAATGGCAATCGAAGTTGGACGGTGGAGTCGAATCCGGAGCCTCGCCCTACCCGGGCTACTGACGCTCGGCGGGACTCTGCTCGCGGTGGGTTGCCGACCGAGCCGCGACGGTATCGATCCGGCCACGCTCCCCGTCGAGATGCGTAGCGACTACGAAGTCTTCGCGCGCCGCTGCTCGAAGTGCCACTCGCTCGCGCGCCCGCTCACGTCCGGCATCACCAACAACGCACAGTGGGTGAGCTACGTCACGCGCATGCGGATGCAGCCCGGGAGCGGCATCACCGAGAGCGACCAGGTCGTGATCTTGCGCTTCTTGAAGTTCTATTCGGCGGAAGAGGTCCGCAAAAAGGCCGAGGCGAACGGGATCGCGACGACGACACCTTCCGCGAGCGCGCAGGCCACTCCTGTGCCCAGTCCGCCTACTCCGGCGACGAATCCGCCGCCGCCGCCGTCGCTCCCCCCGCCCGGGCTCCAGCCTGCCCCCGGGAGCGCCCCGTGAAGGCTCGGCTCGACCCCGCCCGCGCAGCCCGCACGCGAGCCCGGCGCCCGTTCCGCATGGAAGCGCTTCTCGTGGTGGTGCTCGCGCTCGTCACGTTCGCGTCGCTCGTGTTCCCGAACGACGCGCGCGCGCTCGAGCGCAACTTCGCCGGCTCGGCGCAGATCGACTACCACTTCGTGCCGAGCGCGAGGAGCTTCCGCGCCTCTCCCGCCGGCTTCGACGGCTTCACGACCGAGCTCTCCGCCAAGCTCGCCGTCGACGTGACGGAGCACCTCTCCGCGAACGTCAAAATGTGTTTCGGATGCCACGGCTTCGAGACCGACATGATGTACTTCGACTACCGCGTGACGGACGCGCTGAACTTCCGCATCGGCCGGTTTTCCCCCAGCTTCGGCGCGTTCAACCTCCGCCACGATCCGGCGAACCATCGCCTCTCGGACAAGCCCCTCGCGTACGACATGGGGCGCATGCTGCGGATGCGGCAATGGAACCTCGGCGTGCTCCCGAGCCCGTTCCCGGACACAGGCCTCGAGATCAACGGCACGAAGTGGATCTCCGAGGGTGTGCAGCTCGACTACGCCGCGTACGCGGTGAGCGGCTTCAAGGGCCCCACCAACGGCCTCGATCTCCAGTTCCGCGACTCGCGGACCCCGTTCTACGTCGACAGCAACGCGCGCCCCGCGGGCGGCGGCCGTGTCTCGATGACGGCCCGCCTCGGCCAGAACGCCGACCTCACGATCGGCGGCAGCGGCATGTTCGGTACGTGGGACCCCGAGAACAAGCTCACCTACGCGATCTTCGGCGGCGACGTCACGTTGCGCCTGGAAAAGACCACGATCCGCGCGGAGTACCTCGTGCGAAGACAGCAGTTCTCCACCGCCGATCCATCCCAGTTCAAGTTCGCCCTCCCCGCCACCGGGGGCGACTACTTCATGAAGCACGGCGCGTACGCCGAGATCGAACAAGCCCTCACCCAGGATCTCGATCTCATCGGCCGGTTCGACTTGCTCCACCGCAAGGGCAACGTATCGAGGGACAGCGACCTCTCCGAGTCGAGCAGCATGCTCCGCTACACGCTCGGGATGGCCTACGTCATCGAGCGCGGCCTGCGCCTCAAGCTCTCGACCGAGCTCTACCAGTACTCCGACGCCGGCAGCGACGACCGCAAGTTCGACGTGTCCACTCACCTCGGAGTGGCGGGCACGTTTTAGCGTTTGGCTGCCGAGGACGGCCTCCGTTTCCGCGGCGACAACTCACCTTTTCTCCATAAACATCGCGCACATAAGCACGATCGTATGGAATTGCGTATCGGCGCTGGAGAACGTTGAAGGGCGTGGCACAATGCGCGCCGCATGAAGAAGATCGCCCTCGCTGTTCCCCTCGTCATCGCCCTCGCCTGGGGTTGTTCCGCCACCGTGCGCGACAACAACTTCCCAGACGGCGACGATGGCGGCTCGATCCTCGGCCCCAACGACGGGGGCGGGGGTCTCATCGGGGACGGCAACTTCGATCCGAGCAAGGGCGATCCCTGCGCGCCCAACCCGGCGAACGCGGAGATCCCCGGCAACAACTGCGACGACGACGGCGACGGCAAGGTCGACAACCCGGCCACGTGCGACACCGGCCTCGCCAGGAACGGCGGCGCGCCCGAGTTCGCGAAGGCGCTCGGCATCTGCACCGACGCGGCGAGCAAGGGCTACGGCCTCGTGAGCGCGACCTACACCCGCGGCTACAACAGGAACACGGCCCCGCGCAACGGCCAGACCGGCATCCTCCCCAAGTTCGGCAACGTGCTGAAGCCACGCGAAGGCGCGCAGCTCGCCGCGATCTCCACCGGCTGGGCCCGCGAGTACAACCAAGACAACGGCACCACGCAGACCTTCCTCGAGAACTCCCAGTTCTACGACGGGGAGTTCTTCCCCTCCTCCACGGGCGCGGCGCCCCCCGGCTTTCCCAAGCCCGCCGCTGGCTGTCCGATCGACTCGAACGTGTTCGACGTGGTGGGCGTAAAGCTCACCCTCAAGGCTCCGCCGAACGCGAAGGGCATCTCGTTCGACTTCAACTTCCACACGTCCGAGTGGCCCGTCTTCGTGTGCTCGGACTTCAACGACGGCTTCATCGCGTACCTCACCTCGAAGGCGTTCAACGGCGGCAAGGGAGACAACATCTCCTTCGACTCCCAGAAGAACCCCGTCAGCGTGAACAACGGCTTCTTCGATCGCTGCACGGACGGCGTCACCGTCGGCTGCTTCGGGGGAAACACGTCCAAGCGCTCGACCTGCCCCGGTGGCCCGAGTGAGCTCGCCGGCACGGGGTTCGGCAAGATCGACGCGTGGTGCAGCGAGTCGAGCACGAGCAACACCCAGAGCACGGCCGGTGGCGCCACGGGCTGGCTCACCTCCACGGCCCCGGTCGAGCCGGGCGAGACGTTCACCCTCGAGTTCATGCTCTGGGACACGGGCGACGCCGCCCTCGACAGCCTCACGCTCCTCGACAACTTCCGCTGGGTGCAAGGCGAGACGAAGACCGAGACCGCACGACCGCGCTGAACGACGGGGAACGAGCGCGGGCCGGGGGAGAGGCTCGCGCGTAGGCACGTAAGAACGCGGAAGGTTCCGGGGCTCTCGAGCGTCTCCCCCTGGAGGCACTGTCGAAGCACGCGGTTTTGTTGTCGTTCCGCATGGATCGACGGCCGCGACGAAATCGTCCTTCGGTTCCTTTACGTGGGTCCCACTTTGGATAACTGTTAGAGGGCTGCTCGGGGGCACATCCCCCCACCCCTCGATGCTTTAGGGAGTCGACGTTGGCCAAAGCTCCGCAGAAAAAGCTCGACTTGAGGAAGACGCTCTTCCTCCTGCCGAACATGATCACGCTGTCGAGCATCTTTTGCGGCTTCGACGCGATCCGCATCTCGTGCTCGGCCCATGGCGAAGGCGACGACGCGTTCTACAAGGCATCTCTGCTGCTCGTGTACGCCCTCTTCTTCGACATGCTGGACGGCCGCGTCGCGCGCCTCACGAAGACCGAGAGCGCGTTCGGGCTCCAGATCGACTCCCTCGCGGACGTGGTCTCGTTCGGCGTCGCGCCGGCGCTGCTCGTCTACAATTTCTCCCTTCAGCAGAAGGGCACCCTCGGGCTCGTCGTCTCGTTCGTGTTCGCGGCCGCGGGCGCGGTCCGTCTCGCGCGGTTCAACGTGCTCTCGATGGGCGAGAACGGCGCCCCCACCAAGCCCCCGAAGTACATCGTCGGCCTCCCGGTCCCGGGGGCGGCGGGCATTCTCATTTCGCTCATCGTGGCGAACCACGCCGTCGCGGGCAGCCTGCGCAGCGCCGAGTACGTGTGGCCGATGATGGGCCTCACGCTGTTCCTCGCGTTCCTCCAAGTCTCCACGATCCGCTTCCGGTCCTTCAAGGACATGAAGCTCAACTGGCGCTCGCTGGGGCTCGTGTTCTTCGCCGTCGGGTCGAGCGTCATCGTCTCCCTGAAAACGAGCCCCGCCTTCGTGCTCGTCTGGCTGCTCGGGTTCTACATCGTGATCGGCCTCGTCGAGACCATCGTCACGTTCCCCGCGCGACGCCGAGAAGCGCGAGAGCAACAGTCGATTCGCGACGCCGAGAAGAGCATCCCGCCGACCTGACCGCGCGTGTGTGAGCGTTTCGAGCACGGTGGTCCGCGGATCCAGAAGAGCCCGTGATCCATTCGCGGCCGCCGCACTCGCGTCGCGATCCCGAAGGGTTTCGCGCGCCCGATAGGCCCCCGCGCGAATGGTGAAGCCGGAGCGGATGGCACGGTCGATGCTCAGTCTCGCGCATGGGCCAAGCGCCAAGCTCGCGACACCTCCGCACCGTGCCTTACGGGGTGCTCACGACGCCCGTGCTTCCGTCGACCCGCCTCGACCGCGCGATCCGAGCGCCACAAGCCGTGCTGTCGCGAAGAAGCGCGCGCGCGCCGACCGACCTCGCGAGCATCGACGAAGGCTGGGGGAACGGCGAACCCGCGGAGACGACGACGACAAAAGCGCCGAGCGCGAGGATGCGAGCGGTAGCGCGGGTCGTTCCGCGTCCGAGCGCGCGGCCTGTCGAGCGGCTCCGGGGCAGCTTCTTACCGATCTTGAAGCTCGAGGTCGAGGCGGTCGCGGTCACCGCACCGAAGGGGCCCTCGCCGATCCCACACGGGGCACCTTCGTGTCCTGCGATCGAGACGGTCGACATCCTCGAGATCGTCGAGCGAGCCCCAGCGGCCCGGCGGATCGCGATCGCCGGCGCCAGCGCAGCATCTCCTGCGATCACGCGGGAGACCACGTCGCTCGCCGGAGTCCCCACGTTGAAGGAGCTCCTCGCGGCGCGGGCGCAGGCGCGGGAGCGCGAGATCGCCGAGCGGGCGTGGTCAGCGGGAACGAGACCGGCCGGCGCGCGCACTCGCGAGGCCCCGGTTCTCTTTCCGGTCGTGAGCGCGCCGCGGGCGGTGACCCGGCGCGACGTGGAGGGAGAGCGCGCGCTCTTCGCGCTCGGCACCTTCGTGGGTGCGCTCGCGGTGGGGCTCTCCGTCTTGGTGGCGATGCTTCTGAAGTGAGCCCTCGCGGCAAGAACCGCCGCGACGGCACGTCACCCCTGCTCACCTCGGGCGAGCTGGCATCGTGGGATCAGCGAGGGGCGTTGGCGACGACCCCCAGCACGGCGAGCGCCGTGACGACCACGAACCAGGGGAGCGCGCGAGACATCCACGGGGAAATCATGATGTGGACATAAAGCAGAGATCGCGCCAAGGCCTCCGTGTCACCCAAACTGAGCAATTTTGAATAGTTACCCAGGATCGCGCGGCGGCGAACGTGAGGCACGGACGACGTACCTCCTGACACCGACGTCATGATCGAGGGAGGTGCCACGACGACCGGGCCGCAAATCGCGACGTTAGAGGTGGTAGCGTGCAGCGCCGATGCTGGACGACCTTCATCACCTCCGGGAGCGCGCGCGTGTGGCGGCGAGCCGAGGCAACCTCGACGAAGCCGCGAACGCGTTGGTCACCGCGGCCCAGCAAACCCACGTCGCCGAGCACGACTACGTCTCGGTGCTGAAGCCGCTCGTGGAGGTGCTCGAACGCCGCGGAGACGTGCGCTCCGCGCTCACGGTGGAGTGGTACCTCGCGGTGAACGATCCGGAGGCGATGCGGCGCTGTTACCAGAAGCTCCCTCGCGTCCCGCCCCAAGATCGCGCGCGGACCCTCGCCGTCGCGGAGGACATGGCCAACGCCGCGCGCGAGATGGAGAACGCGGGCCTCGTCGCCGCGGCCGCGATTTACCGCGAAAAAGCCGAGGACTGGCAGGGGGCACGCGCGCTCTGGTCGCGCCTCGGGCAGGTCGCTTCCAGCGGGGCCGACGCGTACAACGCCGCCCTCGTGCAGTTCAACCTCGCCCGCTGCGCGAAGAAGTGCGGCGACCCCCGCCAAGCTCGCGAGGCCACCGTCGCTTCGGTGCGTCTCCTCGAAGAAGCCGCCGACCACTTCGAGTCCGCTGGCCAGCGCGAGCGCGCGTTCGACTGTTTCCAGGTGCTCGTGCAAATCGGGCGCGAGAGCGGGATGTTCGAGGACGTGCTCGAAGGTTTCGTGAACTGCATCCGCATCTTGCGCGAAGACCACCTGAAGTACTTCGCGCTCCAATACTTCGAGGACGCGCTCGGTGCGGCGCGTGAAAAGGGCGAGCTCTCGGCGGCGGCGACCTTGGCGCGCGAGGCATCGGAGTACGCGCGCTCGCTCGGCATGTCGGCGACGGCGGCGCACTACATCCTCGTGCAGGCCGACCTGTGGCGCAGCGTGGCGCGCCAGCACCTCGAGCGCGGCGCTCCCGCCGAGATCGCCGAGAACGCCGTGCTCGCGGCCGTGCTCGCGTTCGGCGAGGTCGGACACTTCAGCCGCGTCGGGCAGCTCTACCAAGAGCTCGCGACGATGGACCTCGAGCCACGACGTCGCGCCCACTACGCACGCGCCGCGAAGCGCTACGCGAACGTGCGCGACGAGGCGATCGACGCGGCTCCCCTGCCCTCGCACCTCCGCCAAGACAACCACTTCCCGGACGTGTGGCACGTCGACCTGATCGAGTGGGAGCAACAGGGGAGCGCGGCCGAGGCGTGCGCCGACGTGCTGCTCAACAAGAGCTGGCCCGATCTCATTCGTCGTCGCGCGATGCTCGCGCGGCTCACCGCGTTCGCGGTCGAGGGCCAAGCCGACGCGAGCCCCGCAGCGCAGACCGCGCGCGCACGCCTCGCCGAGCAGCTCGCCGCGTTGCAGCTCTATGCCGTGCTCTCGCCGCTCGAGAAGCTCTTCTCGCGGCCGGAACGCACCGTGAAGATCGCGGTCCTCGCGGCGATGGGCACGCTGTTCTTCAAGCGCAGCTTCATCACCGTGCGGCTAGCGCTCCGCGAGAGCGATCCCGGGGTGGTGCAAGAGGCCTCGAAGGCGGTCGAGGCGCTCTACTTCCAACACGCGTTCGATCCCCTCTCGCGCATCGTCCGCGAAGCGCCGCAGGCCCCGGTCCGCGCGAGCGCGATCCGTGCGCTCGCGAAGGTAGACACGATCGAGGCGGCGGAGTTCTTGCTCGGCATCCTCGAGCACGGCGCGCCCGCCGATCGCGGAGCCGCCGTCGACGGCCTCAAGCGCTCGCGCGGCTCTCGCTTCATCGAGGTCGCCCGCTCCGCGATCGCGACGTCGACCCCCGAGGTGCAGGCCGCCCTTCGGG
>JAAFHV010000300.1 GCA_013297655.1 Myxococcales bacterium | reverse complement strand
GCGCCACGAGCTTGGGGAGCGTGACCGCCGCGACCGCGGCGAGGGTGAAGAAGTAGCCCGTCTGCTCCGTGAGGCGCAGGAAGAACGGGGTGAGGAGGGCGAAGAGCTTTCGCGTCGGCCGGAGGTGAACGTCGCGGTTATAGACGACGGTGTAATAATAAAACTCGCGGAACGTGCCGCTGTACGCGGCGTGCAAGACGAACAGGAACGGCAGTAAGAGCGAGCCGCCCACCACCGCCGTCACGTGCCGAATCCAAATCTTCGCCGGCACGCGGTTCCGCCGCGCGTCGGCGTAGACCCAGAACGCGAGCGCGAGCGGGTGGAGCACCGCGCTCTGTTTGATCGCCACCGCGGCCCCGAACAACAGCCCCGACGCGATCAAGTACTGCTGACGCTGCGCGGGCGCCTTTCGAAGCGCGAGGATCCCGACCATCACCCCGAACGTGAGCGCGGGAAGCTGGAGCGACTCGCCGTGGAGCGCCAGCGCATCGGACGCAGGCACCCCGAACACGAGCGCGTATCCCATGATCAACGTCGCGACGACCACGCCGGCAGTGGGAAGCGTGACCCGCGCGAGCAAGTACACCGCGACGAGGTTCAGGATCGCGGCGCCGAGCGCCCACATGCGCAGCGCGACGATGTTGTCCCAGCCGTGGAGCCAGGCGATCGCGGTGTAGATGTAGTACATGAGCGGGCCGCGCTGGCTGACCGCCCCGACGTAGAGCTTGTGGCCATCCAGGATCCGGCTCGCGAGCGCACCTGCGTAAGCCTCGTCGACGTTCGCGAAGGTCTTGTAGCCGATGAGGGGGCCGTGCACGGCTCCGAGCGAGGCGATGGAGGCCCCGAGCGCGAGGCGTGGCAAGAGCAGGGAGCCGGGCGTCTTCAAGTTTGCCTCGAGAATAAGAAAGGGTGCTCACGCACCAGGGCGACATACGCGCGCCGGGGTGGCGAGGTCAATCCGAAGCCACCGTCGCGCCGGCATGCGTCATCGGGAACGCGAGGTGCTACGCGCCGGTGCGGCCGCTACTTCCCTTTGCGCGCGAGCTGGTTTTTGGCTGCGTTTTGCACCGCGCCGGCGATGTCCTTGCTCTTCGCGAGGTTACGGAGGTCGGTCTCGCGGAGGTGCATGATCCACTGCGAGGCGAACGCGAACGGGGTGCGGGGGTTCGCCGTGAGCGCGAGCTTGATCGCGTAGGAGCGCGTGTAGTCGCGGTTCATCGCGACGACGCGGAGCACGTCCTCGGAGACGTTGCGCATGGTGGCGATGCGCCCGATCTCGCTCTCGGTGATGCCGGGCGACTTCACCGCCGCCACCGCGACGAGCGGGTTCGGATCGCGGACCCCGAGCATACGGACGGCGGAAGAGTCGGCGTTGCCCTCGAGCGCGATGTTGTCGCGCTTCAACGCGTCGATCCCGAGCTGCAGGAGGCGAATCTTCGCGGGGGGCCTGAGGTCTGCCCAAATCGCTCCGAGGGTGCGCGCCTTCTCGGTGACGACCTCTTTGCCCGTCGCCTCGTCGACGACGTGGGTGTCCTCGTCTCCCTCGAGCTTCGTCTCTTTCGCGATCCTCGCGGCGTGGTCGAACTGGTCGTCGTCGAACGTGCGCTCGGGGGTCGCCTCCGGCACGAGCTCTTGCGCGATCGCGGCCGCTGCCTCGCGGAACGCGGCGATCCCGGTGAGCTCGAGCTTGTGACGGACCGCGAGCTCGAGGATGCGATCGGCGGTCGACATGCGCGTCGACTTGTTGAGGTAGAGCTTCTCGATGATCGCGGGGCACGTGAGCATGCGCTCTTCGTTCGTCGCGATGAGCTCGGTGACGGCTTCGTTCGCCACGGTGGCGAGGTGCACGACGGTGTCGAGGTCGAGGTCCTTGTGCTGGAGGAACTGTCCGACGAAGTTGAAGTCGCCCGCGTACGTGCGGACGAGCTTGTCGAGCACCCACGGGAGCATGTCGCCGGCGAGCGCGCCGGTGACGAGGGGCTTCGGCAGCTTGAGGAACGACTCCCCCGCCGTCTTCGCGATCGCGGCGTCCGTGCTCTCGGAGAGCATCGCGATCACGGTCACGATGTCGCCGGGCTTGAGGCCGGGGACGACGCCCTTCGCCGCCATTTGTTTGAGCGGCATCGGCCCCGACGGATCGAGGATTTTCTGAGCAGGGCCGGGGAGCTTGGAGACGTCGACGGGAACGATCACGGCTTCGAGTTTATCTCGAAACGGCGCTCGTTCGCGCGTTGTCGCACGCCTGCCACGCTAGAGGAGCGCGCGACCACTCGAAAGCGGCCGATCGGCTAACCCCGCGAAAGAAATTGAATATTTGCGCTTCCGCAAAAGCCCACGTCGCCCGTTCGACGGTGTAGCGGAAGAGAGCGGACCGCCTTATCCTACCGTGGGCGCGTGGTGAATCGCCACGGTCTTACGGGAGGCAAGAGAAGCGATGGGAGTGTTTGATTTCGTCCAGAAGAACGTGAGCCAGATGATGATCGCGCGGCCCGATCATCTGAAGCACCTCATCGTCTACAAGCATCCCGATCAGAACTTCCCGATGTACTCGCAGCTGACGATCGACAGCGACGAGTGCGCGGTCTTCTTCAAAGACGGTCGGGTCGTCGGCGTGCTCCCTCCGGGCCGCCACACGATGCACACCCAGAACATTCCGTTCCTCGGGAGCATCATCAACCAGTTCACGGGCGGCAACGTGTTCATCAGCGAGATCTTCTTCGTGAAGACCACGCCGGTGCGCAGCATCCCGTTCGGCGGTCCCGCCGGCGAAATCGTCGACCCGGGCACCGGCCTCCAGGTCCCGATCCGCATCTTCGGCGAGTTCTCCGTCGTCGTGACGGACCCGGTTCGGTTCATCGTCGGTTACTCGGGCCAAGCGGCTGCGGGCGACAACGACCAGATCCTCCAGTGGGTCAAAGGCAAGTTCATCAACTCGGTCGGCACCGTGCTCTGCGAGCTCGCCGAAGCGGAGTCGAAGAGCATCCTCTCCGTCATCAACAACAAGGAGCGCCTCGCTCAAGCCTTCGTCACGCGCGCTCCGGCGCTCAACGACATCGGCATTCGCATCACGGAGATGGGGAAGATCGACCCCAACATCCCCGAAGAGCACATGGTGGAGCTCCGCGCCGCCGTGAAGGAGCTCGCCGATGCGCAGCGCGAGGTTCGCAAGAAGCAAATCGCGATCGCCGGCGCAGCTGCCGACGCGCAGGCGAACCAGTTCGCGCTCGACCAGAAGTTCGGTCAAGACGCGCGCTACGTGAACCAGCTCGCGGGCGGAAACTTCGGCGCGTACGCCGCGGGCCAAGCGATGATCGGCGCAGGGGCCGGCATGGCCGCTCACGGCATGGGCGACGGGCTCGCCGGCGCGGGCGTCGGCATGGGCGTCGGCGTCGGCATGGGCAACATGATGGCCGGCCAGTTCCAGCAGGGCGGCCAGCAGGGCCAACCCCCGCCTCCTCCCGCCTCGATCAGCCCCGGCGGGGTGCTCGTCACGTGCGGCGCGTGCCAGTTCAAACAGGCGGCCGGCAAGTTCTGCTCGAACTGCGGAACCGGTCTCCCGCAGGCGCCCAAGAACTGCACCGGTTGCGGCACCTTGCTCGTCGCGGGCGCCAAGTTCTGCGCGAACTGCGGCACCAAGTCCTGAAAAGGACGGCCTAGGAGCGGTCGAACCGCCTCGGTGCGCTTCATGAAGCGCTTCGTGAAGCGAGGGCGAGCAGGGGTAGACCCGGCTCGCCCTCGTTGTCGTTTCGGCGACGCTTGCTTGACCCCACGAACGCTGATCCGCATCCTACGCGCCGACACATGGCGAAGGAACAGCTCCTCCTCGTAGACGCCGACGCGCGTAGCCTACGCGTGCTCGAGGTGAGCCTACGCAAAGCGGGCTACAACGTGGCCGTCGCGACCGATGGCGAAGAGGCGCTCCGCAAGGTGGAGAGCTCGGCTCCGGACCTCGTGCTCTCGGACACGCGCTTGCCGCGCCTCGATGGCTACGCGTTCGTGCGGAAGCTCAAGGAGAAGCCGGAGTGGGCGCGGATCCCGGTCGTGTTCCTCACGAGCCAGCGTTCGGTCGAGGACAAGATCCGCGGCCTCGAGCTCGGGGTCGAGGACTACCTCACGAAGCCCATCTTCGTTCGCGAGCTGCTCGCGCGCGTCCAGCTCCTCCTCGCGCGCCGCGAGAAGGACACGATGGCCATGCAGCGGCCCGCGCAATCCACCGGAAGAACTCGGTTTTCTGGCTCGATCGAGGACATGGCGGTCGTCGACCTCCTGCAGACGTTCGAGGTCTCGAGGAAGACCGGCACGGTGCACCTGAAGAGCGGCACGAAAGAGGCCAGCATTTACTTCCGCGAGGGCAAGGTCCTCGACGCGGAGCTCGGTCAGCTCTCGGGCGAAGAGGCGATTTACCGCGCGCTCACGTGGAACGAGGCCACATTCGAGGTCACGTTCGAGGCGGTCACTCGCCGCGACGCGATCGAGGTCTCCACCCAAGGCGTGCTCATGGAAGGCATGCGCCGGCTCGACGAGTGGAGCCGCATGACCGAGCAGCTCCCGCCGCTGAACCGCGCCCTCGAGGTCGCCCACGACGAGCTCTCGCTTCGCATCGGTGAAATCCCGGACGAGGTGAACGGGATCCTGCGCCTCATCGACGGCAAGCGCACCATGCTCGACGTGATCGAAGAGGCGCCGTTCGAGGACCTCTCCACGCTCTCGACGCTGTCCAAGTTGTACTTCGAGGGCCTGCTCGTCCTCGCCAAAGAGACGCGGATCACAGAGCCGTTCGTGCCGGCGCCCGGCGAGCGCCCGATGACGTACGACGAGGTGATTCCCTCGCAGACACCGCCGCCTCCCGACGTACGGGTCGACGCGCCGCTGCCCGAGATCGTGCCGGTGATGGCGCCCGCGGTGGTCTACGAGACGCCGAGCGCGGAGCTGGCGCCCGCGCCCTCGCTGCCCGCCGTGACGGCGCGTGATCCCGAGACCCTCCGCGGGCTCGCGGCGAGCCCTCCGCAGCCCGATACGAGCGACGCGCACGATCGTGAGACGCCGTTCGTCGACCACACGTCGGCGCACGATAGGCCGACCGCGCCGGGCCTAGAAGCCACCGCGTCGGAGCCCGCCCCTATCGAAGAAACACGAGAAGTTCCGCGTGTTTCTCCGAGTATACCGGCGCCGCCTCCGGTGCTCGTCGCGGTGCCTCCGACCGAGCCGGACGAGCCCGCGCCGTTCGAGGCGACGCCGATGCCCGGACTCGACGATCGTGTGCTCCCCGACGTGGAGGAGATCACCGACGACGACGAGCTCCCGGTTCGCATCGGCGCCAAAGCCCACCCGCCGCCCTCGCGTCGCGACGTGCCGATCGAGCCCAAGGTGGTCGTCTCGGACGACGAGATCGCGACCGATCTCGACGGCGTGCAGACCGCGACGCACGCGACCGGAAAAGACGAAGAAGACACCGCGCCGTCGAAGCGTCGCGCCCGCGAGTGGTCCGCAGAGGAAGAAGACACGTCTCCCTCACGTCGCCGCGTCGCTCAGACGGCCGGAGACTTCGACGACGACGACGACATCTCGCCGCCCCTCCACGGCGGCCGCATCGCGGGCCCGAGGGTGGCCCTCGCGCTCGTCGGCATCATCGCGACGGTGCTCCTCCTCGCGGTGTGTGGGCGCAAGCTGGTTCGTGGCTCCCACGACGACGCAGAGGGGCTGACCGTGATCATGGACGCGGCGGTTCCTTCGTCGACGACGGCGAGCACCACGAGCGTGCCTCACGTGCCGAGCGCCGCGCCGCCTTCGGTCATCGACGCCTCGTCGGCGAGCCTCGACGCGGGCCTCGACATGGACTTCCCGGTGACGCCCGCGGGGTCGACGACCCGCATCCGCTCCGACGCGCAGGCCCTCCCGATCGCGGAGCCGACGACCGAGCTCGGCAAGGCGCAGCGCTTCTTGGAGCTTCGTCAGCCGGGGAAAGCTGCGGCCGCCGCGCATCGCATCACGGTCCACGAGCCGTCGAACGCGGAGGCTTGGCTCACCCTCGCGGCCGCGTACGATGCGCTCGGACAGCCGAAGGACGCAAAAGACGCTTACCGATCGTGCGTCGCAAAAGCGGCCGGCTCGGGCGCCGCCGAGTGCAAAGCCCTGCTCGGAGAGTGACCGTTCGCGTGGCGCTCACGAGCCGCGCGCGGGCTCTTCGTTGCGCGCGCGCGGGTCGAGCCAATGCACGGACAAGTCCACGAAGATGCTCGACAAAACGACGCCGAGGCACGTGACGAGCACGGTGCCCATGAGCACGGGTCCGTCGCGATCGAGCAGCGCCTCGACCGCGAGCGAGCCGAGGCCGGGCCACCGAAAGAGGGTCTCCGTCACCGCCGCACCGGACACGAGCGCGCCGAGGTCGAGGCCCACGAGCGTGACGAGCGGCACCAGCACGTTCCGGAACGCGTGGCGCATGACGGCGGTGGGCCCGGCGCCCTTCGCCTTCGCGGTGCGCACGTAGTCGCGACCGAGCTCGGTGACCATCTCGTCGCGCGAGATGCGGGTGTAGAGCGCGGCGCCGTAGAGCCCGAGGGTGAGCGAAGGCAGCACGATCGAGGCGACGTGATCGGAGAAGCTGGCGCCGAAGCCGTCGAGCGGGAGCACGCCGAGGATCTTCGCGAAGAAGAGCTGGAGCAAGAGCCCCGTCATGAACGTGGGCGCGCTCGTGGCGACCAGGCTCGAGCCGACGGTGACGCGGTCTTTCAGGGTGCGGCGGTGCTTGGCGGCGAAGAGCCCGAGCGCGGTGCCGAGGAGGGCTTGCACGAGCACGGCGGTGAAGGCGAGCGCGATGGTGCGTGGCGCGCGTTCGGCGAGGATGTCGACGACGGGACGGCGCTTTTGGTAGCTCTTGCCGAGGTCGAGGTGGAGCGGGCCGAGCGCGGCGCAGGTGGCGTGATCGGGGGCTGCCTTCGTGCTCGCCACGTGCACGAGGCGACGTAGGAACCGCGCGTATCGCTGCGCGAGCGGCTTGTTGGTGCCGAGCTCGCGGCGCACTTTTTCCACGTCCTCCGCGCGCGCCTGCGCTCCCGCGACCATGCGCGCCGGATCGCTCGGCACGACCTCGTTGAGGAAGAACGCGAGGGTCACCGTCGCGAAGAGCACGACGAGCCCGTGGGCGAGCCGTCGTGCGAGCGTGCGCGCCATCGTCATCGGCTGGCGAGGCCTCTCGTTCGCTCCGGCGAAGGCGAGCGGAGGAACGCGGCGGAGCGGGCGTCTTTTTGGCGATCGAGCCACACGAACGACACGTTCCGCGCCCACACCGGGTGCGCCTTCACGCCGCGCACGTAGGGCTGGTGGATGTCGTAGAAGCGCACCGAGTAGGCGAACGCGAACGGCGCGTCTTCCAAGATTTTCTCGACCGCGCGCGAGACGAGGCTCTTCTTTCGCTTCGGATCGAGCTCGTGCTTCGCGTCGTCGACGAGGCGGTCGAGCTCCGCGCTCGAGTAGAACGAGACGTTGCTCGCGTCGTCCTCGGCGATGCCTTTCGAGTGGAAGAGCGACTCGAGGAAATCGAGCGCGTCGGGGTAGTCCTCCGACCACCCCCACGGACCGACGGGCACCTTCTTCCGCCTCCCGATCTGCGCGAGGTACGTGGGGTAGCTCACGAGGCGGAGCTCGAGGCGAATGCCGATCTTCGCGACCTCTTGCTGGAACACCTGCGCCGTGTACTCGCTCACGCCTTGGCGGTACGTGTAGTAGGGGATGATGTGCGGGTAACCCCCCGTTTTTGTTGCGGGATCATACGGGTAGCCTGCACGTTTCATGTGCTCGAGGGCGGCGGGGAGATCGTACTCCTGGCCCTTCAAGTCGGGGTCGAAGCCGGGGGTGCCGGGGGGGATCGGCTGGTTCGCGATGCGGAGGGTGGCGGGCTTCACTTTCGCGTAGTGCGATCGGTCGATCGCGGCGACGACGGCGCGCCTCACCTCGACGTTGTCGAAGGGCGGGAGCTCGGTGTTCATCGCCTCGCCCATGATCTGGCGCTCGCGATCGTAGGCGCCGTACGGAGCCCAACGCGGATCGCTCTGGAACGCGAGCAAGTCGCCGGCGGTGAGATCGCGGAGCGTGTCGAGATCGCCGTTTTGGAATTTGTAGCGCGCGGCCGACATGTTCACGCCGAACGTGAACACGATGCCGTCGAGGTAGGGCTTGCCAGGCTCGAAGTAGCCCTCGTGGCGCGCGAAGGTGACCTGCTCGCCTCGCACGTACTCCTTCAGCTTGAACGGTCCCGCGCCGCAGGGCACGAAGTCGTCGGTGTAGCGGCGCCCGCCGCTCTTGCAGACCGGGCGGAGCACCTGCATCGCGAAGAGGGCGAGGAACGTGGAGTCCGGCTCGACGAGATCGATCCGCACGACGTACGTGCCCTCGACGACGACCCCGGCGAGCTCTTCGCTCTTGCCCTTCGAGAACGTGTCGTATCCGCGGATCGCTGCGTAAAACGAGGCGAAAGGGTTCGGTGCGGTGGGGTGGAGCGCGCGCTCGATCGAGCGCTTCACGTCGTCGGCGCGGAGCTCGGTGCCGTCGTGGAAGAGCACCCCCGGCCGCAGGAAGAAGCGGTACGAGCGCCCGTCTTGGCTCGTCTCGTAGCGCTCGGCGAGGCGCGGGATCACCTCGCCGCGCTCGTCGAAATCGAGGAGCCCGGCGAAGAGGAGCTGATGCAGCGTGGACACGAGGCCGTCGGCGATGTTCGCCGGATCGAGCCCGCGGATGTTCCCGAAGCTCGAGAGGTGCAAGATGCCACCGCGCTTGGGCGGCGCGTCGAGCGCGCTCGCGGCGGGGAGGGGAGCGTCGAGACCGGACTGGCACCCCGAGAGCGACGCGGGGACGAAGAGCGACACGAAGAGCGCGAGCGCGCCCGCGACGAGCACGTGCGGAACGCGCGACACGGAGTACGAGGGAGCGCGACGCTTCATCCGCGATCCTTCCGTGGATCGAGCGCCTCACGGAGCCCCTCGCCGAGCACGTTGAACCCGAGCACCGACATCAAGATCGCGACGAACGGCGCGACGAGGAGCCACGGCGCGGCGGCGTAGGTCTCTTGCCCTTCGAACAGCATGTAGCCCCACGTCGGCGTCGGCGGCGAGATGCCGACCCCGAGGTAGCTCATCGCGCTCTCGGCCACGATCATCTGCGCGACGGAGAGCGTAGACAGCACGACGACGGGCCCGAGTACGTTTGGAAGTATATGAATCAAAAGGATTTTTGGCGTTCGTTGCCCGAGCGCGCGCGCCGCGAGCACGTACTCTTGGTTCCGGATCCCGATCGTCTTCGCGCGCACCACCCGCGCGATCCCGAGCCAGCCGGAGAAGCCGAGGGTGAGCAAGATCGTCGTCGCGCTCGTGCGCTCGAACGCAGAGGCGAGCGCCATCACGAGGAGCAAGAACGGGAACGCGAGGCCGACGTCGACGGCGCGCATGAGGAACGTGTCGAGGCCTACCTCGGGACCGCGACGTGCCTTCGCCGCGAGCGCGAGCCCGAGCGCGAGCCCGAGCGTGATCACGATCGGGAGGCCGCCCGCGGACGTGAGGGCAGAAGTGACGTTCGCGGGCCCATAGACCACGGCGAAGAAGAGAGCGAGGCCCGTCGCGACGACGAGCCAGGGGATCCGGAGCCCGCGCGCTCCCTCGTAGTAACCCGAGAGCACACCGACCAACGTGCCGAGCAGCGTCGCGAGCGCGGTCGCGAGCACCCCGATCACGAGCGACGTGCGTCCGCCCTCCGCGAGGCGCACGAGCTGATCGCGGTAGAGACGATCGGCGCCGAGCGGGAAGGCGAGGCTCGGACCGGCGGGACCACCTCGCGTTGCTGCGCTCTCGAAGTGGCTCGTGACGGCGTCGTGGGACGAAATCCAGGGCGCGACGACCGAGAACACCACGAGCACGGCGACGAGGCCCGCCCCGATCCGCACCTGGACGTTCGCGAGGAGCCGGCGCCTCGCCTCGCTCAAAGGCGCTCGTCCTTCTTGGCGGCGCGTGTCTTCTTGGAGCCCGCCTTGGGCGCGGCTTTGCTGGACGTGGAGACACGGGGCGGGCGTTGGCTCTCGGGGCCCGCCGTCGCGAGGAACTCGAGGACGTGGCGCGCGAGATCGACGGGGCAGTCTTCGGCAGGCGAGTGCCCGCTCTCGACCACCTCGAGGCGCGCGCGGTGGAGCTCGCGCGCGAGCTTGCGGCCGAGCTCGACCGGGGCGCGGGGATCGTCGCGACCCCAAACGACGAGACAGGGCGCCTGCACGCGGGGCACCTTGGCGACGATCGGGCGCGTGTCGAGCATCGCGAGGAGCGTCTCGTAGGCGGCCTGGCGCGTCGACGGCGCGTCGAAACGACCGAGGTGGGTCTCGAGCCTGCCCGCCGCGGCCTTCACGTGCGGGCCGCGGCTGCCGCCGAGGTAGGCGCGCAAGAAGCCGCGCCCGTAGACCTGCTTGAACAGGAGCGGACCCAAGAACGGGACCTCCGCGA
>JAAFHV010000301.1:6291-10412 GCA_013297655.1 Myxococcales bacterium | reverse complement strand
CGAAGCGGGCAGACGGTGGCGCAAATGCCAATCCGCGTTCGTACACGGGAGCTCGCCTCGAAGCACGAGCAGGTGTGGGCTTCGCCACGGCGACGCGCGCGGGCTCGACGACCCACCTCGACGTGGTCGTTCGAGCTCTGCGCGAGGTCGGCGACGCGCGATCGGCTCCGAGATGCGCGCGCTACTTCTTGGTGAGCACGTACGAGCAGGTGTAGCCCGCGATCGAGAAGCTACCGCCCATGCCGTTCGCGCCGCTGACGAACGAGGCGGAGTCGAGCGTAGGGCGGGCCGGGGGGAAGCTCGGCGACGTGCACGTGCCCGGCTGCGGGTTGCTCGTCCACGTGCTGCGGAGCGTGAGCTCGCCCGCCGCGCTCTTCGCGACCGTCGTCATGCGCGTGGTCGACGATTGAACCACGGTGCCCGGGCTCGTCGAGCACGAGGGGTTCGTGATCGGTACCATTCCGGCGGTGGAGCAGCCCGTCCAGTAGTGGTCGGCGAGCGTGACCGTGGCCCCGACGCCGACCGTGCGGCGGGTGTAGGTGCCGGCGAGCACAGTCGGCGAGCCGGGCGTGAGGAGGGTGAACGGGCACGTGAGCCCCGCCGAGTCGCAGCGCGAGAGCGTGCCGGTGCGTGTGCACGAGTCGCCCGAGATCACGGTGGCGCACCCTTGCATCGGATCGACCACGAGGACCAGGTTCCCCGCGACGTCGCGCCGCTCGTGGACCTCCGTGTCGCAGAGGGTCTCCGTGGTGTACGACGACTGCCGGCAGCAACTCTGCGCGGTGCCGACTCGGTTTACCGGCTTGATGGTGCATACTGCACGCATGCGATAGGGCACGTCGTTCTCGCTCGGCAAGAGGAGAGCGTCCGCGATACCTGCATCGCCTGCGTCGCTCGCGTCGACGAGCTCGCCTGCGTCACCTGCGTCGCTTGCGTCGACCGGCTCACCTGCGTCGCTTGCGTCGCCTGCGTCGGCCGGCTCACCCGCGTCACTCGCGTCGAGCACGGAGGAGTCCGCGGCATCTGCGGGTGCGTCGCGCGTGGCGTCGGCGGGGGAAGCGCTGTCGCTCGCGTCGCTCCCGGAGTCGAGAGCCTGAGCGTCGTGATCGGCGTCTTGACCCGCGTCCACCGGCGCGTTCGGATCCGCCGTCGTGCACGCGGCGACGACCACTCCCACACACCCGAAGGACAACCACTTCTTCATCTTCTCTTACCTCGCGCGGGGTACGCAGCAGCGCGGCTCGGGTCGCGTCGCCTCGTCGAAATAGGCGACGACGGCGCTACGGTTTCGCGAGCTCGGGCGCTCGGATCGTGAGCACCGGCACGGGTGACATGCGCACGACCTTCTCGGCCACGCTACCGAGGAACATGCGAGAGAGCCCGGTGCGCCCGTGCGTCCCCATCACGACGAGATCGCTCTTCTCGTCGCCGATGGCATCGATGATGCGCTCCCAGTCGACGCCAAAACGAAGCTGACTGTCGGTCGTGGGCACGGACTTCACGACCCGCGCGAGCACGTCGTCGAGCGCCGCACGGGCCGCAGCTTCCATGCCTTCGAGCGGCCAGGCGAGCGCCTCGGCGTATCCCATGCTCGGGATGCTCCATACGTGGAGCAGCGTAAGACGCGCGCCGAACGTGCGCGCGAGCTCGATCGCGGCTCCGACCGCGACCTCCGAGGTGGGCGAGAAGTCGACCGGGACGAGGATGCGCGAGAACGGGAGCATGCTTCGTGTTCTGCACGAGCCAAGCCAATCTGCGCGCGTCGATCACGTCGATCGCGTCGCGCCACGGACGCGCTGTCCGTGCGCGCGAACGCAAATTTGGCGCGACGCCCACCACTCAGAGCGGTACGAGCGACTTCGCGAGCGCTTCGATCACGGTCTTTTGCGCCTCCGGAGGCTCGACTGCCTCGAAGTGGTCGTGGAGGACGTCGGTCTCGTGACGGTTGTGGGCGCGGAGCTCGTCCATGAGCGAACGTGCGACCTCGGCCCGCAGCGCGCCTTGCTCCACGCTCGTGCGAAGCTCGCTCATTCGCGCGCGAAGATGGCGATGCTCGGACGAGAGCGCCCGCGCCTCCCGCGCGTTCTTCGGGCCGAGGAGCGGGATGACGATGCGATCCTCCGCGTCGATATGGGTGCGGAGCGAGACCTCGAACGCTCGCCACGCGTCGCCGAGCAGCGTCGCGTTGTCCAACGCACAGGTCGCGACCACGCGCTCCATCAGCGCTTCGAGGCGGTCATGATAGCCAACGAGGTACGCACGAACGCTGGCATCCGGAAAACTCGACGCGCCCATCGCCAAATTGAGAGCAACTCGTGTGCCGTCGAAGCGACTCGCGCTCCGGTTGCTCACGAAGTGCCAGCGACGCACGAAAAATGGCCGTCCGCGCAGGGCCCTGCGGTCAATCGCGCGGCGTGGGGCGGAGCACGATCACGGACCTATCGCAGTGACGTACGACCTTCTCGGCGGTCGTGCCAAAGGCCTTCTCTAGGAGGCTGCCGTCGTGGCATCCGACGATGACATAACTGACGGCATAGTCCTGCGCCGCCCGGCAGATGGCGCGCCACGGTTCGCCCACCGCGACCTTGTAGGCGTGGAGACGATCCTGCGGGACCAGGCTCGCCAGCTCCGCGAGCTCACGGCGCTCGTTGTTGGCCTGCTCGTGCACGCCCGGATCGCGCTCCGCGTCGGGGAGGGTGAGCCCCGAGGGGAGGGTGAGCCCCGAGGCCGGCTCGATCACGTGGAGGAGGACCATCTCCGCGCGCGCTTGCTCCGCGAGCGCGATCGCCTGCCGCAAGACGAACGACTGACGACTGGAGTGATCGAGGCAGACGAGAAGTCGCTTCATGCACGGCGCTATACAAGGTTCGTGCGAGCCGCCGAGAGGGACGGGACGAAGGGCCTGCGCAAGACGCGGCGTCTGCGCGAAAGGCCTGCGCCGTGGCCCCGATGTTGCTCTTTCGGGTCGCCAGAGGCCAAAACCCGCGCGAAACTCGCCGGACCTCGACGCCGATTCTGCAGCGCCGCGCAAGCCTTGCACCCAACGATGCCGATGGAGAGACGATGACCCGCAAGAAGAGAGACAAAGCTCACGTCCTTCTCGTCGACGACGACGTCCAGACCCGCGACGCGCTCGCCAAGTTCCTCGACGGTGAGGGGTACGAGGTGGAGCAAGCGAACGATGGTGTGGAGGCGATGGAGATCCTCGCCGAGCGGCCCGCCGATCTGGTCGTGACCGACTTGATGATGCCGCGAAAGGACGGGATGGAGCTGCTCGGCGAGGCGCACAAGGCTTACCCGCACCTGCCGATCATCATGGTGACCGCCTCGGAAGAGCTCGGGACGGCGATCAAGGCGATGCGCTCCGGAGCAGAGGATTACCTCACGAAGCCGGTCGACCTCGACGCCCTCGAGGTCGCGGTCGAGCGCGCGCTCGAGCGGCAAGAGGTGCGCGTCGAGGCCGAGAACCTCCGCCGCCAAATCCGAGAGCGTGACTCGGAGGGCCTCCGTGGCCTCATCGGCACCGGGCCCGCGATGCAGAAGGTCTACCGTGTCGCGCGGCAGGTCGCGCCCTCGCGCGCCACCGTGCTCATCACGGGAGAGAGCGGCACCGGCAAGGGCGAGCTCGCGCGCGCGGTGCACGCCCTCAGCCCGCGCGCCGACAAGCCCTTCGTCGCGCTCCATTGCGCCGCGCTCGCCGAGTCCCTCCTCGAGAGTGAGCTCTTCGGCCACGAGAAGGGCGCGTTCACCGGCGCCGAACGAAGGCGCGCAGGGCGCTTCGAACAAGCCCACGGCGGCACGCTATTTCTCGACGAAATCGGCGAAATATCGACCCAAACGCAGGTGAAGCTGCTCCGCGTGCTGCAAGAGCGAACCTTCGAGCGGGTGGGCGGCAACGAGTCGGTCACCGTCGACGTGCGCGTCGTCGCGGCGACGAACCGCGACCTCGGTGCCGCCGTTCGCGAGGGGAAGTTCCGCGAGGATCTCTTCTATCGCCTGAACGTGGTGCACGTAGAAATGCCACCGCTCCGCCTCCGCGGCGGCGACGTGCTCGTGCTCGCCGAGCACTTCCTTCGCAAGTACGCGCTCGAGAATCACCGCCGCATGGACGGGTTCTCGGC
>JAAFHV010000301.1:0-6281 GCA_013297655.1 Myxococcales bacterium | reverse complement strand
CTGGCCGGGGAACGTGCGCGCCCTCGAGAACGCGATCGAGCGCGCGGTGGTGCTCAGCCAAGGCCCGATCGTGGGGGCCGACGATTTGCCGATCGAGAGTGAGCTCGACGGGCTCGGTCCGCTCCGGATCCCCGGCTCGACGATGGCCGAGATCGAGCGCTACGCGATCGTGAGGACGCTCGAAGCCGCCGGGGGCTCCACCTCGAAGGCCGCCGAGCTCTTGGACATCAGCGTGCGCACGATCCAATACCGCCTCCACGAGTACGGGCTCACGAAGCCCAAGTCCTGACGGAGCGCTCATGATCGAAATCGAAAGCTTCGGCGCCGCCGAGACCGTGACCGGATCGCGGCATATCGTGCGCACTTCGCGCGCGACGGTGCTGCTCGACTGCGGGCTATTCCAAGGTCGGCGCCAGCAGTACGTAGAACAGAACCGAACCCTCGGGTTTCGCGCGAGCGAGGTCGACGCGGTGGTGCTCTCGCACGCCCACATCGATCACTCGGGGGCGCTCCCGATCCTCCTCAAGCACGGATACAAGGGCTCGATTTACTCCACCGCGGCGACACACGATTTGGCGACCGCGATGCTCGCCGACGCCGCGAACATCCAAGCCGCCGACGCGCGCCACCTCGAGCGGATCGCCGAGCGCGACGGCCTCGACGTCGTCGCGACGGAGCCCCTCTACGATCAGCGCGACGTCGACCATACGCTCGCCCGCTTCGTGGCGGTGCCGTACCACGCGCGGCGCACGATCGCGGAGGGCGTGTCGCTCGTGTTCCACGAGGCGGGCCACGTGCTCGGCAGCGCGGTCACCGCCCTCGACGTCGACGACGACGGCATGACCCGCCGGCTCGTCTTCACCGGCGACCTCGGCCGCAAGGAGACGCCGATTCTGCGCGATCCGGAGGTGGTCGGCTCGGCCGACGTGCTCGTGATGGAGAGCACCTACGGCGACCGCCTGCACCCACCGCGCGCGGGCCTCGAAGACGCCCTCGGCGACGTGGTGAGGCGCGTCGCCGCGCGCGGCGGCAAGATCGTGATTCCCACGTTCGCGCTCGAGCGCGCGCAGGAAATCGTCTATGCGCTGAAGCGTTTGCGCGAGGGAAACCGCATTCCGCGGATACCGGTCTACGTCGACTCGCCTCTCACCGTTTGCGTGACCGACGTGTTCGCGCGCCACCCCGAATGTTACGACGCAGAGGCGCACGCGGTGCTCACTAGCGGTGACTCTCCTTTCGATTTCGAGGGCCTCAGCTACGTCTCGGAGAAGGTGGATTCGCAGGCGATCGACGCCGCCGATGGCGCGCTCGTCGTGCTCTCGGCGAGCGGAATGTGCGAGGCGGGGCGCGTGCTCCACCACCTGCGCTCCACGATCGAGGATCCGAAAAACGCGGTCGTGATCGTCGGGTTTCAGGCCGGTCATACCCTCGGGAGGCGCATCGTCGAGCGGCGGCCACGGGTGAAAATCTTCGGCGTCGAGCGCGACCTGCGCGCGGAGGTGGTGGTGCTCAACGGCTTCTCTGCCCACGCCGATCGCGACGAGCTCATCGCCTACGCGGAGGCGACCCGCGAGCGCGGAAAGCTGCGAACCGTGGTCCTCGTCCACGGGGAGCCCGGGGCGCAGCGCTCGCTGCGAGAGGCGCTGGAGGAGCGCTCGTTCCCCAACGTCGTCATCGCGCGCAGAGGCGCCCCGATTCGGCTCTAAAGACGACGGCCGTCGCGCGAAACGTGCGGCCAGACGAAAGCGGTGCGCGGTGGCGTCGGCACAACCACGCGCGCGCCGCGACCTCGCCGCTGGCCGAGGGGTTGCATCGCGGAGGGGATGAACCCTGCCAAGATGATCGCGCCCGTAAGCATGCTCCGACCCCTCACGATCGGGGGTTGGATGACGCCCGCGCCGCACTCGGTCGGTCGTGATCAGCCGATCGCGACCGCGATGCGGCTCATGCGCCTGCACGCCGTGCGTCACCTCCCGGTCCTCGAGGACGCAAAGCTCGTCGGCATCGTGTCCGAGCGCGACATGTATTTCGTGCAGTCGATCGTCGGGGTCGACATCACGAAGACGAAGGTCGAAGAGGCGATGACCCAGGGCGTTTATTGCGTGGAGCCGAGCGCGTCGCTTCGCTCGGTGATCGCCGAGATGGCCGAGCACCGCTACGGATGCGCCGTGGTCGTGGAGGGCAAGAAGGTCGTCGGGATCTTCACCACCCACGACGCGCTCGACCTGCTCGCCGAGTCGCTCCGTACCCCCACCTGACGCAACCAGCGCAGGCGCGCGCACCACTTGCACCGTGGCGCTCGCTCGACGTGCGATCGGCGGCGCCCGCGAGGCGGCACGCGACTTGTAATCGCGGAGCGAATGGAAGTCCTCGCTCCCGTCGTGAAAACGACTCCCGCGGTGAAGCCGCGCGCCACACACCTTCGGCCCCGCACGTGCGACCACTGCGCGACGCCGCTGGAAGACGGCGACGAGGGTCCGTTCTGCTGCACCGGCTGCGAGACGGTCTACGGCTTCCTGACCTCCGAGCACCTCGAGGGTTATTACGACCTGCGCGGGGACCGCGGGCAACCGGCGAGCGACGCGGGCACGAAGCGCGGCGCGCCGTTGTGGCTCGAGCCCCTCGAGAAGAGCGTGGCGAGCTCCGTGAGGCCGTCGGCGCTGGAGCTCGATATCCAGGGACTCCACTGTTCGGCGTGCATTTGGCTCATCGAGAAGCTCGGCAAGCGCCACGAAGGGTGCGTCTCCCTCGTCGTCGACCCCTCGGTCGGACGCGCGCGGATCGTGGCCGAGCCGAAGCTCGATTTGGCCTCCCTCGTCGCCGATATCGAACGATTCGGCTATCGCCTCGGACCGAAGCTGAAGGACGATCGGCGGCGCTCGAACGACCTCGTGTTCCGGATGGGGATCACGATCGCGCTCGCGATGAACGCGATGATCTTCGCTGTCGCGAGCTACGCCGGCCTCCACGAAGGGCCGACGTTCGTGCTCTTCGAGAGGATCACGTTCGCGATATCGACCCTGAGCGTGCTGGTCGGTGGACCCGTGTTCTTTCGCTCGGCCTACCGCGCGCTCCGGGCGCGTGTACTCCACATGGATTTGCCGATCGCGCTCGGGATCGTGCTCGCGTACGGCGGCTCGGCGCTCTCTTTTTTCCGGGGAAACGCGAGGGGGGTCTTCGTCGACACGCTCGACGTGTTCATCGCCCTCATGCTCGTTGGGCGCTTCCTCCAGGAGCGGGCGCTCGAGCGTAATCGCTTGTCGCTGCTCGCCAACGACGGCGTGGAGGGGCTACGCACGCGGCGGGTCGAGAAAGACGGCGACGTGCGGACCGTTCGGGCGACGGAGCTCGTCCGCGGCGAGACCCTGCACCTCTCTCCGAACGAGGTGGTGCCGCTCGCGGCGATCCTAGGAGGCGACGAGCCCGCGTCGTTCTCGCTCGACTGGATCAACGGCGAGAGCGCGCCCCATCCGTACCGACCAGGGGAGCTCGTTCCGGCGGGGGCGTTCCTCGCGTCGCCGTCGCCGCGGGTGCTCGTCGCTGCCGAGGATTTCGCAGACTCCG
Source organism: Myxococcales bacterium (assembly GCA_013297655.1). Taxonomy (GTDB): domain Bacteria; phylum Myxococcota_A; class Polyangia; order Polyangiales; family Polyangiaceae; genus JAAFHV01. The sequence goes on along the minus strand of JAAFHV010000301.1, from coordinate 2,717 downwards.
CCCTCGTGGGCCTCTTGCGCACGCCCGGCAAGCGCGAGGGCGAGGACGCGATGAGCCTCCCTTTTTGGGACGTGCTCGCGCGGAGATACGTCGCGGCGGTGCTCGTCGCTGCCGCGATCGGCTTCGTGGGGTGGTGGCTCGCGACGCGCGACGTGATGCGCGCGCTCGAAATCGCGACCGCGGTGTTGATCGTGACGTGCCCGTGCTCGTTCGGTATCGCGACTCCGCTCGCCTACGATCTCGTGCAGAGCGGGCTCCGAAGGATGGGCCTCTTCGTACGCACGTCCGGGTTCTTGGACCGCGCCGCCCTCGTACGAAAGGTGGTGTTCGACAAGACCGGCACCCTCACCACCGGCACCCTCACCGCGACGACGACCCGATTTTTTCCAGGGTACGACGCGCGCGCGCGCACGGTGCTCGCCTCCCTCACCCACGCGAGCACCCACCCGAAGGCGCTCGCCGTGCGCGACGCGCTGAGGAGCGAGGGCATTCGCGGCGCGATCGTCGCTGGGGTGGAGGAGCACACGGGCAAGGGCCTCGAGCTCACCTTGGGCGCGCACACGTACCGATTCGGCCTCCCCGCGTGGGCCGCGCCGGGCCTGCGCGCGCACGGCCAAGGCGACGTGCTGTTCTCGATGGACCTCCTCCCGATGGCGGCCTTCACCACCCGCGAAGAGCTGAGAAAAGACGCGATAACCGAGATTCGCGCCCTCGAGGCGGACGGGATCGAGGTGTATCTCCTCTCTGGCGACGATCCTGCGCGGGTGGCGCAAACTGCGCAGCTCGCCGGCATTCGCGAAGACCGCGCGGTGGGCGGCAAGACGTCCGAGGGCAAGGCAGCGTTCGTCGCGGACCTCGACCGACGCGACGTGCTGATGGTGGGCGACGGCATCAACGACGCGCTCGTGGTCGCGCGCGCTTTCTGCGGCGGAACCCCCGCCGTGGACCGACCGTTCATGGCCGCGCGGAGCGACTTCTACTTCACGACACCAGGGTTATTGCCCATTCGACAAGCGCTCCGAGCCGCGACTCGCCTCTCCGAAGTGAGGCGCAGAAATCTCGTGATCGCGATGGCCTACAACCTGCTTTCGGTGAGTCTCGCGTACGCCGGATTCTTGTCGCCGTTGGCGTGCGCGATCTTGATGCCTCTCAGCTCGATATCCACCCTCGCCCTGACCACGCTCTCCCTCTCTTCAAGGAGCACGCTGTGGAAGTCCTGACGCTGCAAGTCTTCGTGAGCCTCGTGCTCGTGCTGGGCTCGCTCGTTCTTTTCGCAAAAACCTGGAAGTCGCGAGACTTCGACCACGCCGACCGACTCGCCCTCTTCCCACTGGACGAGCCGGGCGAGAAGCCCACCGAACCGCGATCCGAGGAGAGCGCGGAACAAGGAAACCCATGAGCACCGAAACCGCCGCGATCGCCGAAGCGGACGACGCCCCGATCCTGACCAAGACGAAGATCACCTACAACGACGCGATCACGCGGAGGTTCGTCTTCGCCTCCGTGCTTTGGGGCATCGTCGGCATGCTCGTCGGCGCGCTCGCCGCGCTGCAAATGGCCTTTCGCCAAGCCAACGTAGACCCCCACCTCGCGTTCGGGCGCATCCGCCCGCTCCACACGAACGCGGTCATCTTCGCGTTCGTCGGCAACATGGTGTTCGCTGGCATCTACTACTCCACCCAGCGCCTCGTCCGCGCGCGACTGCCGAGCGACCTCCTCGCGAAGATTCACTTCTGGGGCTGGCAGGCCATCATCGTCGCCGCCGCGGTGTCGCTCCCCCTCGGGTACACCCAAGGAAAGGAGTACGCCGAGCTGGAGTGGCCAATCGACCTCGCGATCGCGGCGATATGGATCGTGTTCGCGGTGAACTTCTTCTGGCTCCTCGCGCGAAGGACGGAGAAGCACCTCTACGTCGCGGTGTGGTTCTATATCGCGACGATCGTCACGGTCGCGGTGCTCCACGTGGTGAACGCGCTCGCGCTCCCGATCTCGCCCTTGAAGAGCTACGCCATCTATGGCGGCGCAAAAGACGCCCTCGTGCAGTGGTGGTACGGCCACAACGCGGTCGCGTTCTTCCTCACGACCCCCGTGCTCGGCATCATGTACTACTTCCTGCCGAAAGCGGCGGGGCGCCCGGTCTACTCGTATCGCCTGAGCATCATCCACTTTTGGGCGCTCATCTTCGTTTACATCTGGGCCGGCCCCCACCACCTCCTGAACACGGCGCTGCCGGAGTGGGCGCAGACGCTCGGGATGATCTTCTCCGTCATGCTCTGGGCGCCGAGCTGGGGCGGCATGCTCAATGGCCTTTTGACCCTCCGCGGCGCTTGGAACAAGCTCCGTGAGGACCCGGTGCTCAAGTTCCTCGCCGCCGGCGTGACGTTCTACGGAATGGCCACGTTCGAGGGGCCTCTCCTCTCGATCAAGAGCGTGAGCGGGCTCGCGCACTACACCGATTGGATCGTCGGCCACGTGCACGCCGGCGCCCTCGGCTGGAACGGCTTCATGGCCGCCGGCATGTTCTACTGGATGGTACCCCGCCTCTATGGCACGAAGCTCTACTCGACGCGCCTCGCGAACCTGCACTTCTACCTCGGCACCTTCGGCATCTTGCTCTACGTGGGCTCGATGTGGGTCAGCGGCGTGACCCAGGGCCTCTTGTGGCGCGCGGTCGACGCCTCGGGCGGGCTCATCTATCCGAACTTCGTCGAGACGCT
>JAAFHV010000030.1 GCA_013297655.1 Myxococcales bacterium | reverse complement strand
GCGCGTCCACCGCGTACACCGCGCGCACCCACGGCACGCCCTCCAGCGCGAATGCCACGTCCGCGTCTTCTTCGGCGCGTGTAAGGGGCGCAGGTGTGGGCTCGCTCGACACCCCTCGAGGATAGGCCAATTCCCTACTAGCGCAAGGCACGGACGCGACGATCGTCTCGCTCGGAACCATCGATAGCGACGAAAGAGAGCTACGTCGCGGAGCGAACGTCGACTCCTTGAAAGCTCCTCACCGCCGCGATCACCCGCGCCGCGGTGAGAGGCCGCGCGAGCAGCCGCTTCGCAGTCTTTGCCTGCGATCGCGGGCCAAGGGCAGACTCGGCTTCGGGCGAGGTCACCAAAATCGTACGCGCCATGAGACCCGGAAACAGATTCCAGAGCTCGCGGTAAAGGGGCTGTCCGTGGTGGCGCGCGCTGGCATCGCAGAGCACCGTATCGAACGTCGCCCAGCGCAGCTTCTCGACCGCGTCCCAGTATCCCGTCGCGATCGTCACGTCGAGGTGCGACGTCGAGCCCAGCTTCGCGTCGACGGCCTCGAGGGTCGCGTCGACGAGGAGCACCGCGGGTTTCTTCGTATCGCTCGTCGAGGGCGATGGCGGAGCCGGCGGCGTATAGATGTCTTTGGGTCCCAGGCAGGCCCGCGCCGCGCTTTGCCCGGCGAGCGCGAGGGCGTCCACGTTCGAGGTGCGGCCGAACTTGAGAGAGAGGGTGATCGCGTCGACCGGTGCCGACAAGACCTGCCAAGGGCGGTTCGCGACCGCGATCGCCTCCATCGCCTCCACGTAGCGCGCGGGGGTGGCGAGCACCGCAATGGGCGTTATCCCGAGCAAATCGACGTTCAGGAGGCGCGCGAGAATGCCCTCTTCGCCGAACGCAAACGACTCGGCCACGATCACGCGGTCGTACGACCAACACATCATGAGCGCGATCGCCGTGTCCCGGTACGGACAGAGCACGATCTTGTCTGGAAAGGGAAAGACGCCGCGCACCGCGCGCTCCGTCTCGGGATCGTCGTCGATGACGAGCACTTGGTGGCCGCGCGGCTCCGGCGGCACGTAGGCGCGTACGGGCGGCACGTCTACGTCGGCGATCACCTCCGGGGAAAACGCAGTACGCGCCCTCCCTCGCGCCGCCTCACGCGCTGCCGTAGAGAGGGTGAGCAACCGATGGCGCCCGAGCGGCGGCAAAAAAGAGACGAGCTCCACGTCGGCGCTCTCCCTCCGGCCGCGCGAGCGCATGAGCGCATAGTGCACCTCCGCGAGGCCGTAGGTCTTTCCCTCCTCCGTGAGATGAACCAAGTAACGGCGCTCGTCCGCCCGCGGCGCGTCCACCGCGTACACCGCGCGCACCCACGGCACGCCCTCCAGCGCGAATGCCACGTCCGCGTCTTCTTCGGCGCGTGTAAGGGGCGCAGGTGTGGGCTCGCTCGACACCCCTCGAGGATAGGCAGACTCCCCCTTCACGCAAGGGCACGACGCGATTTACGTGAGCTTCGCCAGCAGGGCGCTTCGTGCGGGGCCAATGTCGCCCATGTGCGTGCGCACCCACGCTTCGTCGTAATACGACACGCGGTACCGATCGCCCGCGTCGCAAATCAGCGACAAGATGGAACCCTTTTCGCCGCGCGCGCGCATCTCGGTCGCCAACGTGAGCACCGACGCGAAGTTCGTCCCGGTGGAGGGGCCCACCCGCCGGCCGAGGATATCCCCCAAGACGTGCATCGCCGCGATCGACTCCAAATTGGATACCGTGTGCATTCTGCACACGACGGAGCGCACGAAGCTGAGCTCCACCTGCGGCCGGCCAATCCCCTCGATGCGGGAGCCGTCGGAGAGCAGGCCCTTGTCGCCCGTGGCGTGGTATCGCGCGTACACCGAGCCCTCCGGATCGGCGACGCAGAGGCGCGAGGGCAAGCGGTGATACCGAAGATACCGGCCGATGGTCGCGCTCGTGCCGCCGGTGCCCGCCCCCACCACCACCCACTTCGGGATCGGGAAGCGCTCGTGCTTCATCTGCGCGATCATGCTCTCGGCGATGTTGTTGTTCCCGCGCCAATCGGTCGCCCGCTCTGCGAACGTGAACTGGTCCAGGTAGTGGCCCGAGCTCGCCTTCGCGAGGGCACGCGCCTCTTCGTTCACCGCCGCGGCCCGCTCCACGAAGTGGCACTTACCCCCGTAAAACTCGATCTGCGCCAGCTTCTCGGCCGAGGTGCCCTTCGGCATCACCGCGACGAACGGGAGCCCGAGGAGGCGCGCAAAGTACGCCTCGCTCACCGCCGTCGAGCCGCTCGAGGCCTCCACCACGGTGGTGCCCTCCGCGATCCATCCGTTGCATAGTGCATATAAGAAGAGCGACCGCGCGAGGCGGTGTTTCAGGCTCCCCGTCGGGTGGGTCGACTCGTCTTTGAAATAGAGATCGATCCCCGCGTCGACGAGGGCCGGCACCGGCGCGGCGATGAGGTGGGTATCTGCCGAACGCTGGAAGTCGGCTTCGATTTGGCCCACCGCCCAGCTCTGCCAGCTTCGCGGATCACCATCGGTCGGGGGAGAGCTCGAGCGCATTCCTCGTGTTTTGCCCCGCCGCGGACGGCATGTCGACGACAATCCCTCCGCCGCCCGATGATGACGCACGAGCCGGGGTGCGCTCACACGTGCGAGCCGACGCGCCGGACATCGAGGTCGTCGAGGTCGGGCTCGACGCACCTCAGCATCGCCTCGCCCTCCTCTTCGATCGACGAGAGAACCTTCTTCCCGAGCTTCTCGAAAGGTCGGATCTCGAGGATCGACGTCCTCCTCTCGCGCGTGAAGGACCACGCCGCGCGGACGAAGCCGTCGACTAGGATGGCCGACATGCGGCGCGCGTTCGCGGCCTCGGTGACCGGCTTTTGGTGCTCGGGTGGCAGGATGCGCGCGCGATCGTCGTGCGAGAGAAACACGTTGTCGTACTCGGCCAAGAAGCGAATCGGCGCCGGAACGTCGCGCGAGGGGCGCGGCGCCTCTGACAAATCGAAGAGCTCGCGGCCGCGCTCGTCCTCGAACGTGACGAGCCGCGGACGAAGCGCCTCGAGCGCGGGACCTATCGCCGTGAGCCGCGACCACGTACGCAAGTCGGCTGCCGTGCACGGCCCGAACGCAGCGATCCCACGGAGCAAGAACGACCCCAGGTCGGGCTTCGCGCGCGGCTTTTTGGCGAGCCATTTCTCGGCGAGGACCCAGCGCGGCGGCCGTGCATGACCGTAGCGATCGTCGCTCGGGACGACCACGAGCGGGTTCATGACCCGCGCCCAATGACCCACGAGCTCGGCGTTCGCCTTCGGGAACCGCTCCACCACGGCGTCGGCGAGGGCACGCAACGTGGTTGGCCCTTTCCCGAGGAGCGATTTCACGATGGCAGTCGCTTCCGCCTCGTCGTATCCCCCCGCGACCTTCTTCCGGGAGGTCAGCTCGCGCATGAAGACAGGCAGGAACAGCGTGCGGAACGCGAGAAAATCCTCCGCCGTAGCGGTATGAAGGGTGCCGCGGAGGTAGGTCGCGCGAACGAGCGATTTGTCGTTCAGCGCAGCGAGCAAGTGCTCACGACGAAAGCCCTCGATTCGTGAATAGAGGGCCACGAACGGATCTCGCGGCTCTTGCGACTGCAGTCCTGCCACCTCGTGCACCACGTCGCGCACCGACCCGCGTGTACGCTCGAGCAGGTGGTGACGCGCGAGGAGCGCACGATTGAGAGCGCGGGTGTCGAGGACGGCTTTCGCGGGCGGCAAAGGAGCCCGAGGATACGAGCCCACGGCGACGCGGCAACCACCAACGCGCGAAGAGACTCGCGCGAAGGTGAGTCGGTGCTTGGGAAATCAGCGTGTCGACGCGCTACTTCTGCGCGAACGTGAGGGTCGCGCTGTTCACGCCGAAGCTGACCACCGGCTCGAACGCGGCGCCAGTCGTGTCCCACGCGCCGACCGTGTAGTTCGGCATGTCTTGGTCGGTCCAGCGGAAGTTCTCGTAGGTGTTCACCTCGAAGATGCTGGCCAGGTTCTGCGTTACGCCGAGGTCGACGGTGAGATCGACGGGGAACTCGTAAAACGCGGCCGAGCCTTCGTTCACGAACTTCACGATCCCCGACTGCGGCGGAATGGGGAGCTGTTGGTTTCCCTCGGTGGGAAACGGAGCTTGGCCCGTGGTCTCGAAGACGGTCTTGTAATACCCCTGCTCGCGCACTTGCCCCTCGGCGGAGGCGCCCTTGGTGAGCACCTGCACCGTCTCGAACGTGCCGGGAACGGCGAGCGTGGAGACGTGGGCGACGCCGCGTACTTTCCACTTTACCGAGGCGACGCCGATGCGCGCGCGGGTGTAACGCCCCGCTTTTAGCCCCGCGATCGGCACCGTCGCGATCGCGGTATCGGCCTTGTCCGACACGCTGCACTCGACGCCGTTCGTGGTGGTCTGTTTGGCGTCGAACACGACGAGCGGATCGGTGTCGGCCGCGTCTTTGTAGAGGAGCAAGCTCAGGATCGCGAGCGACTGCGCGAGAGGCGTTTGCCCCGCGGTGCTCGGCGCGACGGGCACCACGGCCTGCGTGGCGCGGAGCCGAACCTCCACCGTGGGGCCGGTCGGTACGGGTTTTCCGCTGTCGATCGTCGAGGCGGACGGAGCCCCATCGACGTTCGCGCCGCCGTCGGCGGGCCCGAAGCCGCCCACGTCGACCGCGCCGCTGCATGCGGCGATAGGGGTCGCGACGAGGGCGGTGATGGCGAAGAGGCGAAGGACGCGGGAGCTCATTGTTCCCAGTATAGACGAGCGGAGTTGGCGCCGAAGCTCACGACTGGCTCGAAGCTCGTCGGCGTCGTGTCGTACGTCCCCGCGGAGTAGCCGGGCACCGCCTGGTCGAGCCAGCGGAAGTTCTCGTGGGTGTTCACCTCGAAGATGGCGTGAAGATCGCCCGTCACGCCGAGGTCGATCGTCATGTCGATCGGGAACGCGTACACGAGGCCGTTCGGGCCACTTTCGAGGGCAATTCCGCCGGCGCCGGTGGTCTGCGGGAGCGGCGCGTCGTTGCCCTCTACGCTCTGCGGAGCGAGCTGGGCCGACTTGAAGGTGTAGCGGTAAAAGCCTTTGTCGCGGCGCTGACCGTCGAGCATCGTGCCGTTCGCGAGCACCTGAACGTTCTCGAACGTGCCCGGGATCGTGAAGCCGAGCGAGTGCATGTTGGAGACAACGTTGTACTTTACATACGAAACCTCGGCCCGGGCGTAGGTGTAGCGGCCCGCGCGGAGCCCCTTGATCGGCAGCTTCGCGACCACGGTGTCGTCGCCGGCCGAGAGCCCACCTTCCACCGGCGCGGTGCCGTGATCGAACACGCGGTAGCCGTTCGGATCGTCCTTCGAGGCGAAGAGGGTGAGGCTCTTCCACGCCATCTTTTGCAGGCTCGGCGTCTGCCCCACCGTGTTCGGCGCGTGCGCAAAAGGAGCCTGCGTGGCGCGCACGTGCACGCTCACGTATGGGCCGTTCGCAGGATCGCTCGGGTTCGCGGGGTTCGAAGGATCGACCGGGGCGCTCGGATTGCTCGGATCGGTCGTGCCGGGCGTGGGCCTCGCGATGGGACCCGAGCCTTCCGGATCGGGGATCTCGGTCGTGGAACCACCGCAGGCGACGAGAGCGGACACGGCAAACACCGAAGCGAGAACGAGCGATCGCATAAGAGGCCTCCCAGTGGGCACGGACGTGGACGGGCACGCTTCCGCGCACTCCGCGTTTCATGAGGTGGGTGGAGGCTCGTGAGGAGCTTTATGAAGCCCTCGTCGATTTCTTTTCGATCTCCTGCTCGCGTCACACAACCTGCCGGGATCACGCAGCTTTCTGGCGAAGAATTCTTCGCGCCGAGCGGCCGAGATGGGCTCACTTCCCCAAGAGCGCGTCGATGCGTCGGGGGGTCGAGCCGGGGAAGCGCTCCTCGAAGCGGGCGGCGCGGGTCTCGGCCTCGGGCGACCCATCTTCACGAGCGCCTCGATCGCGATGACCTCGCGCTCCTGCGGGTCTCGGCTTACGCGGCCCGTCGTGAAGGCTGTGCTCGGGTTCTATGCGAACAGCGAGGCGGCGGACAGAGGGCCGCCGGCGCGGCTCAGCGAACCTTTTCCGACCTGAGCTGAACCGCACGTGCAGTCGAGCCGCCGCTCGCTCCTTCTGCCGTTCGCGAGAGCATCGTCGCGAGTGCCAACCTCGCCTTCCCTCGAAAGCTCTTGCGTTCCTACTTTACATCGCCGACAGCGATGTGGCCTGGGAGCGCCTTCCGCATGCACTCACCATTGGCGGGAGTGCAGTCCGGCCCGCCGAAGGTCTTCAGGTCCCAATCCATACGCGCGGGCTCCGTGTACCCCGGAAGCGCTTTGCCGCCATCTTCCCGGGCGAGGTCCTGGAGGCCGAGACGCTCCGTCTTGACGACGCCTCGATCGAGGAAGCGCACCATCTCTTGAAAGAGGGTCTTGTAGTAGTGGTTGATCATCCCCTGGCTGCGGGCATCGAGCCCGTTGATTGGGTGTGGAACGCGCTGCTCTGCACGGTAGTTGTAAAACACGTGCCCGGCCGCGCTGCCTCCCGCCGCGTCGAAGAACCGCTTCGTTTGCGAGGAATCGGCGGCGTCCTCGTTGTCGGTCGTCACGAGGAAGACCTGCTGCTTCTCGGCCTGGAAGCCCCGTGCGCGCGGGAGCAGCGATTGGCCGTATTTCTGGAGGCCCCAGAAGCACCCTTGAGGGAACGGGTTCGACTTGTCCCACGCGAACCAGCCGTCCCACTCCCCTCGCCCGGCGATGACGCGCGCAGTGGTGATCAGCGCCGCCGCGCCCGTGAGCTGCTTCTTTTTCTCGGGCTCGAGGTCGAGCAGCGGCGCCAACGCGACGACCCGCTTGAACTCCTTAGGATGGCTCGCTGCGATGCCAATGGCCTGGGTCGCGCCCGCCGAGAGGCCCGCCGCGAAGAAGGGCGCGCGCAGCGTCTTCATGATCTCGAACGTCGCCTCGACCTCGGCCGAGTACTCCTTTACCGGATCGCGCCCGTAGTCCGAATAGGGCCACGCGATAAACTTGTTGTCGAGCGGCGTAAGGCCGCCGGACTTGAGGTTGTTGCTCCCGAGGAACGAGCGCTCGCTCCCGGGGACGTTCACCTTGTAGTGCCCAGCGACACTCGCGTCGAAGACGTCGTACCCCTGCGTGAAGAGGTAGGCGACGAGCGGGTTCTGCTGGATGGGCATACCCGAGAAGCCGTGGAACACGACGACCGTGCCTTTCACGGTCTCCGTTGCGGCGTGGAGCCTCAGGTAGGGCTCCGACCCGAACTTGTCTCGGTAGTTCGACGCCGTCTTGTTCGCGCGGAGCGGCGCGAGGCGCGCTTCGTTCTTGGCCACCGCGGCGTCGAGGCCTTGTTTGATCGCTGTCGCGCTCTGCGCGGAGACCTGCTCCTCGCTCTCGTCGATGTCCGTCTCGGCCGCGCACCCAAAAGCCATGAGCGAAACCCCGAGCACCGCCGCACCGACCGTCCATTTGCGCGCCATCGAAAGCCTCCCTACGAGACCCGCGTACGTGCGAGTCGAACCTACATGTGCAGGGCGCGTGCCACCCCAAGAGGCGGGGACGAGAAGCGGAAACTCCCATAAATCCTAGGTGTTTTGGTGATCGCCGGGGCCGCGCGGCATCACCTTGGGAACGAGCCGTACCTCGACGCGAGGGCTCACCACGCCAGAGGTTGCGGGAGATCAAATGCCATCGCGCCCGGCTCACGAGCGTCGGGTCGGCGGAGGCGCTCTGTCGTCACCTCGCGCGCGGCAAAATGGAGGAACGCACGAACCGCCGGCGCGAGGCTGCTCGTCCCGGGCATGACGGCAAACACCTCCGGTGCGACGCTTCCGTTTTTGGGCCCGATCGTGGCCTATCTCCTCGGGCGCTAACGCGCGCGTTCGAGACGACAGCGAACGTGAAGGGAGCCCTCGCGATGCCGCCTCCGAGCTCGACCTCGATCTCGATGAGGAATCCACCGATTCGGGCAGACGCGAGCAATCCAACATCCTCTAGAAATGGGATGGAGTGGGCACGCTACGCGCACTCCGCGTTTCATGAGACTCGAGCTCACGCAGCTTTCTCGCAGGTGAATCTGCCCACCAGGGCCGCACGGGGCTCACTTCGCCAAGAGCGCGTCGATGCGGCGGGCGTGGGTCGAGCCGGGGAAACTCTTCTCGAAGCGGGCGGCGCGGGCCTCGGCCTCGGGCTTGCGACCCATTTTCACGAGCGCCTCGATCGCGATGACCTCGCGCTCCTGCACGAGGAGACCGCGCGGGTACTTTCGGGCGTGCTCTTGGGTCTTCGCGAGCGCATCGGATGGGTTGCTGCGGAGCGCGTCTTGGGCTTGGCGAAGGAGCGCGGGCTCGAGCGCGGGATCCGCCTCTTCGACGGACGCGGAGGGCTTCGCGATCGGCTTCGGCGCGATCGACGGCGCCGCGCTCACCTGCGGAAGCGGGACGAGCGCGAGGCTCGGCTCCGGCGCGACGACGGGCGAAGACGAGACCACCGGCGCAGACACGATGCCGCTCGGCGCAGCAGGCGCCGAGCTCGACGTGCTGACGACGATCGCGCCGACCCCCGCACCTGCGAGCACCGCCGCCGCCGCGATCGCGAGCATCGTGACCTTCGCGAAGCCGAGCCCCGCCTTCGCTCCGAGCGCGGCCGTGCCTGCCTTCACCGCCCCCGCCGCGCCCGCGCCAAGAGGCGGCGGCGCGGGAGGTATCGGAGGAAGCAGGAGCGGGAGAATCTTCGACTCGAGCGCTTGCGCGCGATCCTCGTTCGGCACGTCGGAACGCGCAGATTCGAGGGCTTTTTTCAGGAAAGACGAGCCTCCTTCGCGGAGGCGGATGGGGTCGCCACTGCTCATGACGCATACCCTCCTGGGTCGAGCTCTCTCGCGAGCTCCTCGACGCGTTTACGTGCAGCATGCAAGCGCGAGTAGGCGGTTTGCAGCGGGCACTCGAGCGCTTGCGCGACCTCGTTCATGGGAAGCTCTTCGATTTCGTAGAGGACGAAGACGGCGCGTTTGTCGTCGTCGAGGCGCGAAAGGATTCGGTCCAAAATGTCCCTCGCCTGCGACGCGGTCGCGTGATCGAGCGGGCCGTGGGAGACGACACCCTCGGGCGGCTCGTCCGTAATCACCTCACGACGCCGGGGCGCGCGCTTGCGGTAGTCCGAAGCGGTGCGCACGCAGATGCCGTAAATCCAAGTGCGAAGCTGGGAGCGCCCCTCGAACTCCCCGAGCTTCCGCATCACCACGACGAACACCTCTTGGCAGACGTCGTCCACGTCGGACTCGGCGATCCCGAGCCGCCGGAGCGCGCGGAACACGAAGGGAAGATTTTCGCGAAACACCGTGCCGACGTCGAGCGCAGGTCTCGGCAAGTCGTGGGCGGGTGCGGCGGTGGTCATCAAGGGGCTCGAAGAGGAGGGAGAGCGCGACGCGCGTCACCTCGTCCTCGTGGGTGGACGCGGCGCGCTCGGATTATCGAAGCTCCCCGAAAAAGAACAAGAATCCTCGCCCGAACGAGCTAAGTGCCCGCGTTTAGGCGGCTTTTTGCCTTGCGGAGAGCGGCCTCGACGGAGACCATGAGAGGATGCGCTTCCTCTCTTCGTTTCGTGTCTTCGGCCTCGCCTCGCTCGTTGGGATCGCGGGGTGTGGGGGCTCGCTCTTCGGCTCGGCGGGCACGGGGAGCTTCACCGCCGACGAGAAGCCGTTCTTCGAGGGCTGCACGTTCGAGGAGAGCAACGGTCTTAGCCGATGGACGTGCGGACACGGAAACGACGAGCGCGTGATCGAGCATCGACGCTTGGGTGAGCCAGGCGGCCAGGACGCCGCCGTCGCGGCCTACACGGCGGGCCACCCGGAGCGCGGCGCGATCGCGGGCCGAAAGGACACCACGATCCACTTCACGAGCGGCGGGAAAGACGTCGCGAACACGATCTCGCTCGTTCAACAAAAGGGCACCCTGACCTTTGTCGCGGCCGGTCCATCGGCGGAGTCGACGGGCCCCTCACGCGCGCCGTTCTATGCATCTTGCACGTTCAAGGCGAACGAGCAGATCACGAGCATCGCCGACGCGGCGGGTGTGGGGGTCGGGATCACGCTGTGCAAACGATCGATCGAGGGTGTGCTCGGCGTGGTGGACCGGTACCACCCCTGAGCGCCACTCCCATCGACCGCGAGCTTCAGGGGAACCGCACGCCGAAGCCCAAATCGCCTGCAAACGTGACCGGGAGCTGCCGAAACGCCTCTGCCGTCGCGCCCGTAGGCAGCGTGTACGTGAACGACTCGCGGATGAGGGGGAGCATGCCGGTGACGCCCGCGCGAACCGTGAAGGGCCCCACGAGGGTGACCGACGCGCCGAAGCTCAGGCCGCCCGCGAGCGTGATGCGCGCCTCGTTCACCGTGCGCGGCAGCCCGGAGGGACGCGCGAGCAAGAGGCCAATCTCGCCCTCGCCGCACGCGCTAAGGAACACACGACCGAACGTGTGCGCGAGCGGGCAAAGGCCACCGCCGAGGGTGCCATGCGAGAACGCGATCTCGGCCTCGAGCGCGGGCGCGGTGCGCGGGAACACGAACGAGGCGCGCCCCAAAATTCCAATGAACCCCCGCGGGACGAGCACCCCGACGAGCGAGAGTCCGAGCCCCGGATCCGGCACCGTTCCGACCGTCACGCGGCCCGAGACCGCGCCGTCGAACATGAGGATCGGCTTCTGCGGCTTCTCCTTCACCGGCACGGGCGGACCTGGCACCTGCACGTAGACCGTCTCGACGCGGGTAACGGGAGGCTGCGCGGGAGTGGGCGGTGGATTCGGAGGCGGCGGATCCGGAGCTACGGGAGGCGCGGGTGCCATCGCCGCGTCGGGATCGATCATCACCGCGATGACGAGGACGAGGGAGTCGGTCAGGTTGGTGCAGGATGCATCGTTCTTCTCGAGCGAGCGGGTGCCGAGCAGCTTTCCTTCGCCGTCGCGAATCACGATCGTGGCAGAAAAACCCTGCCCTTTCTTCTCGATGCGCCCCTCGACGGAGACGTCGGCCTCGGCGGGGGACACGAACACCTTGCGCCCGAGGCGTGTCTCCACCGCGCGCGCGAGGGGCTGCGTGGCGACGCACGTGTCGGCGCCGGGCAGCCTGTCCCACCCGAGGGTGGAGGTTCGTTTTTTCCCCTGCTGCGCACTGGCGGCCGAAGACCACACGAGCACGCCGGCGGCGAGCGCGAAGCCTACGAATGGAGCGAGACGATGAACGAGCGAACGTCGAAGCAAGCGCCTCGAGTCTACGCGGCCTTCGTCGGCGTGACAGCAACCGTCGACGTGGAGGCCGATGGGACCGACTCAGCGCACTCAGCGCGCGTGGCGGACGCGCCAGAGCTTCTTGACCGAAGGCTCGCTCGCGTTCGATTTTTCGTCGAGGAAGTAGGCGTAGTCGCCGTCGACATACGCGTCGGCGATGTTGCCCACGTCGCACGCGATGGCGCGTTTGGCCCCGCCGATCGTGGGCGCGGCGTAGATTTTGGTGCGGCGCTTCGCCTCGATCGCGAGCGTGACGAGCACCTCGGAGCCGAACACGGCCTGCGGGCGGGGAGCGCTCGCGTCTTTCTCTTCGAGCGCGTCGAGGATGAGGACTGGGTTCGCAAAGGCCGCGTCGAGCTTCTCTAGGCGAAGCGATCCGCCGCAGAAAAATGCGCCTTCCGCGACGAGCAAGCCGCCGCCGAAGCAGCCACGATCGGTGACGCGGACGGCCTCCCCGCCGGCGACGGGAGACTTGTAGAGTGCACCCGTTCCCTGCGCGGCGTAGAACCAGACGAACCCGCCTTGGAGCTGCGCCTGCGCGAACTGGGTGCTCGCGAGCTCCGCCATCGACGTCTCCGTCCCGGTGGCGCGATCGACACGAACCACCTTGAACTTGCCCGAGGCTCCTGGCGTCACCACGTAGACGTTGCTCGCGTCGGCGGCGGCGATGTACGAGGCGAGCCCGTCGTATTGCGGAGTGCCGATCGGGGTCGCGGTCGCGTCGCCGAAGCTCTTTTTGTAGAGCTGACCCGACCTCCCGGACGACGCGGCATCGTAATCCATGACGAGTACGTCGTTGCCCGCGACGATGTAGCTCGCGAGGATGCGCGGCGGCGTCGGCGTGTAAAACGGAGTCGGCGCGCCGCCCGTTTTGGGCACGAGGAGGAGCGCGCCGGTCTTCGGGAGGATCGGGTTGCCGGTGTCGGCGCCGAGCTTTCGATCGAGCGCGACGAGCCCGCCTGCTCCGAGGCCGAAGCGGGTCGTCGCGTTCGCGCCGAGATCGGCGAGCTCTTCTTTGACGGGCAGCGACGCACACTCCGCGCCTCCGCCGCCGCCATCGGTGGGCACGAGCGGTGCTCCGTCGGACGCGGTTCCGCCGTCTGCAGGATCGCCTCCTGGAGAATCGCCGCTGCACGCCCACGCCGTCGAGGAGACCACGCCGAAGAGCAACGCCACGGGCAGAGAAGATCGCATCATTCCGATAGGATAGCGGGGAGGTCCGATCGCGCATGTCGTCCCTTCGGAGGACGCGCGCGGCTCACTTTCCGAGGGCCCGTGCCTTGTCGCGGAGGGCCAACGCACCGGCAGCGTCGCCGCGCTTCTCGCGCCGGGTCGCGGTCTCTTCGTAGATTTTCGCGACGAAACCGCGGAGCGGCGTGCGTGTCTCGCGCGCGCTCTCGTACCACATGGGCCCGGTGACGAACGCGACCACGCCGAGCTCGCTACCGTCCTTCGAGACATCGACATACACGAGCTCCGGCTCGGAGAGCCCGAACTGGGAGCGCAGCTCGGCGCGTGTTTCGTCTTGGAGCTTCTTTTTCCCCGCCGCGTCGAGCTTCGCGAGCGCCTTCGGATCGAGCGAGAGCGGCCCGTTCCACATCGGGTGCGGCGCGAGCGTGATGCGGATCGGATACACGGGATCTTCGCCGTCGACGGCGGCGCCGAACGAGAGGATCGCCTCTCCCGATCGCGGAGAGACCTCACCCTTCGAGACCAGCGCGAGATCGTCGTAGGGAAACGGCCCCGAGAGCGGACGCCCCGGTGGGCCCTTCGTGAGCGCGAGCGCGGCGAGGCTCTTCTCGAAGCTCGCGTGCTCCGTCACCTCGAGCGCGGCGATACGCTTCTCCTTCTCTTCGTCCGAGAGGCGGCTCGCCTCGATCGCGCGCGCCTTCGGGTTGCTCGGCGCGTAATAATCGGAAAACGCTCGGGAGGCGCCATTTTTCCCCGTGAAGCTGCACGCGAGCGGGCACGGATCGCACGCCGAAACGCACGCGCCGAGGAACGCGCCGTCGCTGGAGTACCCCGCGGGACGGCCGGCGACGTCGCTGTCTTCCTTTGCACAACCGAGGCGCGCCACGCTCTTCGGGAGCGTCACGCCGTTGCACGTCGTGCTCGCCGAGCCCGCGTCCGCCGCGACGTTCGTCGTGAGCGAGGTATCTGCCGTCGACGCGTCGCTGGCGGTCGTGGCCGTCGTCGGGGTCGCCGCCCCATCGAGGGAGGAATGTGCGTCGGGGATGTGGGCCTCTTGCGCGGGGACGCGCGACGACTCGCACGCCGCGAGCACGAGACCTGCGAGCACGAAGAGACCGCGAATCCGCGAACGCGAGCGCATGACGGTCGAACGTCGCACGAGGAGCGCCGATTCCGGAGCGCGAGCACGAGCGCGCCGCATCGCGCCGGACCCTTGTTTTTGTCGCGGATCGTGACGCAACGGCGCCCCGTGCTCAGCGCGCGAAGAAGCCCTGCCACTCCACGCGGTCACGTACGAGACGCCCGAAGTCGCGCCGCAACGAGTCGCCGACGGCGCCGATCGTGTGACCGTGCGGCCCGTAGTCGGCGCGGTAGGCGCGCGGCCCGAGGCGCGTGGGGATCTGCGCGCCGCAGCCGTACGTGCAGCACGTCGCTTGAACGGGGGCGTCGCTGCGAAGAAGCTTGGCGAGCACGTCCTTCGCTTGCCGATAGCCGCCCTCGTGAACGAAGAGCGCCGACCACGGCACTAGCTTGCGATCGGCGGCGAGCACGGCCATCTCCGCGCCTTGCGAGAAGCCGACCACGATCGGATCGGTGTCGGCGATCCAAGGTCCGAACTTGGCTTTCACGCGCTCCGTCACGATCCGCATCCGCGACGCCGCGTCCTCCACCGAGCTCCACGACGCGAGCCTCCCGGGCCGCTCCGCCGCCGAGCGAGGACAGACGATGAACGGATAGGCTTTTGTAGGATACATCCAATCGCCGCACGCGAACTCGGCGAGGCTCCCGGCTCCGTGGAGCGCGACGACGACCGGCCTCGGCGCGGTCGCCCCGAGCGGAACGGCCACCACGCCGATGTCGTCGATCGCCTCGAGCCACACCCCGCCGAGCGGAGGGAGCGGAGGAGCTGCCGCGGTCGCAGAAGCCGACGCGGGGGTCGTAGCAGACGCCGACGCCCCCGTGTCCTCGTGGTGCCCGCCAGGCGTACCCCTCCGGCACGCGGCGAGCGACACCACGAGCGAGGCGAGAACGAGCCGACGAAGTGGAACCATGTCGGGTCCATCGGCGCTCGCGGTCGAGTGTGACCATGAAAAGGCGTGTTCTCACGCTCGCGTGAAGGGGTCATGAGATAGTGCAGCGATGCGAGCGCGTGATCTCGGCGTCGTTGGCCTGTTCTTCCTCTCTGGAACGAGCGGGCTCGTGTTCGAGGTGGTGTGGCTGCGTTACCTGTCGCTCGTGGTGGGGCACACCACGTTCGCGGCGAGCTTGGTCGTCTCGGGGTTCCTCGGTGGCCTCGCGCTGGGGAGCTATTTTTTCGGGCGACGCGCGTCTTTGGTGACTCGCCCCCTGCGGGCCTACGCGCTGCTCGAGCTCGCCACCGGGGTCGTCGCGCTGGTGTTCACGTGGCTGCTCCGCGATCTGCCGCGCATCACGGCCGCGCTCGGTGTGCCCGGCGGCGGGCCACTCGGGGCGCGCGTGGTTCTCTCGCTCCTCCTCGTGGTGCCGCCCGCGTTCGTCATGGGTGGCACGCTGCCGCTCCTGACCCGCTTCGTCGCGCGCGAGCTGCCGAGCGTGGGCAAACACTTCGGCGTCCTTTACGGCGTGAACACCCTCGGCGCAGCGGCGGGGGCGGGCCTCGCGGGCACGTGGACCATCGGCGCGCACGGCCTCTGGAAGACCGCCTGCGCCGCTTCGATCGTGAACCTCGGCGTCGCGGGGGCTTCGCTCCTCCTCGCGCTCCGCACGGAGAAACCAGAGCTGGCGACGAGCGCTTCGACCCCCGACGACGCGGGGGACACGAGCCCGCTCGGCGAGACTGGCGACACGAGCGCCACCCCCGCGAGCGCGGCGCCCGCAGCCGGTGGGCCCAAAGGAGGCGCCGGAATGGCGAACGTGATCCTCGTCGCGTTCGCGTTCGCGGGGTTCACGTCGATTGGATACGAAGTATTGTGGTTTCGGCTGATTGGCATGTTCGTCCACTCCACGTCGTATGCCTTTTCCATGTCGCTCGTGGCCTTCCTCGTGGGGCTCGTGCTCGGGGCGCTCATCTACGCGACGCGCCTCGCGGGCAAATACCGCGACATCGAGGTGTTCACGACGGCGCAGCTTTTTCTGGGCTTTTTGGGCCTCTTGTCGATGGTGGCGCTCGGCCATTCGAGCGCCCTCGCGGCGTTCCTCGCGCGCGCGCTGCCGGGCGACGTCATCCTTCGTTTGCTCGTGCTGGCCGCGATCGTGATGCTCGTGCCTTCGACCGTGATCGGCGTGGTGTTCCCTTGTGTGGTGCAGCTCGCGACGAAGCACCTTCGCACCGCGGGGCGCACGGTGGGCACGCTCTACGCCGTCAACACGATCGGCGGCATCGTGGGCTCGCTCCTCGTGGGCTTCGTCACGATCCCGCTCGTGGGGACGCAGTGGTCGTTCGTGCTCGTCTCGGTGACGAACGGGCTCCTCGCCGTCGCGCTGGTGCGCTTCGATACGCAGGCGACCCAGCGTGAGCGCGTGCGCACCTACGCGGCCGCGGCGATGCTCGCGCCGCTCTCCCTCTTCACCGCGCCACCCGGTTGGCTCGTGGGCAAGTGGCTCGCGCGCAACGCGGGGCAGCCGCTCTCGGTCGTCGAGGGGCGCGACGGGATCGTGGCGGTGCTCTCCCACTCGTACGAGGACAGTTGCAAGAACGAGCCCGGCTGCCCCGCCGAATGCGCCAAAACACCCTGGGATTTTCGGCAAATCGTGTCGGGGTCGGTTTCGTACGCGAGCACCTCGGTGCTGGGGCGCAGGTACATGTCGTCGCTCGCGAACCTGCCCATGTTGAGCCACCCGAAGCCGAACGACGTGCTGCTCGTGTGCTTCGGCACCGGCACCACCGCCGGCACGTTCGCGCGCTACGACGAGATGAAGAGCCTCACGATCGTCGACGTGAGCCCGGACGTGCTCGCCGCCGCGCCGTACTTCGAGAGCGAAAACCACGGCGTCTTGAAAGATCCCCGCACCAAGACGGTGCTCGACGACGGTCGTCATTTCTTGGAGGCGCACCCGAGCGCCAAGTTCGACGTGATCTCGTTCGAGCCGCCGCCGCCCATCTCGGCCGGGATCGTGAGCCTCTACACCCGCGAGCTCTACGCGCTCATCTCGAAGCGCCTCGCCCCTGGCGGTCAGGTCACGCAGTGGATCCCACTCCAAGAGCAATCGGACGCCCAAAACCGCATGCTCGTGAAGAGCATGTTGGAGGTGTTCCCCTACGTCTCGCTCTGGATCCCGGCGCTGAACGAGGCCATTTTGCTCGGCTCGAACGAGCCGCTGCTCCTCGACATGGACAGGTGGCGCGCGCGCTGGGCGGAGCCCAAGGTGGGCGCGACGCTCGCGCACGCGGGCTTCGCGGCGCCGGTGGATCTCCTCGGTACGTTCGTCGCCGACCGCGCCGCGCTCGAGAAATACGCGCAAGGATTCGGCGCGGTGACAGACGATTTGCCGGTCGTCGAGTATGCCCTCCAGCGCCGCGAGCGGCCGTTCGAGGTCGCCGATCTGTATGCCGATCACACGAGCCCTCTCCCGTCCGTGATTGGCATTCACGAAGACGAGCGTGTACGCCTCCCCGTCACGATGGCGGCGAGCGAGAAGATGGCCCTCGCCGCGAAAGCGCATTTCGAGGGCAAACCAGACGCCGCCACGTCGCTCGTGCTGGAGGCGGAGAAGCTCGCCGGCCCGAACGCGTACACCGAGTTGTTCGGGCACTCGATGTACCCGTGCGTACTTTGGAAAGATCGCCACTGACGCCTGCGTGCGTCGTACACGCACCTCAAGGGAGGCTCGCGAGCCACAGATCGATCGCCGCGTCTTGTTTCGGGGGCTCTTTCTGCGGTAGCGCCTCGGGGCAATCCGAAGTGCCGACGAACGACCGCGTCGCGACGAGCTTCCCGGTGCGACGCTCGTAAACGGAGACGACGTCGTCGACGTCGTAGATGTCGTCGTGAATGACGGAGATCCTCGGCCCACCGTAGATGGCGACGCCGCAGCTCTTGATCTTGTCTTTTTTTCGTGAGCGCCTCGGTCGCGACGAGGTCGAGATCGGCGAGTGTACCCTTGCCGACGAAGGTCCGCGTTCGAACACGATAGACGACACGCGACGGGCCCTCGTGGCGGGTGTCCACGCCGATGCGGACCGGGGCGGTCGCCACGTTCGCGAGCGCGTCGACGAGCACGGCCGTTCGGCTCACGAAGAGCACGACCGTCTCTTCGCGCACGTCTCCGTCTCGTGTCTCGAGGCGGAACGGAATGCGAATCACCGCGTTTTCGAGCGGCTGTTGCTTTCGAGCGAAGAGGGCGACGTCGAGCGCGAGCACCTCGCGCGACATATCGACGACGACGTCTTGTTCGGCAGCCTCGGACCTCGGGGTCGCCTTGTCGAAGATCCGGAGCTCACTCCCCAGCGGCGCTTTCCAACGCAAGCTCGCCACTCCCTCCAGCGAGACGAAGATCTCGTTCCGAGCACAAGGCGCCGCGTTGCAGACCCCACCGATACCGGAGTATTCCGGCGTCGCGGAGACCTCGAGCCGGGTCGGCACCTTCGCGCGATCGAACGAGACGATCGTCTTGCCCGTTCGGTTCGTTCCTTCGTTCACGACGTCGATCGCGAGCGACTGCGGCCCGACGGGCAGCTTCGAGGCAGGCACACGGAGCTCGGCTTTTCCGTCGCTCCCGGCGATGCCCTTCACCCCTGCCGCCGACACCGTCGCGGAAGGCACCGTCGAGACACGGAGGACGACTTCTTCGGAGCGTGTCTCCACTTCCGCTCCGACCTCGAGTGCACAACCGCAGACCGAGGCCGCGACCACGAGCGAGCCGGCGAAGACGAGCAAACGACCGTGGTGCATCCTTCATCTTCGCCGTCACCGCGACGCACATCCAAGTCCCCACGACGTCACGTGCGCAAAAGGACATTGTTCGCGTGCGAGCGTAGTTTTATGCCGCTGTCAGCCGTAAATCCGTTTGCCCTCACGACTCCCGAGGAAGCGCGGATCACGCATGCGCACGGTGGCGGCCTCGACGTGGACAGGCTCCCGTGAATCGCGTGAATCGCGCGCGTCGCGCTCGGCGAAGAGCGCCTCGTAGGTCGCCACGTCGATACGCTCGCGCGCCTCGACGATGCCCATGACGTCCGCGAGAGAGCCCTCTGCCCCCGGCATCACCACGCCCTCGAAGAGCTCCGCGCACGAGCCGCTGCCGTAGCTGAAGAGCGAGACACGCTTCCCCGCGAGCCGCTCCCCGTCGGTGGCGAGGAGCCCGAGGAGCGCGAGGTAGAGCGAGCCCGTGTAGATGTTTCCCACGAGCGAGGGCAGCACGAGGCTCGGCGCGACGAGCGAATCGAACGTGAGGTCGGGGCTCGGATCGCCGTCCTCCGCGCGGAGGGTGGAGTGGGCTTTGCGCGCCATTTTCCCGTACGGAACGTGGTAGAGCATCGCCGCATAGCGATCCGAAAAGCGACTCTCACTGGTGGCGGATTCGCCTCGAAACGAGCGAAAAGCGCCACGCACCGCGTCGAGGTAACACTCCACCGAGTAGCGCCCATCGACGAGCGCGTCCTTCCGATCGAGCGGCCGCCAGAAGTCGAACACGTGCGCCGAGTAGCGCCCCGTCGTCGCGCCGTCGATCGTGAGCACACGCGGAGACTCGGACACCACGAAGGCGACCGCGCCGGCGCCTTGGGTGGGCTCGCCGGGGGTACGCAAGCCGTAGCGCGCGATGTCGGAGCACACGACGAGCGCTTTTTTTCCCTTCGATCGGCCCGCGTCGATCCAGTCGAGGGCGGCGAAGAGGCCCGCCGTCCCGCCGTAACACGCGTGCTTCGTTTCGAACACGCGGCACCCGCTCGGGAGACCGAGGAGCCCCTGCACGAACGACGCGACCGGCTTCGAGTGGTCGACCGCCGTCTCGGTGCCGACGACCAACATGCCAATCTCGGAGGGGTCGATTTTCCCTCGCGCGAGCGCGTCGGCCGCGGCGCGTGTCGCGAGCGTCACGGTGTCGTCGTCGGGCCCGGGGACCGCCATCGCGCGGGTGCCGATGCCTTCGGTGTACTTCGAGGCAGGGACCCCACGCGCGAGCGCGAGATCGGTGAGCGAGAGGTAGCGATTCGGGATCGCGAAGCCGAGAGCGTCGATTCCTGAGGTCATCGCGGTGAACAGTGCATCCGCGAACGTGTCTCGTCGGTTTCGTCCTTCGTGAGCCGTCGATTCTTCGGGTCGAAGCGTCGCGCGAAGGCGATGAGCACTTCGTGTGTCAGCCCCCGCCGCGGATCCTCGCGAGCACCGCCCGCGCCGTGCTGGAGAGGCCGTCGGGATCGAGGGCCGCCTCCGCCGCGCGGAGCCCCGTCGCGATCGCGTGCGCCTTCTCGCGCCCCTCGAGGGAGAGATCGGCCCACGCCGGGTGATGCCGAAGCTGCCCCCCGCGCGGGACGTCACGATGGGCGGACACCACCTTCGCGAGGAGGAGCTCTTCTTCGTTCTCGTCGCTCATGCGCCGATCCTCCCGGGGAGCTCGATCCCGTGCGCGGCGAGGCAATCTCCGAGGAGGCGCCGCGCGCGGGTGAAGTTTTGGAGGAACGTGTTGAGGCGCATGCCGAGCCGCTCCGCCAAGGTGGTGTCGGTGTCGTGCCCGGAGCTCTCACACCGCGCGAGGAGCGCTTTTTTGGGGCTCTCGGGGAGTTTTTCTGTGCATTCTACAATGGCACTCCGGAGGAAGGGATCGGGGCGCGGATCTTCCTCCGGCACGTGCTTCGTCTCGTCGTCGGCGCGTTCGACCGGCTCCACTTTGGAGCCGAGGCGGCGTGTCTCGGAGATGGCCAGGTTTCTCGTGATGCGAAGCCCGAGGCGCAAGAAGCCATTCGGGCTCCCATCGGGCTCGAACCTCGGCGCGACCTGCCAAAGCCGAAGGAGGCCCTCCTGAAGCACCGACTCGACGTCGACCCGTGTCGCGAACGAGCCGAGCGCGCGCCGCAGGACGGGCTCTCCCACGGCGAGCCATGCACCAAATGCCCGCGTGTCTCCACCCGCGATCGCAGGCTGCAAGGTGTCGAGGTCGGGCAGCGTCGTGGTCATCCGCGCATCCAATACACGACCAGAGCGGCCACGAGGATCATCAGGAAAAGGACCAGCAGCGCGATAGGCCACGTGCGCCGCGATTTCCGGATCGGCGCGCCGGCCATCTCCGCTTGCGCGCGCGCGGGGAGCGAATAGCTCGGCGACGAGACGGGAGCCGCGCTCGGCGACGAGACGGAAGCCGCGCCCGCACGTGTACGAGCTCCCTCGCTCGAGCCTTGGCTCGGTCCCGCGAGGCTCGTCGGCATCGCGGCGCGCGGCGGCACGGCGCCGAAGCTCGCGATCGAAGGAGCCGCGCTCCCCTGCGGCACGATCGTGCGGACGTCGGACATGTCGTCGAGCGTGCCCACGTCGAACGACGCCAACGACGCGAGCTCCTCGTCCGCGTCAGTCTCGGAGGCGACGCCGCGAAGACCGAACGACGCGACCGTGGTTCCGTGCGGAACCTCCTGCGGCACGTCCTCCGAGCGCTTCTTTTCGCCTGGATCGACCGTGATCTTGGCGCTGATGGCGACCCACGACGTGAGGCGCGTCGCGATCTGGAACACCACCCCGAGGCGCTCGATCGCGGAGTCTTGGCGGCCCATGCCGTGGCCGTACGACATGCGCATCTCGAGGTCTTCGACGCACTCGCGGGCGAAGAGAGCGACGATCCCGCGGTCGCCCTCGCCGTGGCTGGTCTTGGGAACGGTGACACGCTTTTCCCACGTGCCTTCGGCGCTCGTGCCTTTGACGACGAGCTCGCCCCCTTCGGCGCGGAGCTTCGCCGCGATCCGGAGCGGCGAATCGGCGAACACGTCGGGGAGGTACTCGGTCGCGCTCTCGAGCACCGCGGAGCCGGACAACGTGACGTCGGTCAACACCGGGCCCGCGGTGCCTTTCATCAAGCGCGCGAGGGCACGCTCGGGATCTTCGCCGACCGCGATCGTGCACTCGGTTCCCCTCCCCGCGCGCGCCATCGCGAGGGCGAGCGAGCGGTTCGCGGCCGACCCCGCGCACACGAAGTGCAATCGGCACGATCGAGGGAGAGTCTCCACGAGGGTGCGCACGATCTCTTCTTCGCCGCCGATGTAGCCGTCCGTCATGATCACGACCTGACGCTGCGAGCCCGGTCGCAGCGAGCGCATCGCCTCGATCACGGCCGTGTGCATCTCGGTCGCGCCGCCGGCGCTGAGCTTGGAGAGCCACGCGAGCGCCTCTCTCTTCGCGCTCTTGGTGGCGGAACGAGGTGACGCGGCGAACGGGCGCGGAGCGTCGGAGAAGGCCACGAGCTCGAAACGATCGGCCTCCCCGAGCGACTCGAGGAGCAACGTCGCGGCGAGCTTGGCAGACGTGAGCGGGAAGCCGCTCATCGATCCGCTGGTGTCGACGAGGATGACCAAGTCGCGCGCGACGTGCGTTTCGGAGGCATTTTTTCGAGGCGGCGTGAGAGTGACGATCCCGTAGGCGTCGTGGCCATGCGGGGTACGTGCTTCGGGCCGCGCGGTCGCGAGGGTGAGACCGACCTCCGGAGTGGCGACTCGCCAGCGCACGACGAGGTCGCGATCGAGACGCTCGCCCTCTTCGTTCACGAAACGAACGACGCTCTCGCGAGCATCGAACGGCGCGAGCGTGTGCGACGGCGACTCGGGCCGTGCGCCGGACACGAGCGAATCACGGAGATGAATCTCGACGTGCGCGCGGTTCACGAGCGCCGAAGTCGAGACCTGGATCCCTACCTCCTTCGCGATCGTGTCCGCGTTCGGGCCCGCGCTCGTGTACCGAGGGCCGATCACGGTCGGAAAGCGAAGCTCCCACGCGCCCTCGGGCAACCACGTGAGCGGCATGTCGATCGTGATCGTGGCCGTAAGCTCGGTTCGTTTGGGGATATTGCCGAGTCGCTGCGTGAAGATGTTGGCCCGCTCTTGGTCGAGGAGGCCCGCGGTGCGCCCCTCCACGATCGCGCGCTCGAACGCCTCTCTCGCCTCTGCCCGCGGACGAACCACGCCCTCCACCTTCTCGTCTGCGAAGGTGAACGCGTAGCCGCTCACCGCACCCTCGGGGGGCAGCGGCATGCGGTACGTCACGTTCAAGATCTCGTCGTGCGGGTTCACGAACCGCTGCTCGAGCACGACCCGCGCGATGCCCTGCCCCGCTTCGACGCGAAGGTGCGTGGAGCGAAGCGGCAACACACGACCGCGCGTGTCCACGAGCTCGCCGCCGCTGTCCGCTTCGTTCGTCTTGCGTGCCCAAGGCATGACCGTGTCCAAGATGCGTGCTCCGAGAGTCTGCATGATCGTTCCTTTCGTCGGGTTCGCGAGAGAACGCGACGAGCGGGGCGCCTTGTGACTGTGGCGCGAACGATTTTTACGGGGCCGGAATCGCAGGGAAAAATAGGCCCCTTGTGGGTTCATCGGACCTATTTTGACCGCGGCCACCTTTTTTTCCAGTGTGTGTGGGGGGATGTCACGAACCGGGCTCGACGCGCGAGGAAGGCACATGCGGATCTCACGTCGCTCGGTCTTCGCGTTGCCTTTGTCGATCCTCTCGGTGGCTGGTCGCGCTTCGGCGAGCGAAGCCGTGCGCATCGTGGTGCGGAAGGCTGCGCGAAGGCTCGAGCTCTTCGCCGGCGACGCGCTCGTGCGAAGGTTCGCGATCGCGCTCGGCCCGCAGCCCTTGGGAACGAAACGAAGGCGCGGCGACGGCGCGACCCCGGAGGGCGACTACTACGTGACGCACCGCAATCCGCGGAGCCAGTACCACCTCTCCCTCGGGCTCAGTTATCCGAGCATCGTCGACGCGAAGCTCGGCCTCGCGCGAGGGCTCATCACGCGCGACGAGCACCGAGCGATCGTGGAGGCGATCGAGAACGGCGAGAGGCCACCGCAAAACACGCGCCTCGGTGGCGACATCTTCCTCCATGGCGGCGGCACCGAGAGCGACTGGACCCTCGGCTGCGTAGCCGTCGCGAACGCGCACATGGATCTCTTGTTCGCGAGCGTTCCCAAAGGAGCTCCGGTCCGCATCGTGCCGTGAGCCGCGCGCGTGGTATCTCTGAGCGATGTCGAAGTGGGCTATCGGCGTGACGCTGCTCGGCGGGCTCTTCGGATGCCACGACGCACCCGCGCCGGGTCCGCGACCATCTTCGCCCGCAGCCGCGAGCCCTCCACACGTAAGCCTCCCGCCATCGACCGGAAGCGACACGAACGCGCCGCCGCCGTCGCCACCGCCCGCGCCCGCGCCGATCGCGAGCTTCCCTCACGCGTCGCCAGCGACCGATCCGGAGCGTGTATGCGTCGAGATCGACGGCAACGTCACGGTGGAGCACGACTGCGGCTGCAACGACGCCCTCCTCTGCGTCGCGACCCAGAGCTCGCCCGGCGCGGTGTCCGTCGCGGTACGAAAGGATCCGAGCCGCATGCCGATGTGCACCGACTGTTTCCCGATGGTGCCCGGCAAGTGCCCCCTTCCGACGAGCGCGACGGGGCCCACCCGCGTACGGGCGGGCACCCTCGAGCTCCACGTGGAGCTCCGCGACGGAAAGCCCGCGTCGCGTGCGTGCGCCGCTTCGCGAAGGTGATGCGAATCGGATCGTGATTGCTCGTCGCGCTGCTCGGTGGGTGAGCGCTCTCGGGTGAGCGACGCGCGAGAGGCCGGCCCACCCGAGGAACGTCGAGCGACGCGCTCAGCCGAGGGCGGCGAGCACGTCCGTCGAGGTCATCGGCTTCGAGAACATGCCAAAATCGTGCTGCAGCGCGTTCGCGTGGGCCTCGCCGGAGGTGGCCGCGCAGCAGTCGGTGAGGGTGATCACCTCGAACCCGTGCTCGTACGCGGTGCGCATGGTCGACTCCACGCAGCAGTTCGTGAGAAAGCCGCCGATGACCACCGTCTTGATGCCTTTGCTACGGAGCACGAAGTCCAAATTGGTGCTCGCGAAGGCGTCGAGGCCGCGCTTTCCTTCGATGACGATGTCGCCGTCTTGGGGGGCCAAGTCGCCCACGATCGCAGCGCCCCACGAGCCCTTGATGAAGGCTTTGTTGTCGACGACGCCCTTCAAGATGCCATACGGGTGGGGGGTGATCTCGCCGTAGCCGGAGGCGAACATGATCGGCGTGTGGAGGATGGCGACGCCCTTCTTTCGCGCGTCGGCGACGAGCTTCACCGTGTTCGCGAGCATCCCGTTCTCTTTCATGACGGGCGCGACGGCGGGGTGAAACACGCCCCCTTCGGTGGTGAAATCGTTCTGGTACTCGATGAGGACGAGGGCAGTGCTCTTCGCGGCGATGCTCATGGTGGCTCCTTCGTTGTGCCCGTCAGCTTGTCAGACAAGCGGCCAACCTGCTAGCCTAAAGGGCAATGAAACGAGCGACCGCCACCGAAGAGAAGCCCTTTGCGCTGGTGCCCACCACCCGGGAGCCGCTCTCGATCGCGGTGTCGCGTCAGCTTCGGCAGGCCATCGTGAGCGGAAAAATCACGATCGGCACCGCGATGCCGAGCGAGAAGGAGCTCGGGCAACAGCTCGGCGTCGGGAGGTCTACTGTCCGCGAGGCGCTCCGTATTCTGCAAGCGCAGGGGCTGCTCTCCGGCGGCGACACGGTTTCGACCCAGCGCCCGCGCGTGTCGGCAGAGAAGTCGATGAGCACCGCCGCCGACGTCATGGAGAACGTGCTCCGCCTCGGGCAAGTGCCGCTCGGCGACATCGTGGAGCTCCGAATCTCGCTCGAGCGGTCGATGGTGAGCCTCGCCGCCAAGCGCGCCCAAACGAAGCCCGCCGTGCTGGACGACGCGAAGGACGCGCTCGCCGTGATGAAGGTCAAAAACCTCGACGTAGAGCGCTTTCGCGCCGCCGACCTCGCCTTCCACAAGGGCATCGCGCGCGCGACCGGGAACGCCGCGTTTCCGCTCGTCATGGAAGTGCTCCGCGAGGTCATCTCCGCGCACCTCGGCGAGCGCCTCCACGCGGTGCGAAGCTCGAAGACCGCGATGGTCGAGCTCACGCGCGAGCACGAGGAGATCCTCTCCGCGATCGAGCGTGGCAAGCAGGAGAAAGCTGCCGCCCTCGTGGAGGATCACATTCGCGAGTTCTATCTCGGCACGGAACGAAAGAAGGCCACCCCGTGACGGCGCCGTGGCCCGCGCTGCTCCAGCAGCTACTGCCCACGATAACGAAGCTCGATCCCGACGTGGTCGCTTCGTTCTCTCACGATCAGGCGCCGCTCGCCCCGGCGGGAACGGCGAGCGCGCTCGTACGGGCGCGCATGGCGGAGGACGTCACGGCAGTGCTCGCGTTCGCCAACGAGCGGCACATCCCCGTCGTGACGCGCGGGGCTGGCACGGGGCTCGCGGGGGGCGCGAACGCTGTCGACGGGTGCATCGTGCTCTCGGTCGCGGCGATGAACCGGATCGTGAAGATCGATCCCGGCACCCGCACCGCGGTGGTGGAGCCGGGGGTGCTGAACGCCGATCTGGTCCGCGAGGCGAACGCCCTCGGGCTCCACTACGCGCCCGATCCCGCGAGCCGCGAGATCTCTACCCTCGGCGGGAACATCGCTACCAACGCGGGCGGCTCGTGCTGCTTGAAATACGGCGTCACCGGCGATCACGTCGCTTCGCTCAAGGTCGCCCTCGCAGACGGCACGATCATCGACACGGGGAAAATCACGGACAAAAACGTCGCTGGCCTCGATCTGACGCGCCTCTTCGTCGGCTCGGAGGGCACCCTCGGCGTGGTCTTGGAGGCCACGGTGCGCCTCCTCCGCAAGCCGCTCCCCCCCTCCACCCTCGTCGCGTTCTTCTCCACCGTAGAGGCGGCCGCGAGGGCGATCGTGGCGATGGAAGCGCAACACGACTTGTCGCTCCTCGAGGTGATGGACAACACCACCCTTCGCGCCGTCGACGCAATGACGCGGATGGACCTCGACCTCGACGCCGCCGCCTTCGTGCTCGTGCAGAGCGACTCCCCTTTTGCCGACGCGACGATGGCGGCGTGCGAGGCGATTTGCGGAGCACACGCGGCGAGGAGCGTGCTGCGATCGTCCGACGCGGAGGAGTCGAAGCACCTCGTGATGGCGAGGCGAATGGCGCTCCCCGCCCTGGAAAAACTGGGCACGACCTTGCTCGACGACGTGGCCGTGCCAAAGCCCGCGCTCCCCGAAATGTTCGCGCGAATCGCCGAAATTGGCGCGCGACAAAACGTAGTCATTGGCACTTTTGGCCACGCGGGGGATGGCAACTTGCACCCCACGATCGTGTTCCGCCACGACGACGAGGCGTCGAAATCGGCAGCCCTCCGCGCGTTCGACGAGATCCTCGAGGCCGCGATGAGCCTCGGCGGAACCATCGCGGGCGAGCATGGCATCGGCTCCCTGAAGCAGCGCTATATGACGCGAATGGTCGGCGTCCGCGAGCAGCAGCTCATGCGTGGAATCAAGGCCGTCTTCGATCCGCGCGGCATCATGAACCCCGGAAAAGGCATGTGAGGTCGCGGGCGCGCACGCCACTTCGCGCGCGGGCGAGCTCGACATTCGTCATTGGCAATCGGGCGCTGCCGGCGCCATCCGCTCAGGAATGGCGCGCCACGATCGCCTTCCGCACCGCGGCGTGACGCGCGAGCTCGGCCTCGAGCACGCGGTCGACCTCCGCGATGGCGCGTGTCCACGCGTCGACGAGTGACTTCCGCTCCGCAGCGAGGGCGGCCGCTTCGTCGTCCACGAGGCGCGTCACGAGGGTGGCGAGCGCCTCGAAGAGCTCGTCCACCTCCGGATGGCTCGGGAGCGGAACGGCCACGATCCAACCGAGGGCGGCGAGCGCGTCTTCCTGCCGCAGCGCCGATTTGAGCGCCTCCGTCGCGCGGGCGTGGCTCCTCCGCTTCGACGCGAGCGCTTCACGCGCATGGGTCTCTTCTTTTGCCTTCACCGCGCGCGTCCATGCCGAGGCGCCAGCGTGACCGAGGAGCGCGCCTTCGCTCGCGAGCAGCGATCCTCCCTCGTCGAGTCGCCACGAGAGCGCACGCAAGAGATCGTTCGTCACGGCGCGGAGCTCGGGTGGACGTGGCCGCTTCGCGGTCGCACGGGCGCGCGCGACGGAGAGGAGCTCACGCTGCTCTCGATCGACCGCGCGCACCGCTTCGAGCGCGCGCATCGCCGACGCGGGCACCTCCACCGCGAGCGCGTGGGCGAGCTCACCGCGCGCACGGGCATGCGCGGCGCGCCCCTCTTTGTCGAGCTCGCGCGCGGCGGTGGCCCCTCCCACGCCGGCGGCGAGGCCTCCGATCGCGGTGCCGAGCAGCGTGCCGACCCCCGGGAGAACGAGGGTGCCGACCGCCGCGCCCACCTTCGCGCCGAGCGCGCCGAGCGCCGAAGCGTGCGCCATCGTCGTCACACGATCTTCGATCGAGCCGGGCGCGAAGGCCGAGGCCGCCTCGAGGCGCGCGAGCCTCGCGCAGGAAGCTTCGTGCCGCTCCGCGATCTTCGCGCGCATCTGGGCGACGCTCGCGCGCGACGCGAGGGCCTCCGCCCCACGCTCGTGAAGCGCCTGAAAAATACCTGGATCGGCCTCCAGGAGCGCGCGCGCCTGCCCCGCGTCGCAGACGAGCCCGAGGGAGGTACGTGCATCTTGCACAAAGTGCTCGGCGAGGGCGAGGAGCTCCGCCTCCGGACCCGAGGAGGCGCCGGTGAAGCGCGGAAGATCGAGGTGCGGCGAGGCGGAAGCGAGCGCCTCGAGGCCGTCGCGCGTCGCAGCGAAACGATCGAGCGCCGCGATGGAGGCGCGCTGCGCGGGACCTTGGCCGAACGCGGGGAGCCCCTCCACGAACGAACGCCTACGCTCCTCGATCGCGCGCACCACCGAGCGACGACGAAGGAGCCCCGCCCCCGACGCGAACGTGATGCCCGCCGAGACGAGCGCAGCCACGAAGTGCGGATCCACGATCCAAAGTTACGTCGTCGCGAGCCGCGCCGAAAGCGCGAGGCGCCGCGAGCCGCACGCACGAGGCGGTCGCGGGCAGGAAACTGAAGCGCTCGCGTCAGGCTTCGAGGAGGTGTTTCGCGAGCAGCTTCGCGAGCCACGCGCGGAATTTCGGTCCCGCCTCGGACGCCTCGCCGAGGCCCGCGTTCGCGTAGAGGTGCGGCCCGAGCACGCTGGAGCCGCACAGCACGAGCGCCGCCAGAACGACCACGCGCGCCGTGTCTTCTCGCGGAGCCACTTTCCCGCGCGCGCCTTGGCGCACCTTGCGCAGCGCATGAGAAGCGGTGACCACGCCCTCGAGCCCGCCGCCGACACCGTCGAGATCGAGGCCCTCGAGCGCGAGCCAAAGGAGCACCCGCCCCTGCCCTCCCGAGAGCGCCTGAAACACGGACTCGAGCATCGCCCCGAGAGGACCTTCGCCGCCACCGGACACCGCGATCGTGTCCACGAGCCGCGCGTGGATCGTGTCGAGCGTGCGCGCGGTGACCGCCTTCACGAGCGCTTCGCGGCTCCCGAAATGATGGAGCACGGTGGGGTGCGACACGCCCGCATCTCTCGCTACGTCTTGGAGCCGAATGCCGGAGGGCCCCGCCGCGACGAGGCGTTTCTCCGCCGCGTCCAAGATCTCCGCCCGCGCGGAGGCAGCGTCGAGCCGTCGTGGACGGGCTTTTTTCGTGCTGCGGGGCGCGCTCACACCCCAGGATCTGCCCCATCGAGGCGGGCAAGACAAGCCTTCGATCGCCGCGCCGCCCTCCGACACCTCGCGCGAGAACCTTGCCCGCCGCGAGCTACTGACAAAACTGTCGGCAGTCTGTTGACAACATTGTTCACAGGATTCATCCTCTCTTTCACGGCCAGCAGGCCCAACAGGAGAACCGCCGATGGCCTTTACTCAGTTCGACCCCGCCCGTGCGTTGCGCGCCGCAAAGAAGCTCTCCTGCGATCCGGACGATCTCCCGCAGGTGTTCACGATCATCGAGTCTCTCTCGGTCGATACGTTGGAGCGCGTCGCCGCGCGAATGGCGGAGAGCGAAGAGGGGCGCGCGCTCCTCGTGTCGCGGCCAGATGTCGTGCACCTCCTCGACGACCGCGATGGCCTCGCGCGGTTGCCGGAGGGCTCCCTCGGTCGCGCCTATCTCGCGTTCGTGGAGCGGGAGAACATCTCCCCCGCAGGCATTCGTGAGGCGGGGGAAAAGGGCCAAATCCACCGAAACGCGCTCCCCGCGCCGCTCGATTGGGTGCATTCGCGCCTCCGCGACACGCACGACTTGTGGCACGCGGCGGTGGGGTATCACGGCGACGTGCTCGGCGAAACGGCGCTCCTCGGCTTCACGTTCGCCCAAACGTGGAATCCAGGAATCGCGCTCATCATTGGCATTGGCCTCATGAAGACCATCGGCGCCCCCGAGGCTCGAAGCGCGATCGCCGATGGGTTCCGGCGTGGGCGCGCGGCCAAATGGCTCCCCGCTGTGGCGTGGGAGTCGTTGCTCGATCGGCCCCTCGAGGAGGTCCGTAAGCAGCTCTCCCTCCGCGAAGCGCCTGTCTACACTCCTGTTCGCAGCTCCGAGCTGCGCGCCCGCGCCGCAGCGTGAAGATGCTCGCCAGTTGCGGTCAGCGCGAGAAGCGTGAACCATCGTTCGAATGAGCGACGAGCCCAAGACACCGCCTCCCTCTCCGGCAGCATCGATCGACGAGGACCGACGGGCTATCTTGGCGCGGCGAAGCTTCTTCGTCGCCGCGGCGGTCGCGGGTTTGGCGCGCGCTCAGATGGGGTGCGCGGCGTGCCTTTCGCCCACCACCAACTTCGATCCGATCGAGGACTCTGGCGCCGAGACCGCGCCACAACCGTGCCTCGGGATGCCGCTCGAAGACTCGGGCCGAGACGCGAGCGACGCCGCGCCGCAGCCTTGCCTCACGGCCCCACCGTTCGACGCGGGCGACGCGGGCACCGACGCCGACGCCGACGACGGCAGCACCGACTCCGCGCGATGAGCCCTCCCGCTCCGGCGATCCGTGTCGCGACCGCGTACGAGGAGCTCGCGTACGTCGCCCTCTCGTCCGTCGGTGTCGCGGCGGGCACGCGCGGAGCGACCCGCGCCGCCGTGCTGGAGCGGGTGGACGATCCGCGCCTCGTCACGACCACCGCCACGTTCGACGAGAACCAGGAGGCGCTCACCTACCTCGCGGGCGAGGGCCTGCTCGTGGCGCAGGGGCTCCCGCGCCTCTTTTCGGGAGTGGGCGATCTGCCATCGTTTCTTCGGCGCGCTGGCCGCGCCACGTTCGCCGACCTCGCCACGTTCGCGGAGACGCACGCGCCCACCCACGCGGCGATGGCGCGCGGCGATACCCGACTATCGGAGCTGCTCCTATGTGACATGGCGCTCGCGAGCGAGGCGTTCGTGAACGAGGGATTCCTGGCGCTTCATGCGCGGGCGAGCGCGGCGCTCGCGGACGTACACGCCGCGCTCGCCGAGCTCTCTGCGATCGTGCCGGCGGTGCTGGAGCCGCGGATCGTCGTGTGCGCCGCGCTCGGCATTTCGGGGCGGGTGTTCCCTGATTCGGGCACCCTCACGATTCACGCGGGGGTGACGAGCGACGAAGCTCGCGGGCGCGAAGCCGCGCTCCTCGTGCTCCACGAGATCGCGGTCGCGCGCGCGAGAGCCCCCTACGCGGAGGCCGAGCGCGCCGCGATCGACGCGGTCGGGCGATGTGTGAAGGATACATCTTTCGCGGACGATTACGACCGCCGCCTCGCGCGCTTTTCGTTGGCGAACCTGCCCCCCGAGGGTGGCGCCGACGCGATAGCAGACGAAGTTTGCCGAGCGCTTATGGCAACGACCATCTCTTCGTAGCACCTGCGCGCGTGGCTTTATCCGGGCTCTCTGAGGCCGAACGTCTCGGTCGAGGTCGAGCCACCCATGACGTACTCGACGACGAAACGTTGGGCGACGGACTCGGCGCCGATGTCGGCGGCGTTCGGGCACGGGGGCGCGATGCCCTGTCCGCGCAACACGGCGGGCGCGGTGGTGGTGGTCGCGACGCCGGTTCCACGGAGGAGGACGGCGGCTCCTTGCACCTTCGTGGTCACCTGCTTGCCCTTGCGGAACGAGGCGGTGCGCTCGAGCCGAACCTCGACCTGGTCGACGCGCGCGTTTCCGCCGATCACGAGATCGATCGTGACCGGAAGACCGGCCTCGGGCGCAACGATATCGGAGTCGATTTGCAACTGAACGCCGCCGAGCGCGCGCCGAAAGGCACGCACGACGTCGACCAACACGACGAGACCGGACATCGCCGCGCCGAACGCCGGAATGATGCCTATCGCGAAGATGGCAGTGGCCCAGCCGCTCACGTCGGAAGCGAAGCTACACGACGTCTTCCCGCGCCCGTTCGAGTGGCACGTCCACGCGTCGCTCCATGTGCGCGGCGCGATGGTCCAAAGGAGGAGCACGAAGAGGAGCACGCCCACCGAGAAGAAGACCAACAGCGCACCGACCGCGCTCGGCGACGTGTGGGTGTGCTCGAGGCGCTTCGGCGGAAGAGTCACCCGCGCGGCGAGGAAGGACCAAAACGCGAGCGGCGCCGCGAGCACGATCGGAAGCGCGAGCGCGACGCGATCGGCGATCTCGGGCGGGGGCTGCGGGACGAGCTCGCGCGCGAACAGATAGGCCACGAAAAAGGCACCGAACACGAGCGCGAACGTGCCCGCGCTGCGAGCGTGGACGGCGTCGACGTTGACACGCGCGAGCTCGGACGCCTTCGGTGCGGTTCGGTACATGCGCGCTCCCCTGCTGGAAACGTAGCACGAGCCGCTCGGCGCATGCGGCGCGCGCCGCTCGACCTCGCGCGGAGATCACGGAGCGATCAGGCGCGGTCGGGCACGTCGGTCGCGATGCGGCTATGGATGCGTGTATCACGCATGCGTGCATAGACCACGAGCGAGACCGCGATCGTGACGGTGACATAAACGTAGAAGCCGCGCTCCATGCCGTGCGCCTTGAACCACAACGCGACGTACTCGGCCGTTCCTCCGAAGAGGGTGTTCGCGATCGCGTAGGGCAGCGCGACGCCGAGGGTGCGTATTTCTGCAGGGAAGAGCTCCGCCTTCACGACCGCGTTGATCGCGGTGTACCCGGAGACGACGACGAGAGCGGCGAGCACGAGGGCGAACGCAACATAAGGATCGTGGGTGCGCGCGACGAGGCTCAAGAGGGGATACGTGCCTAGCGTGCCGAGCACACCGAAGGCGATCATGACCGGCTTTCGACCCACCCGATCCGAGAGCGCGCCGACCATCGGCTGAAGCAGCATGAAGACGAAGAGCGCCGCCGCCATGATGCGAGTGGCGACGTCTTTCGTGAACCCCGAAGTGTGGACGAGGAACTTCTGCATGTACGTGGTGTATGCATAGAACGCGAGGGTGCCGCCGGCGGTGAGACCGATGACGACGAACGCCTCCTTCGGGTGCTCGCGAAAGAGGCGAAACGCGCTCGATCGCGCGGTAAGACCTCGCTCCTTCACGCCGTCGAACGACGGAGTCTCCGCGAGGCCGCGACGGAGCACGAGCACCACGATCGACAGCAATCCTCCGATGACGAACGGGACGCGCCACCCCCACCCATCGAGCGCTTCTTTGGAGAGCACCGCCTGAAGCACGAGCAGCACCCCGAGCGCCACGAGCTGCCCGGCGATGAGCGTGACGTACTGCAGGCTCGACCAAAGGCCACGCCGCGAG
The DNA here is from genome assembly GCA_013297655.1 of Myxococcales bacterium. Taxonomy (GTDB): domain Bacteria; phylum Myxococcota_A; class Polyangia; order Polyangiales; family Polyangiaceae; genus JAAFHV01. The sequence continues at coordinate 17,848 of JAAFHV010000030.1, read as the reverse complement.
CCCTCCGCGACCTCCGACAAATAGGTCGCGCTCGCGCCATATTCACCGCCGACGCTGAGCCCTTGCAGCAGGCGCGCGAAGACCAAAATGATCGGCGCGGCGACCCCGATCGTGGCGTGACGCGGGCACCCCGCGATGAGGAACGAGCCCGCGCACATGAGCAGCACCGACAGCGTGAGGCCGGCTTTGCGGCCGTGGCGATCGGCGTAGGTGCCCATGAGCCACGCCCCGATCGGACGCACGACGAAGCCCACCGCGAACACCGCCGCGGCGCTCAGGAGCTGGGCCGTGGGATCGGCGGGAGGGAAGAACGCCGCCGCGAAATAGAGGGAAAACGCCGAGTAAGCGTACCAATCGTACCACTCGATCAGGTTCCCGGCGGAGCCCGCCAAGATGGAGCGTAGACGGCGCGGAGGGGCCAAGGCCCGGCGAGGATACCGCGTCCGCGAATCGCTCGCGCGACGTGCTTCGTCGCCTCGATGGCCCGGGAGACGAGCGATTCAGCGCTTTTCGACGACGAGCCTCAACGTGGGCAGTACGAAACGAAGCGTGGCCGACGACGACGTTCCCGCGTCGGCCGTGATCGTCGCGCCGGTGGGGGGCGAAAAAGTGGAGAGCTTCCACGCGGCGACGGCGACGAGAAATCCCAAGATCAAAAGAAAGCGAACGAACATGCGCCCTCGTATGGTGCGTGAAGACGGGAGAGGCTAGTCGATTCGGCCACGTCGCGCACCTCCGACGCCGAACGGCCCGCGGCCGAGCGCCGCCGCTCGTGACACCGGGTGAAGGGATCTCTAGCCTTTCGACGTGATCCCCGTTTCCCGCATACGCGGAGTAGAGCACGCACGTTCAGCACCCTTCACCCGGCGAGCGTTTCTCGGCGCGGCGTTGGGGTTGCCAGTCGTCGCGGCTTGCAAGCACCGCGACGTCACCTTTTCGTACGTTGGCGCTTACGAGTTTTCGCGCGCGGAACGAAGGGCGATCGAAGGTTGCGCAGAGGCAGCGATCGTAGAAGCGCGCCAGGCCCTCCCCGCGCTCCCTCTTTCGCTGACCATCACCGTGGAAGCCGGAAAGGACGTCATCCCCGAGACCGGCGAGACGGCGACCGCCTATCCACCGAGCATGGTCGCGTGGGTGGTCGATCCGGCGCGCCCGGGAGGTGTGGTGGCGACGGTGAGCGCTCAGCTTCGAGGCTCCCTCCACCACGAGCTGCACCACCTCGTGCGCGACGCGGCCGTACCGCGAAGGTCGCTGATGGACCACGTGGTGGCAGAAGGGCTCGCGACCGCGTTCGAGCGCGACGCGGCGGCGAGCGGCGCGAACATGAAGTTGCCTCCGTGGGGCGATTACCCCGCCAACGCCAATACGTGGGTGACCGAGCTCGAAGCGCTCCCCCCGAATGCCAATGTCGCGACGTGGCTTTATGGCAAACACGCCGACGGCCGGAGGTGGATCGGGCTCCGCGCAGGAACGTACCTCGCCGATCGCGCTGCACGCGCGTTGAAACGAACACCTGCCGAGCTCGTCGTCGAGAGCACCGCGCGCCTCTTGGAGGCCGCCCGCGCGTAGCCCTCCCGCTTCCCGTGCGACCGACGCGCAAGACTAGGCAGACTAGGCAGACTAGCCAGACGAGCCGCACCTACCCCGGCTCCATTACGATGCGCGCGCGAACAGAAATTCCTTGCGGGGGGCCTCGCTTTCCATGACCCTTAAAGGATTGTCACGCGGCGGCTTGGGGAAGCGTCGCACTTGCAAACCGAGGTGCTCGAGATGCGCAACTTGAAATCCCTGCCCTTCGGACATGTGCTGGCCATCGCCGGGACGCTCGGCTCGCTCGCCTCGCTCGTCGCGTGCGGCACCGATCCTGCCGCGATCGACGAGCCCGATCCGGTGGTCGACGCCTCGGTGCCGACGGATCCGGACTCGGGGGGAAAAGCCAAATGCGCGAGTCCCCCCTGCGCCGACGGCGCGGGCTGCTCTGTCCCCGCCGACTGCGTGAGCAACGTCTGCAAAGACTCGGTCTGTTTCTCGCGCTCGGCTGGCGACGGCATCAAGAACGGGACCGAGACCGACGTCGACTGCGGCGGTGATCCGAACGTGGCCCCTCGCTGCGACGACGGAAAGGCGTGCGCCAAGGGCGCCGACTGCAAGAGCCTCTCGTGTCGTGGGTTCGTCTGTTTCGCGCCGACGGGCAACGACAACGTGAAGAACGGCACCGAGACCGACGTCGACTGTGGCGGCGCCGCGCCCACCAACGCCAAGCGCTGCAGCGAAGGCAAGGTCTGCAAAGAAGCCAACGATTGCGCCGACGGGGTGTGCAACGGGGGAGTCTGCAAGGCGCCGACGAGCACGGACGGCATCAAGAATGGCAACGAGACCGGCATCGATTGTGGCAAAGGCCCCGCCGGATTCGACACCAAAGCGCCGCCTTGCCCCCCCGGTACGGCATGCACCAGCGGGACCGACTGCGGGAGCGGCGTGTGCACCGGGAACGTGTGCGTCGCGGCGACCTACACCGACGGCGTGAAGAACGGCGACGAGTCCGACATCGACTGCGGCGGCGCCGCGCCTCCGGCGGGGAAGAAATGCGCGACCGGCAAGGTGTGCGCGCTCCACCGCGACTGCGCCTCGGACGGCTGCGACGCGACGATGCGCTGCGCGGACGCGCGAAGCTGCACGAACCCGAACGGTGGAACCACCTGCGGCGCGGGCGAGGTGGGCGCCGCCGGCGCGATGCACGAGAGCTGCTGCAAGTCGCTCCCGGTCGCGGGTTACACGGACCCGCGAAACCCGGGCAAGGTCGTTTACCTCGACAAATACGAGGTCACCGCCGGTCGTGTGCGCACCTTCGTCGAGCGCATCATGCAGGCGAACGGTGGCGTTCCGAACATCAAGGGCTGGGTCGATGCCAATCCGCCTGCCTATTGGAACGCCGAGTGGAACATGTGGATGCCGACGAACTTCTCGACCATCGTCGACATTCCGCGCGGCGGGATCGACGCGACGAAGGACTTCGGCACCGTTGGCGACGTGGGGCTCGACCGCATCTTCGGATACGGCGGCACGTATTTCTACACCCACGGCGACAACTGCCGTGTCACCTCGAATGGCATCTACGGATATCCCACTTGGTGGTACCCGGAGAACGTCATGGTCGACAAGAACCTCGGCGGGAAGCGCTTCTTCTCGCAGGCGCAGCTCGATACCCAATCGATGAACTGCATTCCCAACGCCGTGCTCGCCGCGTTCTGCGCGTGGGACGGCGGGCAGCTCGCGACGAGCGCCGTGCTTCGTTTCGTCGCCAACACCGGCACGAGCCGCCGCGTCGTCGGCGCACGGCCCACCTGCGAAACGGGCGAGCACGGTCGCATGGTCGCGCTCTCTACCGCCGCGCCGCAGGCGAACTTCACGTGCGACGCGGGCCAAGCTCCCTTCGCCTACTTCTACCCCGCCACCGGCGCCGGGGTGACGGACGGCGCCAACCGCGTCGCCGCGCCCGGCCGCATGACGGAGGACGTCGTCCGCATCAACGCCGGTGACGAGCCCTGGATGGACCTGCGCGGCAACATGCACGAGATGGCGCTCGCCGACGCACCAGGCGCGGGCCTCGCGTTCGCGACGGGCCACTTCAACGGCATCGGCGCAGCGAGCGGCGCGAACGCGCGCGGTATCTATCCCGAGTTCAAGGCGGGCTGGATGGGTGGTCGCTGCATGCGGTTCAAAGATCCCTGATCTTGGCGCAGCGCCAAGCGACCAGAGCGGTTCGTTCCCTCGGGAGCGAGCCGTTCGGCTTTTCCCTCGTGGACGATCGGACGAAAAACCGGCCCCGATGAGCTCGCCGCGCCCCCGCGACGCACATCGACGGGTGCGCGCGGCCGTTCTTCTGTACGTTGGCTCGTGGATCTTTCTCGAAAGCTCGCGGCTTGGCTCGGTGATCTCGTGTTCCGGGGGCCGAGCGGCGAAGCTCGCGTAACCCTCACCTTCGACGACGGGGGCGTGCCGCAGCTCCTCGTGGTGGTCACTCCGCGAAAGGGAAAACCGCGCGAGAAGCTCCACGTGCCGAAGCGATTCCAACCCGAGCTCGCCGACGTCGCCGCGTTTCAACTCGCCGACAAGGCGCTCTTGGATCTCTTCGCGAAGGATTTCGTCGGCACCGGTACGAAGGGCGGTCTCGAGCTCGTCCTCGGCACCGAGATCGGGCCGCCGATGGGCGCAGCGTTCGCGATCGACGAGGCGCGCGGCGTCGCGTATCTCGGCGACTGGGGCTTTCTTCGGAAGGTGGACCTCGCGACCGGGGTGGTGACATCGCTCGCGCTCGGCGCCTACCCTGCAGTCCGCGAGGTGCGCGTAGGACCCGACGGCGCGGTGTGGTTGCTCGCCGATCGCGACTCCGAAGCTCCGGAAGGGCCCTATCGCGCTCCGTCGGGCCCACGCGTCACCTTCGGCGTGCTCCGCCTCGGACCGAAGGCGGCGATGGACCCCGGCGCGCTCGAAGAACGTTTCGTCGTCACCGTGCCTCGCAACGACGTCGCGCGGATCTGCACCTGCCTCGCGATCGCGCGCGACGGTTCCATGCTCGTCCCCGATACCGAGGGGCTCGCGCTCGTCCGCGCGGATGGCACCCAAGTGCGCACCTTCTCTACGCCGCACGGTGGGACGGGGCCCTCGTTCGCCGCGCTATCGCACAATGGCAAGTTGGTCGCCGTCACGACCGGTGTAGGCCAAATCGAGGTCCACGACGTGAGCGCCGGCAAGATACGCATCGAACGCCTCGAAATGGACGAGGCGAGCTCGCTCGTGGTCTACGACAACGGCACGGTCGACGTGGGCACGCGGGCTCCGAATCAGCACTTTCACCGCATCCCGTCACGCGGGCCTACCCTCACCGTCACGGACCACGCCGCGCACTACGCCGCTACGCCACCTGGCGAAAACCCCGCGTTCGTGATGGTGGCGATGGACAGCGAGCTCCGCCAAAGGGACTTCGAGGGGAAGGTCCTCGCGACTTGGCCCGTGCTCGCCGGTCAGCGCGGCTCGCGCGTATGGATTGGAAAGAAGGGTGTCTACGTCCACACCGGCCGCGGTGTGCTCATGCGTATCGACACGAGCGCCGACCCTGCCATGCAAAGCGCGAACGAACCTCCGACCGACGTTGGAGCCTCCGACCCGACGATGCAAACCGCAACCGAGGTCGCGACCGACAGTGGAGCCCCCGACCCCACGACACGAAGCGCGGACGAACCATCGACCGACGTTGGCGCGACCAGCGACGAGACGTAACAGCCCGTCCTCGTTCTCGTGAGGACGGCCCGGGACGGCGCGCATTCTGGCCCGGGACAGCAGGCGAGACACGCTGCGCTTGTTTTCCCGTGGTTCCGGGCTGGCATGGCGCGCGCAATGCCGGCGTCATGCCGTCGCCGCTTCATGAAGCGCTTAACAGCCCGTTGATTTACGGACCGAGGCCGGTCGTCGTCCGCGCCCGATCCGCCGAGGCGCGATCCGAGGAGCGCGCGGAGCCTAGTTTTCTAGGTGAGCACGCACCGCAGGATCGCAACGAAGGCGGTCGGGATGCGGCGGCGATTGGCCGACGGGAGTAAATCAACGGGCTGTTAAGTACCTCTTCGAGCTCGACGAGGGCTTTCTCCTCGACTTGCTGCCCGTCGCGGGATTTCCGGTTGAGGGGCTCGCGGTGGAGGGGGCGCTCCCTACTTCCGTATCGGTGCCCGAGCTCGCGGCCGATGCGTGCATCCGGCTTCGCCATGCGGACGGTTCGGCGTGGATCGTGGTCCTGGAGATTCAGCTCAAGATCGACGATTCGAAGCGCTGGACGTGGCCCGTCTACGAATCCGAAGCCGCGCGCCGCGGCCAAGCTCCGGCGACCGTGCTCGTGCTCACCCTCGACGAGCGGGTCGAAGCTTGGGCCAAGGACGCGGAGAGCATCCGTCCGAGCGGCTCGCGGTTCGTTCCGCTCGTCGTGGGCCCCCGCCTGCTCGCGCAAATAGGACAGTTGCAGGTCGGGCCGGAGCATCCCGCCCTCGCCCTCGTCACCTCACTCGCGCGGCCGACCGACCCCGAGGCCGCCGTTCGCGCACTGAACGCACTCGAAGGCCTCACCGCGCGCGGCGAGCTATACTTCGATCTCCTTACGGTCACCCTCGCAGGCGCAGCGCGTGCTGCTTTGGAGAACCTCATGATGCAACGATTCAAACCCCAAGGCGATTTCGCCAAGAAGTATTGGCAAGAAGGCCTCGAGCAGGGCCTCGAGCAAGGACTCGAAAAGGGCCTCGAGCAAGGACTCGAAAAGGGCCTCGAGCAAGGACTCGAAAAGGGCCTCGAGCAAGGACTCGAAAAGGGCCTCGAGCAGGGACTCGAAAAGGGCCTCGAGCAGGGACGTCAGGCGATGGCCGGCGCGCTGCTCGCCTCACTCGCCGCCCGTGGGTTGGCCACTCCTCCCGAGGTGGCCGCTCGCATCTCGCGCGCCGATCTCCCCACCTTGAAAGAATGGCTTCAGCGCTCCTTCGCCGCCGCTACCGTCGAGGACGTCTTTTCTTGAGCGTCAGCGGCGCGAGGTCGGCGCGGGGCCGAAGCGCCGAATCACCTTCGTCGCGTCGATGACACGCATCATGCCACCCGCGAGGTCGCGCGTCGCGCCCTGGGACAGATCGAAGGCGCCGAGATAATCGTGTGGTCTGCACGTAATGACGATGACTTGGGTGCCGAGGGCCACGCTTCGCAAGGTGTCGCGGAACCACTCGAGGCGTTCGGGGTCGGTGTGGACCAAATGGTCGTCGAGCACGATGGCGCTCTTGAGCTGCTCTGCCACCGTGAGGCGTAACAACGTCGCGACTTGATCGCGCGTGCCGACCGAGAGCGCCTCGAGCACGTCGTCACTCGCCTTCGCGGCGGCCACGTCCATGGCCTCGGCGCGCAGGTGCTGGTCGAGGCGGAGCCCCGAGTAACGACCGCGGCTCAAGTCGGCGAGGCGGCTCGACACGGGCGCCGCGAGCGACTTCCCGAGGTGCGTACTGCCCTCTTTCTCTACCTCTTCCAAGGTCTCGCGGAGCAGGCGCCAGGCGTCCGCGTCGACCTCGAGATCGTGTTGGCGCTCCTTGGCGAGATCGTAGGCCTCGCGCGACCGAAGGAGCTCGTCGCGGACACCCGCGCCGCCTACTTTGGTGAGCGCCCCTTCGGCGTGACTCGCCTCTGCCTTGCACTCGTCGAGCTTGGACTTTGCCTCGGCCTCGCGCGCCTCCGCCGCCGTGACGTCGTCGGCAGTGATCCCTGGAGCGCCGGGACGAGAGACGAGCGAATCGGAGGCATACACCGCGAATGCCTCTTTGGCTTCGGCGAGGCGCTGCTCGGAGCCGGCACGATCGGCGCCCTCGAGCGCTTTGCGAAGCGCCTCCGCTCTCCCGAGCGCGCGCTGGAGATCGGCTCGCGCGGCCTCCTGGATCTGCACCAGGCCCGCACGACCGGCCATCGCCGCATCGCGCGAAGCCTCTGCGCGCTCCACGTTCGCCTTCGCTGCGTTCACCTTCTCGGAGGCCTCCCGCTCGAGCGCGCCAAGCTCGGTATCGACGACGAGCACGCGCGCAGCGACGGTGTCGAGCTCGGTGCGAGCCTCGTCGAGGAGCTTTACGAGCGCACCCGCGGGCGACTTGCCCTTTCGTTGCCCGAGCGCGGCGAGCGCACCCTCGGCCGCGGCGCGCGCGCTCGTGTCGAGCTTTTCCGCGTCGGCGGCGCGATACTGCGCCATTTCACGCGCACTCCGTGCATTTTCCAGCTTGCCGCGCGCGTCCGCGAGCGACTCCTCTTTGGCACTTACGAGCGCGTCGGCTTGCTCTTTCCATTGCGGCCCGAGGCGCTCCACGTACTGCGCGAGGAGCGCACGATCTTGGGCCCCGAGCTTCGCCTCGAGCACCGAGGCCTCTCTCGCGCTCGCGTCGAGCATCGCCCGACGTTGGTCTTCCAGGGTCGCGGCGGCTTCGGCGGCGGCGGCCTCGGTGCGATGTTGGCGCGCGTCGCTTCGGAGCTGCACCAGCTTCGCATCGAGGGCATCGAGCGCGGTCTTCTTTTCGCGGAGGGCAAGAGGAGCCTCGACTCCCGCCCGCTTCAAGAACGGGAGGGCCTCGTTCGCCCAACGCTCGCGCAGCCTCTCGAGCTCGTGTCGCTTTTCGGCCGCACCGGCGACGATCTCGACGTCGAGCAAATCGGCAATGCCGACACTGGCCATTTTGTCGGCCTCGAGCACCAGCTTGCCGTCCAGCATCGTGCCGCCGACGACCTGTTCCCCGTCGGTGGTCACGTGGAGCGCAGCCTTGCCAGTGCCCTTCAGCACGATGGAGAACCCTCCCCCGAGGGACGCTTCTGCCATGGCGATGCGCTGGAAGAGATCTTCGATTCGTTTCGTGAGCGCTGGATCGGGCAGCAGCGCGCGCGCGGCGGTGGCCTCTGCTTCCAGCGAGATCGCGCGCGCCTCGTACTCGGACGCCGCGGCCTCCTTCGCTTTGCTCCGTGCCCGCTCCGACTCGGCACGATCGCGGGCGGCGAGGGCGTGATTCGCGGCAGCTTCGGCGGCGTGCCACTGACCATAAGCCACGATGCTGCGCGCGAGGGCGAGGTCGCCTTCCGCCTCCGTGAGCACGGCGCGCGCCCCCTCTTCGCCCGATTGCGCGTTGGCAAGATCCTCGAGCGCCCGCGTTTTTTCCTCTCCTGCGTCCTTCGCCGACTGCGCGAGCTTCTGCGCGGCCGCCGCAGCGTCGCGACGCTTCTCCGCCTCGACCTTCTTGGTCGCGAGCTCGGCGCGCTCTCGCTGTAGATTGGCGCGGTTCACCTCGCGCTGCCTCGCGCCGTCCTCCCCCGCGGCTGCGCGGAGCGCATCTTCCGCCGCGCGAACCGCCTCCTCCGCGCTCACGGCGAGGGCGCTCGCCTCCACCACGCGCTCGGCGGCACTGGCAACGACACCTTCGAGACGCTTCGCTTCACGTTCGGCCTCGGCGACCTCGTTCGCCCGCTGGTCGAGCGCTTCGACCTCCGCCGTGGCGCGGGCGAGCTTCTCTTCGGCGCGGGTACGCTCGGCGGCGCGCGCATACGCTTGGCGTAGCGTGGCGAGCTCGCGAGTGGCCTCGTCGCAGGCCTCGCGGGCGGCGAGGCTGCGCTCGCGTAGAGTACGGACGTTCTCTTCGACCGCGCGCGACTCCTCCACCCCTCTTCGGAGCTCGTCGAGCTTCTCTCCGCGCGCCTTCACCAAGTCGGACGCCTGGATGAACGGGGAGCCCTTGCCGCGTTTGCGCTGCCCGGCGGGGGTAAAATACGCGTCCACCTTCTTCTGCGCTTCGGTGAGCACGCGCTTGAACCACGGATCTTCGGCGAGGCCGGCGAGGGCCTTGCGGAGTCGCTCCTTCCCCGAGCTGGCGCCGTCGCCCTCCGTGCTCTGCGCGAGAATGGACTCCACGTTCGATTGTTCGCCGAGGAGCACGTTCGCGAGAAAGCTCGTGGGCAGCCCACGCGGAGCGCCCTTTCCGCCTGGTGAAGGGATTCCCCATCCGAGGAGCTTCCTGAGCTGCTCGTCTACCGCGCGCCCGTCGCTGTCGTGAACGAACGCGACTCCGTCTTTCGATGTGGCAAGATCGGACTTTGCTTGCGCCCCCGAAGCGCCGAACGACTTCTTCACACGCCAGTAGCGATCGTCGTCGTCGACGAGGGTGAGCGTCACCTCGGGCGCGCCTCCGTCGGCGAACCAGGGTCGATAACGGCTCGCTTCGGCCGTGCCCGGCATCACCAAGAGGGCGGCGCGGATGGCGCTCGCGACCGTGGATTTTCCGAGATCGTTGGGCCCATAAAGAACGTTGAGCCCGCGGCCGAGCTCGATCTCCGCGCTCTCGATGGCCTGGAAGCTCTTCACGACGAGCTTGACGAACCGCATCTCAGGAGGCCTTTCGACCGAGACGATAGAGGTGGAAGAGGGCCCGCTCAGCCACCTTTGCGCGCGCCGGATCTTCGGTGTTGGCCTGCTCGCGGAGGCGTTCGACCGCGCTCCGCAGCACGTCCGGAAAATCTTTGCAGTACACATCGATACTGCTCGTCTCGAGCACGAGGCCAGCGCGTTCGAGCTGGAGCACACCGACGCGGCCGTGTTTGGCGACGGTGCCTTCCAGGTCCTCGAGGAGGCGCTCGGCTTCTTCGTATTCGGGGGCGGGCACGCACATTTCCACGCGTAAACGCAGCACACGACGGTCGAGGTCCGTGCGCGCGCGGAGGTCACGGAGCTCCGCCATGGTGGCGATATGGCGCTCTTCCCACGTCCAGGTCGCGACCGCCTCGGGTTGCACCGTGACCTTGCGGCGGCGATTGACGAAGACGAGCGCCACCTTGCCGGCGTCCTTCTCGTCGAACGCGGTGGGCTCCGGCGCGCCGGGATACACCGTCGGCGGCTCGCGCCTTTCGGCGGGCACGAAGCGAAAGCCGTGGGTGTCTCCTATCGCGAGGTAGTCGAGGCCACGATCGATCGCTGCGTCGCGCGATATCGGGAAGTCGGTTTGGCAATCTTTCATGTCGAACGTGCTGCCGTGCACCATGCCGATGCGAATGCGATCGTCGCCCGCGGCGCGCTTGGGGATGAGCTCGGTAGGGTCGCGCTGGCCCGCTTTGCTGGTGCACGGCACGGCGTAGAGCACCGCATTGCCGACGAGGGGAACCTCCAGCGGCGAAGCGTCGACGACGTGGACCCAAGGGGGAAGCGCGTTTCGGAGCTTACTCCCGCGCGCCCAAATCGAATCGGGGAGGAGCGGATCGTGATTGCCGGGGAGCAGGAACACCGGTCGTAATGCCCAGTTGCGCTTGACGAGCTGCTCCACCAGGGGCTCCCACCACTCCGGGAGCGGCGAGGGCACGTCGAAGAGATCGCCCGCGCAGAGCACCGCGTCTACCTCGTAGCGCTCGGCGAGGCCGAAGATGCGCTCGAGCACGTCGACCCGCGCGCGGGTGAGCTTTCGCTCGGCGTCCTCGCGCACGAAGCCAGGAAAGCGGCGGCCAAGGTGCCAATCCGCGGTGTGGAGCAGCTTCAACACGACGTCGTCCTCCGGTGCTGGGCTCATTCGATGACGAGCTCCGTCTCGAACAGGGTCTCCACCACGGGCACGGCGTAGCGGCGTTGATGAATATGGTCGTGGAAGCGCTGAAACGTAGGGTTCTCCCGGCGCTCGAGCTTCTCTACGACCGCCTCGAGCTCGGTCACCTTCACGTCGATCTCCATCACCCGGCGCTCGGCTTCCGTGCGCGCGTCGTAGCCAATCGAGGCGTCGCGGCGGGCTTGGGCTTCGTCGAGCTTTTGCACGAGCTCGGCGTGCCTACGTTTTTGCACGAGGAGCCTGTCTTCGATGTACCTCTGCGCTTGGAACGAGGCGCGCTCGAAGCGAAGCTGCTCCGCCGCGTCGACCTCGGTTTGCGCGGCGCGGCGGACGGTCTCCATCGCGTCGGCCATGTCTTCGGGGAGCACCGCGTCGGCGCCTCGCGGGAGGTCGACGGGGGCGCTGTTCACCATCTGCGCACGAAGGAGCGCCTCGGCGGTCGCGGGCGGGAGCGGCTCCAGGGTGTCGGCGAGCACGACGATAGGCAAGAGTCGCTCGACTCGCTCGAACCCATCGAACGACACCTTCGCGACGCGCAAGAGGCCATGTTTTCCTCGCAGCGCGGCGAGGTCCGGAGTCGCGTCGCTCGGGACACGAACGGCGATAGCTCCGCGGGAGACGCGGGAGACCGTAGGCGCTCCGGCCTCGGCTCCTCTGCCGAAGGGTGAGTGCGAACCGTGGGTGGTCGTCGCCGCACGAGCATCGGCGATCGCGGCGACCACGAGCGGGTGCCTCGGGTGCAGCGAGGCGTGACCGGCGACCGCGCCGATCGCGGCGGTGGTGCCTCCCGCGAGGGTCGCCGGGAGTCGCTCGTGGGCACTCACACGGAGCACGTCACCGCCAATGGCGCCCTCGATCGCATAGGGAACTTCGTGCGCTTGCAGGTAGGCGCGCACGGTGGTCCATATGTCGCGATCGAGCGCGGCGAGGGCGGCGGGAAGCTCTTCGCGGCGCGAGCGGAGGGCGCGGCGCACGTCGTCGTCGAGGTGCTCTTCGATGAGCTTCGCGGTGCGGGCGTGGGTGTCCTCGAAGCGGCGGCGATCTTCTGCGACCCGCTCGCGTAGGCTCCGCAGCTCGGCGGTGACCTCGTCGACCGTGCGAGAGCGCTCGTAGATGCGGCGTAGCTCGGCCTCGAACTCGGCGCCGAGGGCAGAAGCGAGCACACCGCCGGCGGCTGCGTCGCCGTGGTGGAGCACCTTGTCGGACGCGTCCAGAACGGTGCCGAAGAGCTCGAGCTTTTGGCTCAAAATATCGAAGGTGAGGCGCTGCGCTTCGTTGTCCTTCGCGAGGAAGTTTATCACGGTGACGGCGTTCTTTTGGCCATACCGGTGGCAGCGCCCGATACGCTGCTCGATGCGCTGCGGGTTCCATGGAAGATCGTAGTTCACGAGCGCATCGCAGAACTGCAGGTTCAGTCCCTTGGCGCCTGCTTCGGTGGAGACGAGCACCCGCGAACGGGTCGCGAGCTCGTGCACGAGGGCGAGGCGCATCGCCATTTCGCGGCTCGGCTCCGGCCCGTCGGTCGGGACCTCGTCGCGCCAATTCTGGAGCGCTTCCTGCGCCCGCTTGGAGTCGTTCGTTCCACGAAACAGGGTAATTTCCTGGTCGCGTACGAGCCCGCTCTCGAGGAGGCGCTCGCGGATGTGGTCCTGCGTGACGAGCGACTCGGTGAAGATGACGAGCTTCCCTGCGCCCTTGCCGTGGCGGCCCTGCTCGCGCACGAACGAGAGCGCGGTGAGCAGCGCCCGAAACTTGCCATCGTCGTTCACGAGGGCCTCGGCGCGACGCACGTAGCTCTCCACCCGCGCGAGCTCCAGGCGCACCGCCTCCGGATCCGCCGCTTGACCGCGCGTGTCCTCTTCTTCTTCCTCGGCTTCGTCTCGTGGCGTGCGCTCGAGGTCGGTCTGCTCGAGGTCGGCGAGGAGCAAATCGGTGTCGGCCTTGCCCTCGGTCGACTCCCCACGATGCATCGCGCGGAGACGGCTCGCGACGCGGGCGAGGCTCGCCGCGAGGGCGCGAGTGGACGACGCCATGCGACGGTGAAACCCGATGAGCAGGAGCTGGCGATGGCTGCCCCGAAACGCGACGATGTTCGGCTCGAGCAGGTACTTCGTGACGTCGTCGTAGAGGGAGCGCTCTTCCATGCTCATCTCGTATTCGAAGAGCCGCGCTTGCCTATCGACGAAGGGCTTCTCGAGGAACTCCTGCGCTTGCCGGCGCAGCGTGCGCTGCACCACGGTCTTCAGTCGCGCGCGCAGCTCGTCGTCTTGCCCGCGGGCGAGCATGCGGTCGTCCACCCCGCAGAACACCTCGCGAAACGTGGGCAAATCGCCGAGCAACGTGCCGAGCGGGTCGACGTATTGCACGAGGCCCCAGAGCTCGGCCAAGTTGTTTTGAATGGGGGTCGCGGTGAGGAGGAGCACGGGCGTTTGGAAGGTGCCGAGCACCTCGCGGACGCGGCCGGCGGTGCGCGCTTCTTTGCTGTCTTCGCGGTATTCGCCGAACTTGTCGTAGCGCTTGTAGATGCCGGCGAACACCTCGTGCGCCTCGTCGATGACGCAGAGGTCGAAGCGACCCGAGGCGAGCAGCGCGTCGCGCCCCTTCTCGCTCCCCGCCTGCTCGCGCCCCACGAGGAACACGCCTGCCCCCTCGAAGCCCCCGGCGCCGGTGTGCCCTTCTTTGGACTCGATGTCGAAGAGGGTAAAGAGCTCTTGTCGCCATTGCCCGAGGAGCGCCTTCGGCCCCACGAGCAAAACGCGCGTGGCCCCCTCGGCGAGCATCTGCGCGATCACGAGGCCGGTCTCGATCGTCTTTCCGAGGCCTACCTCGTCGGCCAAGATGCACCCGCCCTCCCGTAGGCGCGCGAGCGCGAAGATGACCGCCTCGATTTGGTGCGGGTTCGGGTCGACCTTCGCCGCGCGCTGAGGCGACGCGTAGCGCCGTTGCTCGTCCGATCGCCGGAGGCGCACGAGGTCCTCCGCGAGATAGCGCCGCTGAAGGGGATGGAGGGTGCCAAGAGGCCACACGAGAGAGGTCATTTTTGAGGACGGGCCGCGGGAGCTTTCGGATGCCGGCGCGCTCGCTTCGGCTCGGTCGAGGGCATCACCCGGCAAACGGCGGGTCAACCGTTTTTCGGGGCGACGCGAGAGCCAAAAGCCCGTGAGCGGAGTGCGCGGCCACCCGCGGACCGGGGCGCGGGCCTTGGTGTGGGTGGGTCGCGCGGTCGCCGTACGCGCCTCGTCGCGGCGACTGTGGCGTATTTGCCAATCCTGGCTCTCGAGCGGTCCCGCTGGTCACCGAGGCTCACCGGCCCCAAACTGCGAGCGCTGCTCCGAAAACCCCGAGGTGCCATGGCTCGTTACGTCGTCTCGCTCCCCTCCCCGCTCTCCGCTCCCGAGGCGTTCGCCTACATGGCGAACCTCGAGAATTTCGCGACGTGGGACCCGGGCGTCGCGCGGTCGGTGCGCACCGGCGGCGAGCATGGAAGCGTGGGCGCCACGTACGACGTGACCGTGACCGCCGGCACGCGTCCCACCCTTCGTTACGAGGTGCTCCAGGTAGAGCCGGGCCGGCGCGTGCTGGTCGAGGCGAAGACGTGGGCCCTCCGATCGGTCGACGAGATCCTCGTCGAGCCCGGTCCTGACGGGGTTGGCTCGGTGGTGACCTACGACGCGGAGCTACGCCTCAACGGGCCGCTCGCGCTCCTCGACGCGGGCCTGGGGATCGTCTTCGATCGCCTCGGTGACCGGGCGGCGAAGGGGCTCCGGCGCGCGCTTCGGTCGGACGAGGTGGCCTAAATGGGAAAGATCGCAGACGCGGTCGATGCGCTCCTCGAAGCGAGCGTCGTCGGCAGCTTCACACGTATTGGCTCGGCGGCGCGGCGCTCGCTCGATCATTGGGATGAAACGAGCCTGCCCTCGCTCGAAGGGCGCGTCGTGGTCATTACGGGCGCGACCTCCGGGCTGGGGCTCTCGGCGGCGCGCTCTCTCGCCAAGCTCGGCGCGACGGTGGAGATCGTGGCGCGAAATCGCGAAAAGGCCGAGCGCACCCGGCGCGCGATCGTGGAGGCCATTCCGAGTGCCCGAGTCGGGGTGCGCGAGGGCGACACCGGCCACCAGGCCGACATGCGACGCGTCGCGGCCGAGCTTTCGAAAGAGCACTCACGGATCGACGTCCTGATTCACAACGCAGGCGCGCTCGACGACGTTCGTTCGGTATCGCCGGAGGGGATCGAGACCACGATCGCGAGCCAAGTCGTCGGCCCGTTCGTGCTCGGCGCGCGGCTCTTGCCGGCGCTCGAGCGTTCGGCGCGCGAGACCGGCCGCCCGGCGCGCATTCTGTGGGTCTCGTCCGGGGGGATGTACTCGGAGCCGCTCGACGTATCACGATTGGAGATGCCCGCGCGCGGCTACGACGGCGTCGTGGCCTATGCGCGCGCGAAACGTGCGCAAGTCACCTTGACCGAGCTGATGGCGAAGGCGCTCGCGGAGAGGAACATCGTCGTCCACGCGATGCACCCCGGGTGGGCGGAGACCCCCGGCGTGGCACGGTCGCTCCCCACGTTTCGAAAGGTGATGGGGCCGCTCTTGCGTACGGCCGACGACGGCGCCGAGACGCTGGTGTGGCTCGCGGCCAGCGACGGGGAGCCGATCCACGAACGAGGCCTCTTTTGGCTCGATCGACGGCCGCGCCCGATTCACCGTTTTGGGCGAACGAAAAAGAGCGACACCAAAGAAGAGCGCGCCAAGCTGGTCGCGTGGCTAGAGGAGAAGAGCGGAGAACGCCTTGCCCCCTCGGCGCCGTTATGAGGCGCGCCCGCACCGCGGTGGAGCGGCGCTAGCTTGGCCTCGATCTTCAGCGGGCGACACGAAAGACCCCGCCGCCGAAGTTGGCATAACGCGGCATATAGACGTAGCGATCGTCGACCGCGAGCTGGCCGTAGGGATCTTGTCGGCTCGCGAGCACGAGCACCTCGCGGGTCTCGAGATCGATGCGGAGCACGCGGCTCGTCTTCGAGTTGCCGAACTGGTCGTCTGCTACGAAGAGCTTGGATCCGCCGCCGATCGGGCCGTGCGGCGTCGCGAGGGGAAGCGTGTAGACCGCAGACACCCCTCCGTCGAGCGGCGTGTCGCGCAGCTCGTCGCCGATGAGCCAGCGCACGAAGCCGGGCCTCGTGTCGATGTAGCCCGCAGACGCGCTCTTCTGCCGCGGCGCTTCGTCGACGCGGCGAGACATGGCGCCTGCCGTACGCGCGATCTCGTGAAGACCGTTGGTGTCCTCGATACCGAAGTAGACCGCGGCGGCGCTCGCGTGGATGGCCTGCGTCGCCCCTAACCCTTCGGTCGCCGGGATCGCCCGGATCACGGAGACGGGGCCGCCCGCGAGCTTTACGTGGAGCACGTCGGCGCGGGTGGCGACGTACACGTCGTCGCCGTGGGCGACCGCGGTGCGCACGTTCGGGTTCACCAGGCCAGAGTAGAGGGTGCGAACCGTGACACCGGTCGCGCCGTCGACGACACGCACGCGCGCGCGCGCCGGACTCGAGCCGAACGTGTTGTCCGTAACGAGCCACTCCGTCCCGGGGAGCGGGTGCATCGTAAAGTAAGACCCGAGGTCGCACACGTCGCGGACCGCACGCGTGGTCAAGTTTCGCGCGACGAGCCGCGACGTGACGAGGTCTTCGTCGACACGATAAAAGATCTCGTCACCGCGGACGTAGACCGCGCCGCCCTTCGAGTCGGGCGCGACGAGCTCGGGCTCACACTCGCCGGCGAGGCACTCTGCGCCGAGGCAATCGTGCCCACATCCGCCGCAGTGTTTGGGATCATTGCCTATCGCGACGCACGTGCCCGCACAAACCGCGAAACCGAGCCGGCAGCTCGGCGCCGCTTCGGCTTCGGTATCCGCGTCGCTGATGAACGGCTCCGCGGCGTCGCCTCCGTCGGCGATCGCGGACGGCGGAGGCGCCACGGGAGAGGTCTCGTCGAGCGCTCCGATTCCCACGAGCCATTGGCACGCGGTCAGCGCCACGCCGGCGAGCGCGGCACCGACGACCAGAACGGTGCGGGGTGGCCACATGGGAGGCACTCTACTGCGCCTCGAACACGGGTTCTACTCGCGGCGATGTCGTGGTGAGCACCCCGCGACATGCGCACGAACGCACGTAGACCTTCTTCGGCTGACGAAGGGGTGTCACTCGGTGGCGATGCCCATGAGCTGTTTGTCGTCCCAACAATACGCAATCGCCCCGTGGTGCTTGCAACCCACCCACGCGTCGCCGCGCTTCACGTTCACGAGCGCGAGGGGTTGGCCGAGCGCGACGACTCCGCGCGGACAGCCGAGGAGCTTCCACTCGTCTGCTTTGCGATCCGTCGTCGGCACTATCGCGCCGGACTTTGGCTCGAGGACGAGGTTGTATCCTGCAACTCGTAACGAGAAGGGCTCCCCACAGCGCAGCTCTCCCCCGCGCGCCGTCACGATCTCCACGTCGTAGGGCGCGGTCGGGCTCGTGTCGACCGACGGCGCCTTCCCGGGCCGAACCACGAGGTGCTGCTTGTTGTAGACATTGAAGAGCCGATAACCCGCTCCCGAAATGGCCTTTCCGCCACGCGCGTTCGTGAGCACCCATCCGGTGCTGGTGGGCTCAGCCACCGCGAATCTCGGTGCCGCGAGCGTTGCGACCGCGAACGCGAGGGCCCACCTCGCTCGCGTTTTCACGA
>JAAFHV010000003.1:99009-101460 GCA_013297655.1 Myxococcales bacterium | reverse complement strand
TGCTTGTGCGGCGCGGGCTCGGGATGCTTGTGCGGCGCGGATGCTTGTGCGGCGTGGATGCTGGGTGGTGCGGTGGGATACGTGGTTTCGAGCGGTTGTTCGGGGTGAACAATCGCGGGGAGGTCTAGGCTGGGGGGATGACGTACCGGCACATGGAGACGCGCGCGATCGAGGGGCGCGTCGTGCATGGGCCGTTTCCGGTGCGTTGGGCGGCGCTGAGTTTCATGGTCGTGGGGCTCGTGTTCGCGCTGGGCGCGACGTGCTTTGCGCTCGCGTCGGACTCGCTCGTGTGTGTGCCGGAGGGCACCTGCGTGGTCACGACCCGACGCCCGCCGTTCGCGACCAAGACGTACGCGCTCGAACGCGGTGAGCTCACGGGGGAAGGGCGCGTTCGTGTCGATCGGATCGTCGGGGCGAAAGGGCACGTGAGCGGGCGCGTGATCCTCCACTCGGATCGCCGACCCGAGCGTGCCCTCCTCGAGACGAGCGTCGAGGAGGCCGAGCACGTCGCCGCGGAGGCGAACTTGGCGCTCGAGAGCAGGCGCGCGGTCGACGTGACGATTCGAAGCGGCAAGGTGTCCGCCCTCGTCGCGTTGGGGCTGTTCGTGCTCGGTGCCTGGGCGGCGTATTCGCACTTCAAAAACGCGGGTCGCATGTGGCTCGTGGTCGTGCGCGGCGGGGTGGCGCTCCGGGTGGTGCGTGCCATTTTTGGTGTCCCCATCGCTTCGCGGGAGGTGCCGCTCGAGGCGGTCGAAGACGTACGCGTCGACACCACCGAGATCGACGACTTCTGGACCACGAAGGGAATGAAGACCGCGATGGGGCGGCTCGAGCTCGTCGATCGCAACGGATCGGTGACGCCGCTGAGCGACGCGTACTTTACCGGCCAGACCCTGCACTACCGTGCCGCAGCAGAGCTCCGCGCGATCCTCGGGCTCGAGCCTCGCGATGGCGGCGCGGAGGAGGTGCTGGCGAAGATGAAGCTCGTGGTCACGCCGGCGGGTACGCGCTTCGGGTTCGCGTGGCTGGGGGCTTGTTGCGGCTTTTTGCTCGGTCCGCTCGTGACGCTCGCGCTCGGTGTCGCGACCGGTCTCATGCCGTATCGCGATCGCGCGGGCGGCGACATCGACACGGCGTGGTTCCTCACCGGCTCGGCGCTCGGCGCGTGCGCGGGGGTGGCGATCGCGCTTCGTGCGACGAGGACTCGACTGCCTCGTTGACGATCTCGGCGGTCGCGAAGGTCGGCGCGTCAAAAAAAGAGCGGGGCGTGTGCCCGAACCGTGGTTTGTCCTCGTGGTACGACACTGAACGATGGACCGCCCATCCCGTGGCTTCGCGCCGAAGGACGTCGCCGTGCTCGCCTTCGTGGGGGCCGGGGCCGCGCTCTTTGCGGAGGGCTTTCGCGCGTTTCTCCGCGCGGTGTATTGGCTCGCGCGGCGCGAGAGCGTGGTCGACCTGCTCTCGCGGTTGCCGTTCGCTGCCCGCGTCGCGCTCGTGTGCGCGGGGTGCGTGGCGGGGGCAGGGCTCGCGGAGATCGCGAAGAGGCGCGGCGAAGGCGGTGTGAACGTGATCTCGGGCGCCGTCGTCGAGGGCAAGGGCGCGCTGTCGATGCGGGCCGCGCTCCTGCGTGCCTTCGGGGCGCTCCTCGCGATGGGCGCGGGGGCCTCGATCGGGCGCGAAGGGCCGCTCGTTCAGTTCGGCGTGGCGTTCGGCCAGCGCGTCGGCGAGCGCGCGCTCGACGTGTCGGTGCGGCGCCGTGAGCTCGTCGCGGCGGGCACCGCGGCGGGCTTCGCGGCAGCCTATAACGCGCCGATCGCGGGGGTGCTCTTCGTCGTCGAGGTCATGGGCGCTCCCGCGCGCGGGAGCATCGCGCGGACCGGCGTCGCGTGCGTGGCAGGAGCGATGGCCGCCCACCTCGTCTCGCCCGATCGACCACTGTATGGTGCACGTACCTTCGCCCTCGGTGGCGCGTCGGAGCTGCTCGGGGCGACGGTCGTCGGGCTCCTCGGTGGGCTCCTCGGGGTCGTGTTCGTCAAGCTGCTGCGCAAGGTTCGCGAGGTGTCGCGCGCGCACCCCGACAAGCGCGTCGTGCGGGCCCTCGCCGGAGGTCTCGTCGCCGGGATCGTGATCGCCGTCGCGCCGAGGGTCGCCGGGAACGGCTACGATGGGATCCTCGGACTCCTCCTCGACGCGAACGTGTCGACCGTGGTCCTCGCGCTGCTCGCCGCGAAGCTCGTCGCGACGCTGGGCTCGGTGGGCTCCGGGGCTCCCGGCGGCGTATTTACCCCGTCGATGTTCCTCGGGGCGGCGCTCGGGATTTTAGTGCATCATGCAGGTATCTCGGTGATGCCCTCCGCTTTCGGTGATCCGGGGGCGCTCGCGTTCGTGGGGATGGCGGCCCTCGTCGCGGCGACGACTCACGCGCCGCTCACCGCGACGGTGCTCGTGATC
>JAAFHV010000003.1:0-98999 GCA_013297655.1 Myxococcales bacterium | reverse complement strand
GAGCTCTCGCGCAGCTACGCGCTCGCCCTCCCGCTCCTCCTCGCGACCGGGCTCGCGATGCTCGTCGCGCGGCGCTTCGAGGAGGCGAGCGTCTACGGCGTGGAGTAGGTTGTTGCACCCTGCACATAACGTGCGGGAGGGAGGCGCGTGGGGGCGAGCGGGTCGGCGAGCGGGCGAGCTAGCTCACGATGCGCTTCTCGCGGACCTCGGCTTTTGCCATGTCGACGCCGGTGTAGACCAGATCGCCGTCTTTGCCCGAGTCGAGCTCGGCGGCGTTGGCTTCGTCGGTGTCGATGTGCATCTCGAGCTTGTAGCGATCGCTCACGCGGACGAGCACGTCGCCGAACACGAGATCGCGCGGTCCTCCGGTGATGGCGACCTCGATCTCGTCGCCGTCCTTCACGCCGAAGCGTTTCGCGTCTTCGGTGTGCATGTGAACGTGGCGTTTGGCGCAGATGAGGCCCTCCGGGATCGAGACTGTGCCCTTGGGTCCTTCGAGCACGATGGGGGCGGAGCCGGCCACTTGGCCCGAGTCGCGAATGGGCGCGTCGATCCCGAGCTTGAACTCGTCCGTGCGTGAGACCTCCACCTGCGTCTTCGGGCGGAGGGGCCCGAGGAGGCGCACCCCGTCGATGCGACCGCGTGGGCCTATCAGGTTGACCTTCTCTTCGCAGGCGTACTGACCCGGCTGCGAAATGTCCTTGTAGCGGGTGGGGGTGGCGTCTTGCCCGAAGAGGCGCGCGAACGTGTCCCGGTCGAGGTGGAGGTGGCGCGCGCTCACCGCGATCGGGATGACTGGCGCCGAAGCGGGAGGCGCGAGCTGCGCGAGCACCGTCACCGTTTGTCGCGCGATCGCGAGCTCCTCGTTGGTCTTCACGACGAGCGCGCGGACACGCGACGTCTCCCCCGAGATCTCCGCCACCGGGCGCTCGTGGGTGACCTTGCCGTCGGTGTTGCGGTCGTCGTCGAGCACGAGCCCGAGGAAGTCGAAGCGCTGCAAAATGCGCTGCCGCATGCTCGCGCTGTTCTCGCCGATGCCAGCGGTGAGGATGACGGCGTCGAGCCCGCCCATCGCCGCGGCATAGGCACCTACGTACTTGCGCACACGGTGCGAGAACACGTTGATCGCGAGCCGACAGCGGTCGTCGCCCTCGGCCGCGCGGCGCTCGATGTCGCGCAGATCGGGGCCTACCCCGGAGAGGCCGGCGAGGCCGCTCTTCTTTCCGAGGAGCGTGTCGAGCTCGTCGACCGACATGCCGGCGCGGAGGAGCGCGATGAGGGCGCCCGGATCGATGTCGCCGGATCGAGTGCCCATGACGAGGCCGTCGAGCGGAGTGAGGCCCATGCTCGTCTCGGTGGAGTGGCCGAGCTCGATCGCGCACGCGCTCGCGCCGTTGCCCAAGTGCAGGCTCACGATTCGCAGATCGGCGAGCGGGCGACCGAGGTGCTTCGCGGCGAGCTCGGCGACGTAACCGTGGCTCGTGCCGTGGAAGCCATAGCGGCGAATGCCGTGTTTCTCCGCGACCGCGGCGTCGATCGCGTACGTCTTCGCGCGGCGCGGGAGGCGCGCGTGAAACGCCGTATCGAACACGGCGACGTGCGGCACGTTCGGGAGGGCGCTCCGCGCGGCGCGAATGCCGGCGAGGTTCGGCGGGTTGTGGAGCGGCGCGAGCTGGGAGCACGCGTCGATCGCGGCCTCGACCGAAGCGTCGATCAGGGTCGCGCCCATGAACCGCTCGCCCCCGTGCACGACACGGTGGCCGACCGCGTCGACGCGATGGGTGGACGACGCGGCGCTCGCGAGCACGGTCGCGACGGCGCTCTCGTGGGTCACGCCATCGGTGCCGATGCGTTCGACCGTCATCGAGAGGAGCGGCTCGGGCTTCTCGGGCTTCTCGGTGTCGATGAGCTTGGCTTTCAGGGTCGACGACCCTGCGTTGAGCACGAGCACGTTCATGCCGCCCTCCCTCTGGTCGCTTGGCACAGGCATGGTGCTCGGCTCACTCGCGTGTTCATGGGCAGAAATTATCACGAAACGCGGCGGCGCCAGTCGAATGGTCCTTCACCCGTGCTGGCGCGTATGTGTGCGATATGCACGCTTTTCGAGCGGGGAGGCGCAGCGCGAAGGTCGAGTCCGATCGCGACACTCGGGCCCCCGAGCCGCGCTCTGGCTGCTGCGGTCGGGGCCGGCGACGGCGTCGCGTGCTACATCCGCTCGTGGTGGGTTGGGCCGCTGGGCATATCGCGCGACTACGGGCAGGGGAGACGGTCTCGTTTCGACCGCGTGGCCACTCCATGTCGCCGAAGATCGAGTCGGGTCAGCTCTGCACCGTCGAGCCGGTCGCGGCGGAGCTCTTGGCCGTCGGCGACATCGTGTTGTGCAAGGTGCGCGGCGCGGAGTACCTGCACCTCGTGAAGGCCATCCGCGGCGCCGAATTTCAGATAGGCAACAACCGCGGCGGTATCAACGGTTGGGTCCGCGCGAGTGGCATTTATGGTCGCCTCGTGCGCGTGGATCCGTAACGAACTACTTTCTGCCCGCTTCTTCCTCGTGGGCACGAAACGCACGATAGAGCCCGATGTCGTAGACGATCTTGACTACGCTCGCGAGGATCACCGGCGCCTGGAAGCTCTTGCTCGCGAGGAAGGCGCCCGTCACGAGCGGGCCCATCGCGTTCCCGGAGCTTCGCGCGAGCGAGGTGACGACCGCCGCTTGTGTTCTCTCTTCCTCCGGCACCGCGCGCATCACGAAGGCCATTCGCGCCGGCACGTCCATTTGCGCGAGGCAAAAACGTAGGCAAACGAGCGTGATCGCGACCGCCCCGTTCGGCGCGAAGGCGAGCGCGAGCAAGAACAGGTTCGCGGGGATGTGGGTGAACACCATGGTCCGCAAGAGGCCAATCCGGGTCGCGAGCTTCGCGGCGAGGAGGGCCGAGGCGGCAGAGAGCAGGTTCGTCGCGAAGAAGAGCGTGCCGAGGGTGCCCGCCGCGAAGCCGAACCGGAGGCGCAGCCACAACGCGAGCGCGCTTTGAAGGACGAGTCCGCTCCCGAACGAGTCGAGCGCGAAGAGCAGCGACAGCGTGCCCACGATGCGCCGTGATTTCGCGAGCGGAACGCGCGGCGGGGGCGCGCTCGACTCGATACGATTCGAGAGCAGGAAGAGGGGCAACGAGCCGAGCACGACCAACACGGCGGCCCCGACGAACACCGTCTCCGTGTCGCGGAGCTCCGTCAGCGAGCCACCCGCCTTCGACCCGAGCGCGACCGCGACGGAGCCGGCGAGGTTGTACCATGCATAGATTCGCGGCCGTTCGTTCGGGGAGGTCACCCCCGCGAGGGCTGCTTGTTCGATCGCGGTCGCGGGGCCGGCCTCGCCGCCAGAGGGGCTCAAGATGCCAATCGTCGCGACGACCCAGAGCACGATCGGATCACGCGAGAGCGCGAACACCACGAGGCCCGCGGCGAGGAAGAGCGCGCTCCCTACGAGAACCGCTTTCCGCCCCAGGCGTCCCCCGAAGAGACCGAGCGCGAGAGTGAGCGCCGCGTCGCCGAGGAGCGTGACCGTGACGAGGAGGCCGAACGCTGCCTCACCGAACCCGCGCTTTTCCAGGTGGAACGCGAGCACGACCGACGTCGCGCCGAACGCGAAGAGTCGCGTCGCGCGGGAGAGGAGGAGCGCGAGGAGATCACGCACCTTCGGGGGCTCTTCGTTCGCGGCTGTCTCCACGCCGGCGCCACGCGGGCCTGCTTCGCCAAGGCTCACGGCGACTTCGCTTCGACGCTCACCGGGTCACCGACGGGGGCGCCGCCCTTCAGCACGCGGAGCTCGATCGGGCCCGACGCGCGCGGGAGCGGTACGAGGTAAAGCTTCTTTCCTTCCTGCGCGGGCACGAGCAGGTTGGCGCGGTTATAAATGGCAGTCGCGCGGAAGTCTCCGATACCGAACGAATACTTGTAGCGATTGGCCGCGTCTCCCGGGAGGCGGACGCCGATGCGTACCGCGCCGGCGAGGGCGGGGTAGTCACGCGGAAGGGTCTTCGGGAGCGGTACGAAGGTGGCCGTCGAGATCGCTGCGTCCGGAAACCCGGGGCCAGTAGGGGAGACGAACGGGGGCTGGGTGAGCGTGCGAGGCGCCGCTTCGACCTCGACCGCGACGACCGTTCCAGGCCACTTCGCGGCTTCTGCCGGCGTGGCGAGGCGGGCGGAGACGATCTTCGTTTCTCCCTCGGGTGGGGTGGGGAGACCCGCGTCGTCGAGCGGTATCGCGCGCGCTCCGCAGACCCCTGCGCTCCCGGCCAAGGTCGCGCACGCCCCGCAATTGCAGCCGTCGCACACGGATAGATCGGTATCCCCACGGAGGCCGCGCTTCTCGCGGATCCATTGCTCGAGGGTGATCGCGCTCGGCTCGCGCGCGGGCTTCGCGGACGAGGCTTCGTGGAAGGCCTTCGCGTCGGCCGCACCGATGTAACGAACGTGCCAATGCTCGTAGCGGTAGCCCGTCTTCGGGTTGATGGGGATATCGTGGTCGGCGCGCGCGACGCAGTCTTCCTTCTCGTGAACGTCGTCCGGGTGAATGGGATAGGGGAACACGAAGCCATGCTCCCAGGAGTGCTCTTGCAGCCACTTGCCGCCCTTGGTGCAGCCGAAACCCTGCCTGAACACGGTCTCCCCGCCCGCTTTCCACTCTTGGGTAAAGAGGTCGATGGTAGTGCCGAGTTGGTGCTGGCTGTGTCCGGGGAGGGCCGATTGCTCGGCCGCGGAGCAGAAGTCGCTCCGGTGCACCCAGCCCTGGAACGTGGCGCACTGCGCGGCGTAGCTGCGATAGACCGACTCGATGTGACCCGGATATCCCGCTTTGGCCATCGCGGCGAGGAGGGCCTTCATCGCCGTCGCGGCGTCCTTCCGGAGGCACTGCCAACGATCGCATTCGACCGGTGTTTTTGCCTCGAACCTGACGACGTCGACCATGTCGCTCGGCGCGTAATCAGGAGAGAGCGCGCCTTGCGGGGAGCGGTTCACGAGCGCCAAGAGGTCGTCGCCGTCGACGAACGAGGTCGTCAGATCGCGGTTGGCGAGGTAGTTCGGCGTTTTGGCTTTGGCGAGCACGGAGCAGCGGAGGTGAGCGCGCTCGGTGAGCTTGCCGTACGGGGTCGCGGACGGGCTCGATGCGTCGCTGCCGGAGTCGAGCGTGGCGCTCGCGTCGCTGCCGGAGTCGCGCGTGACGCTCGTGTCGCTGCCGGAGTCGAGCGCGGGGCTCGTCGCGTCCACGTTCGCGACGCTCGGAGGCTTTTTGCACGCCGCGAGGACGAACGACGCGACGATGGCCACGTGGGCTAGGCGAACGAGGGGAGAGCGCATGAACCGGCGCAGCATAGGCGAACCTTCGCGCGCTACGATCTTCGGCTGGCGTTTTTTGCGGTGAGCCTTGCGCGGCGCGGTCTTCGGTCCGGCGGGGCGTAGCATGGCGACATGACCCCCGATCCGGCTCCCAATTCTGCGATTCGTAGCTTCTTCGAGGACTCGGAAGGTCACTGGGTCGCGACGCTCGCCTGCGGCCACACGCAGCACGTACGCCACGCTCCGCCGCGGGAGGTGCGCCCTTGGGTCACCACCGAGGAGGGTCGCGCGGCGAAGATCGGCGCCGAGCTCGCGTGCCCATTTTGCCTGATGCCGAAGCTCCCCGATGATGTTGTAGAATACAAGCGTACCTCCGCGTTCGACCCGAGCACGGTGCCGGCGGGGCTCTTGAAGTCGCACACCACCAAGGGTGGCACCTGGGGCGAGATCGTCGTCGAGGCGGGGCACGTGGTTTACGTGCTCGAAGATCGCGGCGGCGCTTCGGTGGTGCTCCGCGAGGGCGTGAACGGGATCATCGCTCCGGAGGCGCCCCACCACGTCGATCCGCGGCCTGGTGCGCGCTTCTTCGTGCGGTTATTGCGCGCGGCAGAGGGTGCGCGCTGAGACCCTTTTTGGTCGTGGCGGCTCCGCGCTCCGCGCTACCGTGCCGCCTCATGAACATGCGAGTGAGCCGAAGGCGAACGACGTGCCTATGCCGACCGACCGAAGGGAGGAAAGCATGAAGCTCCACGGGTTCGCCATGTCTCCCAATACGCGTCGTGCCATGTTCGCCCTCGAAGAAGCGGGGATAGCGTACGAGCACGTGCCGGTGGATCTCATGAGCGGCGAGCACAAGGGGGAGGGGTACCGCGCGCTCAACCCCACTGCGCGAGTGCCTACGTTGGTGGACGGCGACTTCACTCTTTGGGAGTCGAACGCGATCCTCGAATATGTCGCAGCGCTCGCCCCGGGGAAGCGACTCGGCGGCGAAAATCCGCGCGAACGAGCCGAAATCGCGCGCTTCATGTTCATGGGCGCAGCGCACCTCTCGCCCAACGTGGCCCGCATCTTCGCGCACACCATTCGCCTCCCCGAAGATCAGCGAAACCCGAAGGTGGTGGAAGAGGCGCGGGTGGAGGTCGACCGCTGCCTCGTCGCGCTCGACATGCGGCTTCGATCGCACGAGTGGCTCGTCGGCGACCGCATCACGTCGTGCGATATCTCGATCATGCCGGTGCTCGTGAACGCGGGCATGTTGCGGATCGATCTGTCCGGGTTCGCCGGGGTCGCGGCCTGGCTCGAGCGGCTCGCGGCGCGGCCCTCGTGGAAGAAGATCGCGGGCTGAGCGGGCTCCGGCCGAGGTTCACTCCGGCTCGCGCGGATCACGCTCGTCGAAGCCGCGTGGCTCTTCGCCGACGAGCTCTTCCCAGGTGAGCTCGGCTCCGTCGGTCATTCGCGAGCCCTCCCGGCGGCGCACTGGGCTCGTCGTGTCCGGCGTTCGTTCGCCCGAGCCTCCACATCCGCGTTGCACCCGGGGCGCGCTCGACCCGTCGCAGCCGAAGAGCAGGCAGAGCCGTAGGACCGCGCACGCGCGGCGGGTGAACTGTGTGAACCGCAGGCGGGGGTGGCTTCGGCTCGGTCGTGCGTAAATCATCGAATTTACCTGCTTTTCGCGCGGATGGGGCCAGGAAGTCGCGCCCGCCAGGAGCCTCGGAAGCGCAGAAGTCGTGCCAAGGCGCAGCGCGTAGTAGAAGCGCCACCAAGGATGGGTTCTTCGTTTCCACCGCCCAAAGGTCCTCACGGTCCGGCGAACGTGCGCCGGTCGTCGCCGGAAAGCGCGCGGCCCGGGACGAGCGCTGGCGCGAAGGGCGTTCGAGGGGGCGTGAACGCCGAACTCTCGAGCGCGGGTGAGGAACCTGGGAAGTCCCCGGCGACGGCGGACGACGCGAAGCGCCCCTCGGACTCGAAAGGGCGCGCGAGCCTGCCCGAGAAGAAGGTCGTGAAGGTGACCGCCTCCGCCATCGTTTGGCGTTGGACGAAGCGCCTCGCGGTCGCGCTCCTCGTGCTGGCGCTCGCGGGGGTGCTCGCGATCGTGATGGTGATTCGGCACTACGAACAAGATCTGCCGAGCGTGATCGACGTGAAGTCGAACTATCGCCCCCCGCAGACCACGCGCGTGCTCGCGAAAGACGGCACCTTGCTCGCCGAGCTCTTCACCGAGCGGCGCACCGTGATCTCCTTCAAAGACGTGCCGGTGCACACCCGCCTCGCCGTTCTCGCGGCGGAGGACGCAGGTTTTTACCAGCACAAGGGCGTGAATTGGTTCGGCATCGCGCGCGCGGTGATTGTCAATCTGCGCTCGGGCCGTGTGCGCCAAGGTGGCTCCACCATCACGCAGCAGGTTTGCAAGAACGTGCTCCTCGACGCGGAGCACAGCTACCGCCGCAAGGTGCGCGAGGCGATCTTGGCGGGGCGCTTGGAAGAGCAGCTCACGAAGGACGAAATCCTAGAAATTTACCTGAACCACATCTATTTCGGTCACGGTCGCTTCGGGATCGAAGAGGCGTCGCGGGGTACGTTCGGGAAGCCGGCGCGTGATCTCACGGTCGGCGAGAGCGCGCTCCTCGCGGGCATCATCGCGGGGCCGGAGAGCTTCTCCCCCCGTCGGGACATGAAGCGCGCGCTCCAGCGGAAGAAGTTCGTCCTCGACCAGATGCGCGAGAAACACTTCCTGGACGACGCGCAGTACGAAGCGGCGCTCGCGGAGCCGGTCCGGATCGTGCCGCTCGTGGAGGCGCAGAGTGAGCTTGCCCCCGAGGCGATCGCGATCGCTCGTCGAATGTTGCTCGAGCTCGAGCCCGATCGCGCGGGCCGTGGCGGATTCACGATCACGACCACGATCGACCCGAAGCTCCAAGCTGCGGCGCGGAAGGCCGTTCGCGAGAACCTCCAGGCGTACGACAAACGTCACGGGCTCGTGGGTGGGCTCAAGCCGCCTCCGGCCGCGGCGGAGGCGCCCAAGAAGGGTAAAAAGCCGGCCCCGAAGTCCAAAGAAGCGCCGGCCTTCGAGGGCACTCCCAGCTTCGAGTCGCACAAGGTATACGTGGGAGTCGTCGCGGCGGTGGACGACACCGCGAACACGGTAGACGTGCGCGTCGGTACCGCGACTGGCTATTTCAAGATGGCCGAGATCGAGCGCTACAACCCGGACAAAAAGTCGGCGAGCTCGTTCGCCCCGATCGGCGCCAAGGTGCGCGTGAGCTTGCTCGCGCCGGTTCCTTCGCCGGAGGACGAGAAGGTCCACAAGGGCAAAATTCCCCTCCGTGTGGAGCTCGGGCCCGAGTCCGCGTTCGTCGCCCTCGACGTTCGCACCCGCGACGTGCTCGCGCTCGTGGGCAGCTACGAAGGGCAAGCGGGCACCCTCGATCGTGCGACGCAGGCGCGCCGGCAGCCGGGCTCCACGTTCAAGCCGGTGGTGTACTCGTACGCGCTGAGCTCGCGGCGGTTCACACCTGCCTCGCTCGTCGACGTGAACCCTTCCCCCTTCGGCCCGTACAAGCCGACGAACTACGAGGGATACACGGGCAAAGATCCTCTCCGTCTGCGCGAGGCGCTCGCCAACTCCGTGAACGTGGTGGCCGTACGCGTGCTCGAGGACGTGGGCCCCGCGAACGTGGTCGAGTGGGGCCGCGCGATGGGCATCAAGAGCACGTTGAAGCCCGACTTGTCGCTCGCGCTCGGGAGCTACGAAATCGAGCCGATGGAGCTCCTCGGGGTGTATGCCACGTTCGCCGCCGGTGGCGTCTACGACGAGCCGCGCGTCATCACGAAAATCGTGGGACCGGACGGCAAGGAGATCGAGCTGAAGCCGCCTCCGCCCCCGCGCCGCGTGATCGAGGCCGACGTGGCCTATCTCGCGACGAGCCTCATGACGAGCGTGGTGGATCACGGCACCGCCGCCCGCGCGAAGGTGCTCGGGCGACCCTTGGCCGGCAAAACGGGGACGAGCAACGAGTCCAAAGATACGTGGTTCGCCGGCTTCTCGACGGACATCGCGGCGGTGACGTGGGTGGGATACGACGACTCGAAGTCGCTCGGGGGTAGCGAAGCGGGCGGCGTGACGGCGCTGCCGGCGTGGATTTCGTTCATGAAGGTGGCGCACGAGGGGCGCCCGAAGAGCGATTTTCCGCGCCCTGCGGGCATCGTCGAGGCCAAAATCGATACCCACTCCGGCAAGCTCGCTTACCCGGGTGACGAAGACGTCATGACCGAGGTGTTCCTCGCCGGCACCGAGCCGACCGAGGTGTCGGAGCCCTTCGTGGGGGACGGCGGCGCGATGGCCGATGGAGGCGCGCCGAACGTGGCGATCGCCGACGGTGGCGCGCCGTTGGCGCCGCTCGCCCCGGGAGCTCCCGAGGTCGACGCGTCGCTGCCGGAGCTGCCGAAGCCGGAGTGACGGTTCGGCGGTGACCTTCGCGTCTCCGCCTCGTCGGCCCCGCGATCGATGGATCGTGTGTGGCCAGAGCACCGAACAGTTCGATTCGGTCGGCTTTTCGCCGATTTGCGTCGCCGTGCTTCGTTGCTCCTCCTCGGCTAGCAGCAGTAGGACTCGTCGTCGCGCCTCGCACGGCTCGCAACTCAGCGAAAATCCTCGGTCATCGAACTGTTCGGTGCTCTAGGATTCGTGATCGATCGCGTCGCCGGCGCTCACGATCGCTCGAGATTCGGTATCCTGCGAGCGTCGATGCGTTCACGCCCTCGCCCGACCTCTCCACGTCTGCCGCGTCCGCGCGTGCTCGGTTCTCCGCGGGCGTGGGTCGCCGGGGTCGCGCTACTGGGCGCCTTCGGTTCGTTCGCAAATGTGCATACTGCACGCGCCGATGGCCCCGCCGCGGTTGCGGCTCCGCGCGCCGTGAGCGCGATCGTCACGGTGGCCGATGGCGTACGCGCGGGCCTCGGCGCGACGCCGCCTGGTGCGCTCGTCGTGGTCGCCCCTCCGAAGAGCGACGCGCCCCTCACGCGCGGTGACGATCTCTCGGTTCGGATCGCGCAAATCGTGGCGGGCAAGGTGGGGGCGCGCGCGCACGAAAAGGCCGTCCAGCTCGGAACGGCGCGCGCGCTCGCGGGCCGCGCGTCGTCGCTCGTGTTCGTTCAGCCCGAGATCGAGAAGGGCGAGCTTCGCCTCGTCGCCGACGTGTACACGGTGGTGAAAAATAGCTGGGAACGCCTGAAAAACCCAGCTCCGGGGCCGAGCGCGCATGCGTTCGCCTCGGCCCCGATCGACGCCGAGGTCCGCGCGTTCATGCCGCCGATCGCGCTCGAACAAGGCAAGGTGTCGCGCGCGAAGCACGGAGAAGGCGAGATCTTGGCGCTCGCATGCGGCGACGTCGACGGCGATGGCTCCCTCGAGATCGCGTTCGTCTCGCAGGCGCGTATCGCCCTCGGGCGCGTGGTCGCGGGCGCTACCGCCGCCGCGCCGTCGGTCGTCAGGGTCGACAAGTTCGTCGCCTCGCGCGATCTCGGGCCGCGCCTCGCGGTGCCCTCGCGCGAGCCGCTCGGCGGCGCGGTGATCGTGAGAGGCGCGACCCACGGCGCGCTGCTCGTCGGCACCTCGGACCGCGGGGGCGTCTCGCTCGGCCCCGATCTCGTGGTGCGCCACTTGCTCTCCGGTGTGCCAGTGTCCGGCTCGATGTCGTGCGCCAGCCTCGTGCCGGAGCACGGCGCGTTCGATGGCCTCAAGGCGTGCTCCCTCGCCAGGGACTTCCGAGGGGCGTCCGACGTGCACGAGAAGGTGCTCGATATGCCTCTCCCGCCGCGCTTCGACGCCATCTCGGAGCTTCGGTACGTGGACACGAAAGGCGAGGGGCATCGCGCGGTGGCTATCCGCGAGCCGTCTGCGAAGCTGCGGGTGCGGCTCGACGGCAACGAGGTGCTCACGATGGACGGCGCGGGAGCCCAAGTGCTGTTGGCCGATCTCGACCTCGATGGCATTCCCGAGATCGTGACGACGGCGGCGGAGGGCGACGACCGACTCGTGATTACGTCGCTCGAGAAGGCTCCCCGCGTACGCCTTCGGACCGAAGCCAAAGAGGGAGTGCGCGCCCTCGCGGTGTGCCCCCCCGAGGCAGGTGGCAAGCCCGTGCTCGTCGCCGCGGTGGGGCAAGAGGTGTGGCTCGTTCGCTGAGGGGTTCCTCGTTGGCTCGAGCGCCGAAGTAGGCAATCGTGATCGCGTGGCGAGGGTGGGATCTTGCACGCCCCGGTGACGCGCGCTGCGGTGTCACCCATTCGCGTGGGCCGCGGAATGCTCACGGCGGAAACACGCCAATTCGAGCGTCGTTCGATCGAGCGACGCGCGCTGCGAATTCGCGTTGAGCCTGCGTTTTCCCAGGTGATGCACGACTTCGACACAATGTGGTTCATTCGGAGGACGGGTGAGCGGAGGCCCGCCGACGTAGGTTCTCCGTCGAACCCGGCAGGTCGCGAACGAAAGCCAACGACCTTCCACTACCGCTCCAACCAAGCAGGTGACTCCAATGAAAAAGATCCTCTCCGCTCTCCTTGGCTCTGCGCTCGTTCTCGCCACCGGAGCCGCGTTTGGCGCCGCCGATTTGAACGGCGACCAGGACAACTTCGGCGCCATCTCCGCTGCCGATGCTGCTCCCGCCCAGTGCCCGCGTGCGCTCTCGTTCCTCGACGTGAGCGGACTGCCCGCTTCGTCGCGTGTGGGCTACGACTCCGAGGTGCTCGGGAAGAGCTTCGTCGGCAAGGCGATTTACTCGAACAACGACGACAACAACTGGTCCACACTTCGCCTCCTCGTTCGCGCCAAGGCCCTCCACGCTACGGCGGCACAGAACGACAAGCTCACGATCTACCGCTGGTCAGCGGGTCTTCCCGACGCGATGGGCACGACCGAAAAGGTGTTCGAGGCCGACGTGAAGACGCTCTGGAACTACCAAGATGGCGGGAGCGTCACCCCGCCGCCGTGGACCTCGGCCCTCGGCGCGCGAACCCTGAAGGTGAACCTCAAGCCGTTCCTCAAGGCGCGTTATTCGTGCTTTACGGTCGTCGTGGGCAATCAAACCTCCGTCGACTACACGATCGTCGAGAAGGAGCGCGCGCGCATCGGCGGCTGAATCGTTCCGATCTGGTGAGGCGCCCCGGCGGTCGAGAGTCCCTCGCTTCCGGGGCGTTTTGTGTGGTTCCGATGATCGCTGGCCCTCGTTCGCTGCGCGCCGCCGGCTCGTAGTAGACTAATTGGGTGCGACCCAAAGCCGTCTTTGCCTTCTCCGTGTCTACCTTCTTGGTCATCGTCGCGGTGAGCGGCGCTGCGTGCACGATCACGACAGGGAACGACCCGGCGAATCCGGTCGACGCAGCGGAGCCCCCCGCTTCCGCCGAGGCTGGGGCAGACGCGGCCGCAGACGCCGCGCTCGCGAGCTGCGACGCGCCCATCGTCGCGCCTCCCTCCGCGCTCTCGCTCTCCCCCTTTTACGCGAAGTACCTCGACGCGGACGGGATCCCGGTCGTGTCGTCGGCGAAGGCGACCGACGCGGCGCTCCGTCAATCGTGCAAGATCGTGCGGAAAATGCTCTCGTTTCGGCCCGACGTCCGCGACGCGATGAAGAGCAACCTCGCTCGTCTCGCGGTGATGGCGCGGACCGAAAAGACGACCGACGTGCCCGAGCACGCCGACCTCCAGACGGCCTTCCCGGAGACGAACTGGGACGAGCGCGCGCGCGGCCTCGGCGGCACCGTCGCGCGACCGGCCACGTCGTGCGCCGAGGAGAACGTGCTCTGCGAAAAGAGCGATCGGTACCTCGGCGAGAACATCCTCGTCCACGAGCTCGCGCACGGGATGGTGAACCTCGGGGTCGTGTTCGTCGACAAGACGTTCCAAAGGCGCCTCGACGCGGCGTTCGCGAAATCGACCGGCGCCGGCAAGTGGCGCGACACCTACGCCGGCACGAACACCGAGGAGTACTTCGCAGAGGGCGTGCAGTCGTATTTCGAT
Organism: Myxococcales bacterium; assembly: GCA_013297655.1. Taxonomy (GTDB): domain Bacteria; phylum Myxococcota_A; class Polyangia; order Polyangiales; family Polyangiaceae; genus JAAFHV01. The sequence continues at coordinate 85,648 of JAAFHV010000003.1, read as the reverse complement.
ACGAACATCGCCGTCACTCCGGCGAACGGGATCCACAACGAGGTGAGCACCCGCAAGCAGCTCGCGGCTTACGATCCGGATCTTCACGCCCTCGTCGCGGAGGTGTTCGGGCCGGAGGTTTGGACGCCGGTTTGCCCCTGAGCACGCGCCGCGCTCGTCAAAACACATGAATCCAGCCCTTGCTGGTAATTGCCTATGAGAGAGCCCGCGCCACCTGTTACGCGCCACCTACTGCGAGGGCGCGCGCTTCCTGGAGCTCAGGGCTCGAGCTCGAGGAGCACGTCGGCGTTGGCGTGCGGTGCTTGTGGCGCGACCGCGATTCGTTGGGAAGTGAGGCGATTGACGAGGCACGCCCGCGCGCTGACGAGAGGCGCTGGGAGCGCGACCGAGACCTGTGTCACGAGGCCGCTCGGATCGATCTCGAGGTGGGCCGTTCCTCTGCCGCCGATGGGTTGTCCCGCTCGCCTCAGGGCGTCCTGATAACAGCGAGTGAGCTCGGCGCGCGAGACCATGTCCGCCACCGCGCTACGGTTCGTTCGGCTCGTCGCGAAGACCTTGGGATAGAGGCGTGCGTGATCGGGATGGTACGCAGCAATACGCGGTCCCGGCGCCGGCTTCAGCATGACGAGCTTGGCGGGCGCCGAGGCTTCCGGCGCGAGGGTCGTAGGGCGCTCGCTGCTGTCTGCCGGGCGCGGCGTATCCCGTGCGGTGACGCTCTCGATGGTGGGCGTTGGAGGAGCTGGCTCGAGCGCGTTTGCGGCGTGGATCGACGGCGAAATCGCGGCGATCCCGTGCGATGCGAGCGCGTCGCTGCGGTGCCAGAGGAACACCCCGGCGAGTACGAAGGTGAGCGCGGCGATCCCTCCCAGCCCGTAGTCGAGGGACCGTGGGCGCGCGCGGCGGACGACGGGCGCGTTCGGAGGAGGTGCTGGCGCGTCGATCTCCTCGAGAGGTGCGGCGAGGGTCTCCGTCGAGCGGTTCCAGATCATCGAAGCGGACGGCTCCGATACCAGACGATCGCGCGCCGATGGCAGCGCAGCGATTGGAATTCCCTCGAGCGGTGTACCCTCGAGTCCGATGGCGGACGTGGTGACCGCGCGCCGAACCGCCGCTCGCATCTCGCGCGCGGTTTGGTAACGATCGTCCGGCAACTTGTGGAGCGCGTGGAGGGCCACTGCCGACAAGTGAGGGCACGCGCTCCTCACGACGTCGGTCGGTGGCTTGGGCTCTTGGAGAACGTGCGCTGCGAGCACACCCGTGGCATCCGTGCCGTCGAAGGGCACTTGCTTCGTGAGCATCTCGTAGAGGACGGCGCCGAGCGCGTACAGATCGGAGCGTGCGTCGGATTTGAGACCCGCGCCCTGCTCGGGCGACATGTAGGCGGGAGTACCGAGTACGGTGCCGGCGATGGTGATGCGCTTCGACTCTTTTTTGACCGCTCGGTGATGCCGCGCGCGGTCGCCCTCGGACGCGAGATCTCCGACCCCGAGGATCGCGGCGATGCCGAAGTCGCAGACCTTCACCACGTCGATCGGCTGGCCGTCGTCGTCGACCCCATCGAACACCAGGATGTTGTCCGGCTTGAGATCGCGATGAACGATGCCGACCTCGTGCGCGACCGCGACGGCGGAGAGCACCTGCGAGAGGATGGACGCCGTCCGCGCGGGCGCGAGCGGGAACTCGTGCTGAAGGACGTGGTCGAGGGTGCGGCCGGGCACGTATTCCATCACGAGGTAGAGGAGGCCAGACGGCTCTTGCCCGAAGTCCGTGACGGCGACCAGGCTCGGGTGTGAAAGGTGCGACGACGCCTTCGCTTCACGGTGAAAGCGCGCTGCAAAATCGGGTCTTTGTGCGAGTGACGGGTGCATCACCTTGAGCGCCACCTCACGGTCGAGCGCCACCTGGCGGGCGCGGTAGACGGAGCCCATCGCGCCGCCCCCGAGCAAGCTCTCGATGCGGTACTTGTCCGCGATGAGGCGGCCGAGGAACGGGTCCTCTTTGTTCTCCGCCTCGCTCATCGTGCCGCCCCGTCGAGGGCGATGCGGGCGATGCCGATGTCCGCGCTCGCGCGACCAGCGCAGGCCGCGCCGCTCGCGCGCCCGAGGGCGAGGCGCTGCGGCGCGAGGACGATGTGCGGAGTCGTGGAGGAGAGCACGGGGAACCTACAGCTTTCCGCGAGTGCCAGGACTCGCATGGACGTCGTGATCCTTTTTGCGAGTTGCAACCGGTATGCCCGCTCGATCGCTCAGCGCGCCTCGGTCTGAGGAAGCGAGGCGCCGAGCGGGCGCGGCCGCGCGGCGACGTCGATCCCGACCATGAACGTGATCGTCTCTGCCTCGATCCAGAGGAAACCGCCCCCGTCGCCGAGGACCAGGTCTCGAAGCGGGCCGAGCCACTCGGGGAGAGCGACCCTCCGCGCGACGAGCTCTGCGAAGTGAAAGGCAGGGACCGCGGCCTCGTCGCGGAGCGCCTCGTTGATGCGCGTCCACGCCAAGCCCTCGACGAGCTCGGGGACGAGGCGAACGTCGGCGCACTCGATCTCGAAGCGGAAGCCGAGCTTGCCGTCCTCGAGCTCGAGATGGATTCGGAGCGCGAGATCGTCGACCTTCACCGGCACCGTGATCCCGAGCACGGTCCACTCCACCTCCGCCGCGCCGACGACCCTGATGCCCACGTCGGGGATCAGATCGACCCGGCTCACGCGGTGGATCGAGATCACGCGCCTGCCGTTCTCGATGCTCGAGAGATCGACCTCGAGCGGCACGAGCTGACGAAAGACGGCGTCGAGCTCGGCGACGGTGACGACGACGGCGGCCTTCATCGGACACCTCGAGCGCGGATCAACGCGGCGGGCACGACGACGGAGGGGGAGGCGGAACGAACGGGGAAGGGGAGCGTCATGGTGGCCCGCGGGACGATGCAATCCGCGAGCCTCGTCATGCGGCCTCGTGCGCGGCACTCACGCGCGTCGCGAGTGAGGCATCACGCCACACATGGCCGTGCGCGCACACTGCGCCGCGCTCGCGCTCGTCGGCGCGCTCGCCCGCTGGGCTTCGTGCGCGCTGGCACCGGGTTCGCATTGCGGTGCGCAACGAACCCCGGAAGCCCGAGACGAGACCGTCAAGCCAGGCACCTTGCAACTCCGTACAATCCAAGACTCACCACGCACCCGAGGGCACGAATCCGCATGCCCACGCGGTACGAGAGCCACGCTCCGAGGGGTGGGAAGAGCAGCGCGTAGAGCGCGTGCTCGCGCGCTCCGCGCCGAAAGAGGCCGAACGCCTGCGCCGCGGAAAATGTGCAGAATGCAGCGATCGCGATCGCGATCAGAGCGAGGGCGACGATATCGCGCATCACGGCGCGCCCCCGTCTTTGTCGCTCTCGTTCTGCCGTTCTCTCGTGCGCGCTCCGCCATCGCGGGGCTCACGAATGTCGCGGCCGACGTCTTCGTCCTCCCCGCGTTCGTTGACGACGATCGATTTGGAGGGCGGTGCCTCCGCCAGCACCCGCGGCGCCGCGACGACGGTGCCTTTACCGTCCAACCAGGCCCCTTCCGCCACGAAGAGCTGTCCGTCCGCGCTGCGCACGGACGTCCACGGGGCGAAGCGAACATCGGAGCCAGAGCGGAGCTCGACCCAGCGTCCGCGGCGCCAACGCCACTTTTTCCCGCGGAAAGACCACTCTCCGTCGACCCACACCGCGTCGCCTTCGGGCTGCGGAGGGATCACCTCGGCGCGCGCCGGGGGCGGCGGGTAGTCGACCGGCTGCAAGTCGCTCGCGGGATGCGCGGCGAGCTTGGGGCTCGGCAGGTTCGGGGAGCCGCAGGCCATTGAGAGCGCTAACGCGGCGAGTACGAGGGGAGCGGTCCACGTTCCCAGGCGGAGAGGAAGCGCTTCGTTCATGCGGCGCTCCCAGCAGCCCGCGTGCCATCGCGCTCGCGCTCGTCGCGGTGGTCGCGCTCTTCTTCGGTACCGGGTGTCACACCGTGCCCGAGGGGCGCTCGGCGGTGTACGGGATCGAGGTTCGCGACGTAGGTGGCGCACCCGACGGGCCCGATATGGCCGAGCTCGAAGAGAAGATGGCCACCGCCCCGAGCGACAAGTTCGTCGGCCTCTTTCGCGGCGTCGTCTACGAGTACTCGCTCTACGAGCCCTCCGTCCTCCAGCGCGACATGGCCCGCATCGAGGCGGCGTGCCGCGCGCGAGGGTACTACGAGGCGCACGCCCGCGCGGGGCGCGTGCACCAAACCGCGAAGAACCACGTTCGCGTGGAGATTCTCGTCGATCCGGGCCCTCCCACCCTCGTCGCGAGCGCCGACGTGAGGGGGCTCGAGGGCCTCGACGAAGCGCTCCGCGCGCGGGCCTACGCCGCGGCGATGGCACGATTGCCAAAAGGGAAAGCGTTCGACGAGGCCGCGTTCGACGGGGCGAAGAAGGACCTCGAGCGGTCGCTCACGGACGAGGGCTACGCGTTCGCGAAGGTCACCGCGAACGCCGACGTCGATCTGGTGAGCCATCGTGCGTTCGTACACTACGCCGTCGAGCCGAAGACGAAACAGAAGCTCGGAACGGTGTCGCTCCACGGCTTGGGCGCCCTCCCGGAGAACCGTGTGCGCTCGGCGCTCTCTCTCCGCGAAGGGGTGGCGTACTCCACGAAGGAGCTCGAAGAGGCCCGCCAAGCGGTGCTCGACCTCGGAGTGTTCGCGTCCGTCGAGATCATCCCCGACCTCGCGGGCGGGCCGAAAGCGGACGAACGAGTGAACGTGAAGGTCGAGCTCGAGCAGGCGAAGCTGAAGACCTTTCGTGTCGGAGCCGGCATCGAGTTCGACGTGCTGAAGACGGCAGTCACGGGCATGGTCGGGTGGGAGCACCGCAATTTCTTGGGCGGTCTCCGGGTGTTTCGCGTCGATCTCGGCGCCGGCATCGTCCTCTATCCGCTGCGGGTGAACAACTTCGTGGCACCGGAGCGACCCCTCCCCGAAGCGAAGCTGCAGTTCGATATGCGGCAACCAGGCATCTTCGGAGGACGCACCGGGGCGTTCGTGCGGCCGGGTGCAGACGTCGCCCCCGTGCTCCTCGACCCGAATCCGCCGGCGGACGCGACCGTGCAAGGGTACGGCGAGCTGCGAAATACGATTGGCCTCGACCGGTCGTTCAAACGCTTCTTCGGAGCCATTTCCCACAACCTTCAAATGGCCTATCCCTTCGCGTACCTCGGCCCGAAGACGGATTCGCTCAGCACCGTGCTCATCTCGTATCCGGAGCTCGTGGGGCAGCTCGATCTTCGGGACGATCGCGTCCGCCCGCACAAAGGCGCGTTCCTCTCGTCGGGGGTGCAGTTTGCCGGTCTCGGGGGCGACGCGCGCGACATCAAGCTCCAGCCGGAGGCGCGCGGGTACATTCCTCTCGGAAAGCGGGTGACGCTCGCGGGCCGCCTCTCGGTGGGGCTCCTGTTTCCCTTCAACTACGGCGAGGCAGTCTACGGAAACGCAGCTTCGCTCTCGCAGAAGGACCGCACCTTCGACTACCAGCTCATGTACTTTCGCGGGTTCTTTTCCGGAGGGCCGAGCTCCAATCGTGGCTATCCGCTCCGCGGCGTGAGCCCCTATGCCGACATCGGCGATCTGACGCCCGAGCAGAAGGCCGCCCGCCTCGCCATCGCCTGTGACGGTGATTGTCGTACTCCGACGGGCGGATTCACCCTTTGGGAGGCCTCTTTGGAGGTGCGGGTCGACATTACCGGGCCGCTCTCGGCAGCCGCGTTCTGCGACGCGAGCGACGTGTCCGGGAAGCGCTTCGACTTTCGCCTCGCGCACCTCCATCTTTCGTGTGGGCTCGGCGCGCGATACCAAACTCCGGTCGGCCCGATTCGGCTCGATCTCGGGTATCGCATTCCCGGTCTTCAAGTCGTCGGCGGCCTCACCCCCGACGAGCGCGAGCCCGCGAAGTTCTTGGGAATCCCGCTTGCAGTGGCGCTCGGCGTCGGAGAGGCCTTCTGATGAAATCGATCGCGCGCGTGCTGTTCGGGTTCGCGAAGGTGCTCGCGCTCCTCCTCGTCTTCGTGGTCACCCTCGTCTTCGGAGTGCTCGCCCACCTCGACACTCCCGTCGGTCGGCGTGCCGCGGCCTCGATCACGAACGACGTGCTCGGCGGCCTCTTCAAGGGCAAAGTCATCGTCGACCGCGTCGGTGCGATCGGACCCGGTGGCCTCGTCGGGGTCGATGGGCGCCTCGTCGCCGAGAGCGGTGAGACCATCGCCGAGGTCAGCGGCGTACGTGTTCGCACCAACGTCGTGTCGCTCGTGGGAGGTATCCTCGAATGGGTCGTCACCGGCGAAGAGCCGCTCACGATTCGCATCGACTCCATCGAGATCGATCACGCGACTCTGCTCCTCGACCGCACCAAGGACGAAAAGAAGGAGCTCCTCGTCGCGCGGGCGTTCGTGAGCGCGACGCCGGCGCCAAAGGAGCCTTCCCCGGGCCCGGGGCCCACCGTAGAGCTCACTCGGATTTATGTGCATCATGCATGGGTGCACGGATCGCCGACCGACGGGCTCGCGATCGACGCGGACGTCGAGCCGCTCGTGGGGGCGTTCTCGATGGTCGGCGGTCGGATCGAGGTGCGCGCGAGCGAGCTACGCCTTCGTGCACGCGAAGTGGTCCCCGGGCAGGCGGCCTCCCTCGCCCTCGTCGGGAGCCTCACCCTCCCGGAGAACGACGGCCCGCTCGTCGCGCGCGCGACGCTCGGTGGTGAGGTCGCTCACGTGCCCCTCGTCGCCGACGCGGTCTACTCCGACGCGTTCATGACGGCCGTCGTGGCGGTGCCTCCCGTGCCGGCGCGCGTGCTCTCGGGCTTCGTCCCCGGGCTCGCGCCGGACGGCGATCTGTCCCTTCGCGTCGAGGCGGCGGGGTCCCTCGCGAAGCTCCAGGCGAACGTGCACGCCGCGCTCGGGCGAGGGCGACTCGATGCTTTCGCACGCGCCACGCTCGTGGAAAGCACCTACGTGGAGCTCGGCGCCGAGGTGCGCGATCTCGAGGTCGCGACGTTCTCCGAAGGGGCTCCGCCGTCGCGTCTCGGGGCCGACATCGTGGGCAAGCTCCTCGTCCCGACGGGCGGAAAAATACGAGCCGACGCGAAGGTCGTCGTCGATCCCACGTCGCACGTCGCGGGCCAGGGCATCCCCGAGACCACCGTCGTCGGGGTGCTCGAGGAGAGCGGGAAGGTCGTCGGCGATCTGGTCGCGCGCGAGCCGGGCGCCCCCACGACCGCGCACGTGGAGCTGCCCCCTGCACCCTCGCCGAGCGAACCGCGGCCTCCGCTCACCTTCGCGACCGACACTCGCGTCGTGCTCGGCGCGTTTACCCGCTTCGGAAAGCTCGGGACGGGCCAGGGCTCGCTCGCGACGCGAGGGACGCTCGACCTCACGACCCTCGTCGCGCGTGCCTCGGCCGACGTGAACGTGAGCGACGTGCGCGCCGAAGGTGCCCGCCTCCGTGAGGCTCGAGTGCACGTCGACGCGAGTGGCCCGGTGCAGAAGCTCTCGCTCCGGACAGAGCTCACCGGTCGCGGAGTAAGCTACGCCAATTATGGAGTGAATCGGTTCGCTGCTTCGGCGGGGATCGACATCGGCGACACGATCGTGATCTCGGACGCGCTGGTCTCCGCGAACAGCAAAGGCGAGACGCTCCGTGTCTCCGCTCCGCGTGTGGTGCTGAATGGCGGCGTCGACGTGCGCGACCTCGTGGTGGGCGGGCTCGGCGATCCGCTCACGGCGGACTTCTCGCAGCACGGAAATCGAACGACCGTGCGGGCACGCACGACCGATCTCGACCTCGGGAAAGTGGGCGAGATCCTCCAGATGAGCGAGCTCTCGGGCCACGCGATGATCGACGCCGATCTGGTCATCGATGGGCGCGAGGTCGAGGGTACGGCGGGGCTCTCGCTCGTCGACGGATCGTTCCCCGGCGTCTCCAAAGCCCACGCGAACGTAGACGCGAGCCTTCACCGGCGTGTCGCTTCGATCGACGTCGACGCGTCGATCGGGGAGGTGCTCGATCTTCGAGTGTCGACGAAGGACGTGAAGCTCGCAGGTCCCGCGCTGATGGCTTCCTCGTGGGAGCACGCCGAGGGCAGCGGCTTCGTCGACGCGCGTGGCGACCTCGCGCGCCTCCCCGACGTGGTCGACGTGACGACCCTCCCGGTGAACCCGACGCACGGGAAGGTGCGCTTGCAAGCGGGCTTCATGAGCGCCGCTGGCTCACGCTTGCCGACCATCGATCTCGCGGTGAGCACGAGCGGGCTCGCGGTAGTCGTTCCGCCGAGCGCCGCGAACGAGCCGGCCCGCGATTACCGCGGATTCGATCTCTCCGGCGAGGTCCACCTCGATGGAGTCACTGGGTTTTTGGCACTGTCCGCGCGCGCTCGTGACGCGATTGGCTATCTCGTGATGGCCGACGGAAAGGTCGACTTGCCACTATCTCGTGTTCTCGCCGATCCGAAGTCGGCGCTCGAGAACCTCTACGACCAGCCGCTCGCGCTCCACGTGCAGGTGCCCGAGCGAAAGCTCGTCGACCTCCCGCCCGAGCTCGGCTCGTTCGCCGCCGATCTTCGCGGTCGAGCCGGGCTAGAGCTCGCCCTCGAAGGCACCGTGCGCGCCCCGCGGCTCGTCGTCGACGTGCGCGGCAAGAGTTTGAAGGTCGTGAACGCGACGGGCAAAGGCAGCGATCTCGACGCGCAGCTTCGCTACGACGGAAAACACGCCGACCTCGAGGCCACCGTGAGTCAGGGAACCGAGGCCGGAAAGGCGGTGCTGGTGGCGACCCTCGACGCCGAGAGCGCGAAGCTGCTCGCGGGTACGCCACCGGCGAGCTTGCCATGGAAAGCAGGCGCCGAAATCTCGTTCGACAACCTCTCTCTCGCGGCGCTGCCTACGTCGGCCGAGGGCAGGATAAGAGGGCGCCTCGACGGACACGCGCGGCTCACGAACTTTCATGAAGACGCGGAGATCGACGTCGCCCTCGCGATCCGTGGAGCGAGCGTCGGAGGGGCAGAGATCCCGCGCGGGAAGGTGACCGCGACTGTCAAGGATGGGCGCGCCGCGGCCAAGGTTCGCCTCGAACAGAAGGGGGGAAAGCTCGAGCTCGACGCGGGGCTCGCGCTCGCGTGGGGCGAACGCATCGTGCCGGAGATCGACAAGAGCAAAGCGATCGAGGCGCGCCTCGTCGCGAAAGAGCTACGCGCGGCGATCTTCGGGCCTTTCACGGGCGGCGCGCTCAGCGACCTCGACGGTAGGATCGACGCCGACGCTCGGCTTTCGGCGGACGCTACGGGAAAGAACGTGAAGGCCGAGGGCTTCGTCGCCGCGCGCGGAGTCACGTTCGTGCTCGCGTCTCTCGGGCAGGAGTACCGCGACATCGACGCGAAGGTCACGTTCGCTCCTGGTGGTGTCGTCAACGTGGATGGAATCACCTTGAGCGACGGCTCTGGCCGCATGACAGGGAGAGCGACAGCGCGGTTTCGTGATCTCGATTTCGTCGGAGCGAACGCTGCTTTCGCGATCGAGAAGGGCGCGCCGATCGACGTCGCCGTGGGCGGGCAAGTGCTCGGCGACGCGTATGGAAGGTTCGATGTCGCCGTCCGGAGCTCCGCGAAGGGGATCGCGATCAACGTCGGCGTGCCGAGCCTCCACGTTCGCCTGTCCGAGTCGGCCGGGAAGGCCGTTCAAGAGCTCGAGCCGCGCGACGACGTTCGCGTAGGCGTGGTGCAGGGGAGACAGCTCGTGCTCGTTCGCCTGAGCCGCTCGAAGGGCGAAGGCGAGCCGCCGCCCGAGTCGAGCGCGTCTCTCCCGATCGACATCGACGTGAAGCTAGGGAACGACGTCGAGGTTCGCCGTGGATCGATGATCGCGGTGATGCTCACGGGCGCGCCGCACATACGCCTCGCGGATGGAAAGACGGTCGTCACGGGGCAAATCCAGGTGCCCTCCGGGACCCTCGACCTCCAAGGCAAAAAATTCAGCATCGAGAAGGGGACCGTCACGTTCGAGGGCGACGATCCGGCGAACCCCGTCGTCGTCGCGACGGCCTCGTGGACGGCCAAAGATCGCACCCGCGTCTTCGCCGACTTCGTGGGGCCGGTGAAGACGGGAAAGGTGACCCTCCGCGCCGAGCCCGCGCGCTCCCAAAGCGAGATCCTGCAACTCGTCGTGTTCGGCTCCGCCGACGGCTTCAACGCGCCCCCCGGCCGTGGCACCAAGCCCGGTGCGGGTACACAGGCGGCGACCACGGTGGCGGGAGGCGCGCTCACGCAGGGGCTCGACTCTGCCCTCGATGGGCTTACGGGTATCGAGACCCAAACCCGAATCGACACCACGAGCTCGAACAATCCGCGGCCCGAGCTCGAGGTCGTGGTATCGCGCGACGTGTCGCTGCGGTTCGCTTATGTTCTCGGCACTCCCCCCATCAGCGAGCCGGACAAAAGCCTCGGAAGCGTAATTTTTCGCTTCGCGCCGAACTGGTCACTTTCGACCACCGTCGGTGATCGCGGAAAGGCGACGATCGACACCGTATGGCAGTATCGCTATTGACCGGTCGTCGACGGCGGCGCGGGCATCCGGCCAACCCTCGGGAGAGCGCGTCGGCTCGTCGGCGGTCCGGCTCGGCTCGCGCGCCGGGGCGGCCGGTTCGTGCGAGCCGCTCGTCGGGGCGTTCCGCACGAAGCTCCGCAGGCGGCGTCGACGTTGCCCCGCGTCCAAGTATATGCAGTCTGCATGCACACGCGAAGGCGCAGACGACGCGCGTGTCCAATCGCGAACCGCATGGTTGGTTCTTGGCCCTCGCCGCCGAAGTTCCGCGGACCGATTTCCGCCCACGCGTCGACCGGCCGGCGGTCACGGCACGGTCTGGAGGCGACCCGTGACGCGCCCGCGGCATGTAGACCGCGTGCCGCTCCGGAGGCGCGAGGCTCGTGCTCTTCTCCGTCATTGCGGATGCGAGCTGCCCCTTTGTCGGTCATTTTTGGCAAAACGCATCGATTTCAGCCGCGTTCGGCCCTTGCCGTGGGACGGTGCGCCCAGATCGAGGTCCTCCCGCGTCATTCGCCGTGCTGGCGAACACGTGACGGTGTGGCCGCCCCGAACGGCCCAAGTTGAGGAAGATGGCAACGAATCCACCGCGCGTACATTTTGCTCCGCGCGGCGCGTTCTCGCGCGACCTCGAGCAGTCCACCAACGCGTATTTCGACGGAATCGCGGAAGGGCGTCGCGACGTGCCTCGCATGTACGTGAAGAGCGCGCTCGTGCTCGCGTGGTTCGTCGCCTCCTGGGTCGTGTTGGTCTTCGTCGCGTCCACGTGGCTGCAAGGCCTCGCCGCCGCCGTTTCGCTCGGGTTGTCGATCGCGGTCGTCGGAATGTGCGTGCAACACGACGCCAATCATGGCGCGACATCGAACCACGGCTGGGTGAACAAAGCATTCAGCGTGGCGCTCGACATCATGGGGGCGAGCTCACTCGTGTGGCGCCCCAAGCACAACGTCGCGCATCACACGTTCACCAACGTGGTCGGGGTCGACTACGACCTCGATTTCGGCATCCTCGCGCGCCTGTCACCGGAGCAACCGCGACGCGCCTGGCACCGCTTCCAACACGTCTATCTCTGGGGCCTCTACGGGTTCCTTCTGCCCAAGTGGGTATTTTTCGACGACTGGGTCGTCTTCGGTACCCGGCGCGTGGGGGTGCACCCGTGGACGAGGCCGCGAGGCTGGAAATTGCTCGCGTTCGTAGGCTGGAAGCTCTTTTTCCTCGGGTGGGCGTTCGTCATTCCGGCGCTGTTTCACCCGTTCGGTCACGTGCTCCTCTTTCACGCGATCGCGACGTTCACGCTCGGTGTGACGCTCGGCACGATGTTCCAGCTCGCGCATTGTACGAGCGAAGCCGAGTTCCCCGCGCAGCCCGCAGACGGCGCGACGATGAAGGCCGAATGGACCGCTCACCAACTCGAGACGTGCGTCAACTTCGCGCCGCGCAATAGGGTCGTTTCGTGGTTCGTCGGAGGGCTCAACTATCAAGTCGAGCATCACCTTTTCCCGAAGGTTTGCCACGTGCACTACCCGGCGCTATCGCCCATCGTCGCCGCGGTCGCTGCTCGACACGGTCTCAAGTATAGGGTCAAGCCGACGCTCTGGTCGGCGCTCGTCGCGCACGTCGGTCACCTGCGCGCCCTCGGAAAGCCCGTCGTAGGGGCGATCGTACCCGCACAAGCCACCACCCCTACGCCGCAGACGATCCCGTCGATCTCGACGATGAGCGAGGCGTGATCACGTTCCAAAGCGCGCGTGTGCGCCGCGGCGTCGCCGTCTGGCTAACGAACGACTGAAACGGCCAACTTGCCTAAGGGGTTCGCGACGACGCGACGGCCTCGGCCATACGCGCGATCACGATCCCCGCCATCGCGGCGCAGAGGAGCAGCAGCACCACGAGAAATTTGCTGGTCGCGAGCGCTGCCGGACCGCCCGCCGCGAAGAGCGCACACGCCATCGCGACGGCCACGAAGAGAGCTGCATAATACAACATGGCTTTCCTCCGGTCGCGAACGACGGGGTCTCGCGTCCGCGTCCGCGATTGAGCACGACGGATGACCACCGCGCCCAATCGCCTCGTTATCGGCGCGTCTGGCCGAGCGCTTCAGCCGGCGGACGGAGTGCGTCGGCCGAGCACGAGCGACACGAGCGCGAACACGAGGAACACGACGAACAAGATCTTCGCGATCGAAGCGGCGCCTGCGGCGAGCCCGCCAAACCCGAGGAACGCGGACACGAGAGCGATGACGAAGAAAACGGCGGCCCAATACAACATGGTGGATCCCTCCTTGGGGGAAGCAGTCTGGTTGTTCCGGCCTCTGCATCGCCGATGCCAAGCCCGGCGCGGCGGCCGAATCTAGGGAAAAAGAGCCCGCGCAGTGGCCGCGACGAGGCGCGCTGTTTCGGCCTGTTTGGCAGTTTGCCCCACCTGGGGCGATACGGTGTGGCTCGATGGTCGCCTCGCATCGGCGCTGCTTCGTCGCGCGACTCACTCGGTAGCAGGTCGCCCTCGGCCCCGGCGGGTCGCGTCGCGGCCGTCGACGCGACGGGGAACGGCGCGATGGGCCACGAGGTCGTGGATGCGAGTGTCGACCGAGGATTCAGTCCACTAGCTTAGCTAGAGCACCGCGGGCGGAACGGGGGAGACTAGGGAATCGTGCCGCGCTGGCCCCCGCGCCACGTGGGGCAAATTGTCACGCGCGCGCAGGCGCCGGACGACGCTAGAGTCCCATCGCCTTGGCAGTACCCAACTCCGCGCCCACGGACGCTCGAAGCTCCACGTCTCTGTCGCGTCAGCTCCTCGTCGCGCTCCTCACGCCCCTCGCGCTCTTGCTCGTCCTCGGGGCGGTGCTCGGCGCGCAGGTCTTGAGGATGACGGAAGACGCAGGTTGGGTCGACCACAGCGATCGTGTGCTCGGCACGGCGAACGATGCGCTCCGCAACGCGGTCGACCAGGAGACGGGGGTACGGGGCTATCTCATCACCCGCGACCGTGTTTTCCTCGAGTCGTTCGAGCGCGCGCGCGTGTCCGAGCTCCTCGACACACTGCACGAGCTCGTGGTCGATAGCCCTGTTCAAACCAGGCGCGTGAACGAGATACGCGCGCGCTACGACCGTTGGCTCGCGAAGGCCTCTGCCGTCGCGACCGGCGCCGTCCACTTCGAGGACGCGTCGACCTCGGCCTCGATGCTCGAACGAAAGTCCGAAATGGACGGAATTCGGGACGCCGTGCGACACCTCGTCGACGCGGAGAACGAGCTACGCCATACGCGCGCTCAAGCTGCGACGGAGAGCAACCGCGTCACGCGGGTGAGCCTGGTCGGCCTCGTGCTGCTGTCGGCGGCGGTGCTCGGGTTCGTGTCGAAGCGCCAGCTCGAGTCGATCGTGGGCACCTACACGACCGCGATCGCGAAGGAGGCAGCCGCCCGCAAAGCGACCGAGGACGAAGCTTGGATCCGCGAAGGACACGCCCTCGTCGCGACTGCGTTCCAGGGCGACAGCTCTCTCTCCGCCCTCGCCGAGCGCGGTCTCCGCATCCTCGCCGACCACGTCAAAGCCGACGTTGGAGCTATTTTTACCCTCGAAGGTGGCGTGTGGTGCCGTCGTGCAGGCTACGGAGTCGACGGCTCGCAGAACGAGAAGTTCGCGCGCGGCGAAGCGCTCGTTGGTCGCGCGGGGGCGAAGGACGAAGTGCTCCACGTCACGGACGTCCCCGCCGGTTACTTCGCTCTCCGCTCGGGGACCGGCAAGGCCGAAGTCGCCGAGATCGCGATCGCTCCTGCCTTCGCCGACGGCGCGAGCTTCGCCGTCGTGGAGCTCGGCTTCCTCCGCAAGGTCGAGCCCCGCGTCCTCGACCTCCTCGAGCGGATCGGCGACGCGATGGCGATCGCGATCCGCTCGGCGGAATACAAGACGCAGCTCCGCGACACGCTCGAGGAGTCGCAGCGCCAGGCGGAGGAGCTCCAAGTTCAGCAAGAAGAGCTTCAAGCACAGCAGGAGGAGCTCCGCGTCGCGAACGAGGAGCTCGAAGAACAGAGCAACGCGCTGAAAGAGGCGAACGCGCGCGGCGAGGAGCGACAAGAAGAGCTGACGACGATGAACGCCCGCCTCGCCGAACAGCAAGCGAGCCTCGTCGCGACCCAGCAGCGGGTGCTCGACAAAGCCGACGAAGCGGAGCGCGCGAGTCGCGTGAAATCCGAGTTCCTCGCGAACATGTCGCACGAGCTTCGGACACCGTTGAACAGCTCACTCATCCTCGCGAAGCTGCTCGCCGACAACAAGCCGGGAAACCTCTCGGCGGAGCAGGTGCGCTTCGCGGAGACCATCTACTCGGCAGGCAACGATCTCCTCAGCCTCATCAACGACATCCTCGATTTGTCGAAGGTGGAGGCGGGCAAGATGGAGGTCCGCGCGGCGGAGGTCTCCGTCGAGCGCCTGGTGCGCGGTCTCGAGCGCACCTTCGAGCCGATCGCGAAGGAGAAGCGACTCGCGCTGACGATGACGATCGAGCCGAGGACTCCGAAGACCTTCGAGTCCGACTCCCAACGCCTCGAGCAAATCCTCAAGAACCTCGTCTCGAACGCGATCAAGTTCACCGATGGAGGCGCGGTCACCCTCACCGTCTCCGCCGACGCCGAGCACCTCCGCTTCGCGGTCCGCGACACGGGGATCGGGATCGCAAAAGACCAGGCCGATTTGGTGTTCGAGGCCTTCCGGCAGGCGGACGGGACGAGCGCGCGGAAGCACGGCGGGACGGGGCTCGGGCTCAGCATCTCGCGCGAGCTGGCGGGGCTGCTCGGCGGTACGATCGAGCTCGCGAGCACCAAAGGCAAAGGCTCCACGTTCACCCTCGTCGTGCCGCGAGCCTTTCCCTCCGTCGGGTCCCAAGCGGAGCCGGTCTCGATGGCGAGGCCCGTTCCGACCGGTCGCGCGCCCTCCTCGCGGCCCCCTTCGGATCGCATGCTCGCGACGCCCGTCGCGTTCGAGGACGATCGCGCGAGGCTCGATCCAATGAAGCGGACCGCGCTCGTGGTCGAAGATGACGTGCATTTTGCACGTATCTTGATGGACGTGGCCCACGAGCGTGGGTTCCAGTGCGTGGTCGCCCACGACGCGCAGTCTGCGATGGTGCTCGCGCGGAAGGTCGTGCCCGCGGCGGTGCTACTCGACGTCAATCTGCCGGATCACTCGGGGCTCAGCGTGCTCGATCGGTTGAAGCACAGCCCGACGACGCGCCACATCCCCGTTCACGTGCTCTCGGCGGACGACCACGTCACGCCGTCGCTCGCCATGGGGGCGGCCGGGTTCCACCCGAAGCCGGTCGATCGCGACACCCTCCTCGCGCTGTTCGCGGAGCTGGAGGAGAGCGCGAGTCGCGTACGGAGACTCCTCATCATCGAGGACGACGACGTGCAGCGCGAGAGCATGAAGAAGCTGCTCGAGAGCGCGAACGTAGAGATCGTCACGGTGAGCACCGTCGAAGCCGCCCTCGCCGCGCTCACGAGTGGCGCGTTCGATTGTGTCGTCACCGATCTCACCCTCCCGGATGGCTCGGGCTTCGATTTGCTCGCGCAGCTCTCCGAGCGCAAGGGCGACCCCCTCCCGCCCATCATCGTTTACACCGGGCGCGCCCTCAGCATCGCCGAGGAGCAGCGCCTCCGCCGGTATTCGAACAGCATCATCGTGAAGGGAGCCCGTTCACCGGAGCGCCTCCTCGACGAGGTGAGCCTCTTCTTGCACCAAGTGGAGGCCGAGCTCCCGGCAGAGCGGCAAGCGATGCTTCGTGAGGCGCGCGATCGTGAAGCGGTCTTCGAGGGCCGTCGGATCATGGTCGTCGAGGACGACGTGCGAAACATATTCGCGCTCACCCACGTGCTCGAGTCGAAGGGCGCGAAGGTCGTGATCGCGCGGAACGGCCGCGAGGCGCTCGACGTTCTCGCGAAGACCCCGGACGTCGCCCTCGTCTTGATGGACATCATGATGCCGGAGATGGATGGTCTCGAGGCGACACGCGAGATTCGGAAGAACCCCGCCTGGGAGAAGCTCCCGATCTTGGCGTTGACCGCGAAGGCGATGAAAGACGACCAAGAGCGCTGCCGGCAGGCGGGCGCCAACGACTACGTCGCAAAGCCGCTCGACGTCGAGATGCTCCTCTCTCTCCTCCGTGTTTGGCTACCGCGATGAGCGTCGCCGTCTCGGAAATAGAGATGCGCCTGCTCCTCGAGGCGATCTTCTTGAGATTCCACCACGACTTTCGCGGGTACTCGCCGATGTCGCTCCGGCGCCGCCTCGGAGTGGCACTTACCCATTTCGGCTGCGACAACGTCACGGCGCTGCAAGAGAAGCTCCTCCACGAGCCGAATACGTTCCCGCGATTGCTTCAGTTCCTCACCGTCCAGGTGAGCGACATGTTTCGAGATCCTGGCTTTTTCCGTGCATTTCGCGAGACGATCGTCCCGGAGCTCGCGACCTTTCCCTCGTTCCGGGTGTGGGTCGCGGGTTGCAGCTCGGGCGAAGAAGTGTACTCCGTCGCGATCCTGCTGCGGGAGTGTGGCCTCTACGATCGCGCGCTGATTTACGCGACCGACATCAACCCCGAGGCGCTCGCCAAGGCGGAGGCCGGCATTTACCCGATAGCTCGCATACCGGCGTTCACCGAGAGCCATCGTTTGTCGGGGGGCGTCGGGTCCCTATCCGACCACTTTACCTCCGCGTACGGGAACGCGGCGTTCGACCGGTCGCTCCGAAAGAACGTGGTCTTCTCGGATCACAGCCTCGCGACGGATAGCGTGTTTGCGGAGGTTCACGTCGTGCTCTGTCGCAATGTGCTCATCTACTTCGACAAGGCGCTCCAGGAGCGCGCGATCGGGCTCTTCAAGGAGGCGCTCCCACGACGGGGCAGCCTCGGCCTCGGCAACCGTGAGACTTTGCAGTTCAGCAAACACGCGAGCTCCTTCCGCCCGCTCGTCCCGGAGGAGAGGTGGTATCAGCGATGCTGAGCAATACGTCGCCGCGAGCACCGGAGCTCGACATCGTCGTGATCGGGGCGTCGGCTGGCGCGGTCGACGCGCTCTCCGTGCTGCTGCCAGCGATCCCCGCCGGAGCGACCGTACCCGTCGTCGTCGTGGTGCACGTTCCGGCCCGTTCCCCGAGCCTTCTCGCGCCGATCTTCGCGTCGAAGTGCGCGGTCGCGGTGCGCGAGCCGGTGGACAAGCAGAGCGTGGAGGCAGGGATTTGGTTCGCGCCTTCCGGCTACCACCTGCTCGTCGAAGGCGATCGTACCTTCGCGTTCTCGGTCGACGAGCCGGTCAACTTCTCGCGCCCGTCGCTCGACGTCTTGTTCGAGTCGGTCGCGCTCGTCTACGGCGCACGGGCGGCGGCGTTCGTGTTGACCGGCGCGAGCGCAGACGGGGCAGAAGGTGCGCGCGCGATTCGCGACGCGGGTGGATTCGTCGCAGTCCAAGAACCGTCGAGCGCGGAGCTTCAGATCATGCCACGCTCCGCGATCGATCGCGCCGACCCTCACGTGGTGGCCCCGCTACCGGCACTCGCCGAGCTCTTGAAGCAGCTCTCCACCCGCGGGAATGGAGGATGACTTGAGAAAAATCCCTCCCGTAAAGTTCCTCCTCGTCGACGACAAGCCGGAGAACCTCCTCGCGCTCGAGGCCCTGCTTCGTCGCGATGGGCTCGAGATTCTGCAAGCGCGCTCCGGGGTCGAGGCGCTCGAGATTTTGCTCGCCCACGAGGTCGCGCTCGCCCTCCTCGACGTGCACATGCCCGAGATCGACGGCTTCGCGCTCGCAGAGATGATGCGCGGCGCCGACCGCACGCGGCACGTGCCGATCATCTTCGTGACCGCGGCGGCAGAGGAGCGAAACCGGCTCTTCCGCGGCTACGACGCAGGGGCGGTCGACTTCCTCGTGAAGCCGATCGATCCGCGCATCTTGCGCCACAAGACCGAGACGTTCTTCCAGCTCCACCGCCAGAGGCTCGAGCTCGAAGAGACTCTGCGTTTGAACGAGACCTTCATGGCTGCGGTCGGGCACGATCTTCGCAATCCGCTCAACGCGATCGTGCTGATGAGCGAAGCGCTCCTCGAAAAGTCGGAAGACCCCGCGACTCTGAAAATCGCAGAGCGAGTGCGATCGAGCGGGCGTCGCATGGCCGGCATCATCGACGACCTCTACGACCTCACCCACGCTCGCCGCGGCGACGGTATTCCCATCGCTCGCGTAGTCACGGACGCGCTCTCCGTGGTTCGTAAAGTGGTGTCCGAGCACGAGCCCGTACGCAGCGGCGCGCCGATTACCATCGTCCACGAGGGCGACACCATCGGAGAGTGGGACGCAGGACGCCTCGCGCAGGTCTTCTCGAACCTCGTCGCGAACGCCATCCACCACGGCGCACCCGGCAAGCCAATCGAGATCGAAGCCAAGGGCGCCGACGGCGAGCTCGTCATATGCGTAAAGAACGAAGGCGTCATTCCTCCCGATCTCGTCCCGGTGCTCTTCGACCCGTTTCGATCCGGCCGCACGGCCACGTCGAAGCGCGACGGCCTCGGCCTCGGCCTGTTCATCGTCGATCAGATCGTGCTCGCCCACGGGGGGAGCATCGTGGTCACGTCGAACGCCGAGCTCGGCACGATCTTCTGCGTGAAGCTCCCGAAGGCGGAGGCGCCCGAGTCGAAGCCCAGCTTTCCTCCGCGCGCGCCGGGCGCGACGGCGGGCCTCGACGGAAACCGCTAACAATCCGCGGCCTTCGTGACGCGGTGCAAACTTGTCACGAAGGAGACATTGAGGCAAAACGCCGCGCCCCGATCCTGAGACAATCGCCTCGGCGTTCGCCATCGGGCGGCCCGTTCACCAATGGTTTCGAGCATCTCCGGCGACGGCCCAACCGTTGCAACCACCCTCCTCCGACGGAAGGAGGCTACCGATGACAACGCAACCCAGCACGCCCTTTACCGTCTTCGTCATCGACGATGACGACGACAACCGGGAGCTCACCGCGATGGTGCTCTCCACGCGCGGCGCGAACGTAGTCACCGCCGGTACGTACGACGAAGCGCTCGCTTGCCTCGAGAAGGACTCGCCCGATCTCATCCTGTGCGACCTCTCGCTCGGTGACCGCCGGGGAGAGGACCTCCTCGCTGCGTTTCGCGAACGGGGGTGCACCGTCGATGCCTGGGCGATAACGGGCCACGACACCGCCCCGCCCGGTTTCCGAGGCTTGCTCCGTAAGCCCTTCACGATGCAAACGCTCTCCGAGCTTCTACCGCAGCAGAGGAAGGACGCCGCCGATGGCACTCCTGGATGATGCGGCGAGAACGTCGCCAATCCCGGACGGTGAGAGCGTGAAGACCCTCGACGGTGTTCACGTTCTCATCGTCGACGACGAAGAGGAGATTACGGAGCTCTACTCCATGTCCCTCTCTGCTGCCGGGGCTACGGTGCACTCCACGTTCGACGGCGCGTCGGCCCTCGACGCTCTCCGCGCGGGAACCTTCGACGTCGTCATCAGCGACCTCGATATGCCGCTCCTCGACGGTATCGCGATGATTCGTGCGGTCCGTCAGTCGGAGTCGTTCGGGCCCGTCCCCGCGATGGCCGTAACCGGCTCGACACGTCTCGACGCCCGCGAGCACGCCCTCAGCGCCGGCTTCGATGCGTTTGCCGTGAAGCCACTCAGCGCGCCGCGGCTCGTCGAGGCGGTGAGGCAGCTCCTCCGAAAGTCCGAGCGGACCTGAGTCGCCCACCGCGCGCTCTCCGCGCGCCGACCGTGCTCGACCGACTCTCGTCGGGGCGGGGGCACGCCACGCCACGCTCGACGCTCGTATGCAGCCGCCGAATAGGGAAGAGGCTCATGTGACGATTGCCTACTTGAATCGCATCGCGACGCAGTCGGCCGCGTACGACGTGCACGACGCGTTCGTGCGCTTCGCGGAGGGTAGCCTCTCCGATGGCCACGAACGGGCGCTGTTTCGTCGTGTCGTGAAGTCGGCGGGGATCGATCGTCGGTACTCGGTGCTCGCGCCAGCGCCGAACGCGAGCGGGCCCTCTGTCGACGCCGACGCCATCTATTCGCGCGGTTCGTTCCCGAGCACGGCGGAGCGGATGAAGCTGTTCGAGCAGCACGCGCCTTCGTTGGCGGTGGCGACGGCGGAGCTCCTCGAGCCGTCGGCGGAGGAACGACTGCGGATTACCCACGTCATCGCCGTGTCTTGCACTGGCATGTATGCGCCCGGTCTCGACCTCGACCTCGTGATACGCCTCGGCCTCGAGCCAACCGTGGAGCGAACGTCGGTGACTTTCATGGGATGCCAAGCTTCGGTGAACGCGCTCAGGCTCGCGCGCCACATCGTGCGCTCGGAGCCCGCGTCGCGCGTGCTCGTGGTGAGCACGGAGCTGTGCTCACTCCACCTCCAGGAGAGCAACGTGCTCGAGAAGATGCTCTCGTTCTTGCTGTTCGGCGATGGGTGCGCGGCGGCGCTCGTGAGCGCGGATCCGGCGGGGATTTCGCTCGATTCGTTTCACTCCGAGCTCCTCCTCGGGACGATGGATCTCATCACTTGGCGAGTGCGCGACATGGGGTGCGACATGTTCCTCTCGGGGCGCGTCCCGGGCGTGGTCGCGCGCGCGTTAGGGCCGGCGACGGACGACATCCTGAACGGCGCGACGACCGCCGATATCGCTCATTGGGCCGTTCACCCCGCGAGTCGCATCATCCTCGACGGCGCGGAGCAAGGCCTCGAGCTACCGAACGGGACGCTCGCGGTGTCGCGCGACGTACTCTCGCGATATGGCAACATGTCGTCGGCGACGCTGCTTTTCGTTCTCCACGACATCATGAAGATTGCGCAGCCTGGCGAGCGCGGGTGCGCGCTCACTTTCGGCCCCGGGCTCACGGCGGAGACGTTCCTCTTCCAGAAGGTATGAGCGACGGGATCGACGGAAGCGAGGCCAGCCCGCGGGGGTTCAGCGGACCGACTCGAGCGCAGTCACGAAGTCGGTAGCCCACGTCAGCGCCGTCGTTCGCGACACCGTCTCGAGGAGCGCAGAGTGGCGACCTCTGCGCTCCGGCGCCGGCATGCGCAGCGCGCGGTCCAGATCGCGCGCCATTCCGTCGGCGTGGTACGGGTTCGTGAGCAGCGCCTCGTGGAGCTCTACCGCGGCGCCGGCGAAACGAGAGAGCAGGAGCACGCCGGGGTTCGTCGGATCTTGGGCGGCGACGAACTCTTTCGCGACGAGGTTCATCCCGTCGCGGAGCGGCGTGACGTAGCCCACGTCGGCGGTGCGATAAAGGAGCGCGAGGTGATTGCGCGTATAGGAGCGGTAGAGGTAGCGCACGGGCACCCAGTGCGATTCCCCGTATTCCCCGTTGATGCGCCCGACGGCGGTCTCGATGATTTGCCGTTGCTCTGCGTATTCGGGAACGTCGGCGCGGGAAGGTACCGATACCTGCACGAGGGACACTTTGCCGCGCCATTCGGGGAAGAGCCGAAGGAGGCGCTCGAAGGCGAGCAGGCGCTCCGGAATGCCCTTCGTGTAGTCCAATCGATCTACCCCGAGCACCAACCGCGTCGCGCCGAGCGAGCTCACGAGAGCGGCCACGTCGGCCGCTGTGGCGGGCTCGGCCGGCTCTTGGAAGCCCTCCGGCATGATGCCGATCGGGAACACTTGGACGCGCGTCCTGCGCCCCCGATGCAGCACCACGTCGTCGCCCACTTGGCCCGGGGTAAAGCGTGAAACGCACTCGCGGAAGTTCGCCGCGAATCCCGGGGTGTGGAAGCCGACGAGGTCGAAATCGAGGAGGCCGTCCAGGATTTGCCCTGCCCAGGGGAGCATCTCGAAGAGGTCGGCGCCGGGAAACGGGATATGCAAAAAGAGGCCGAGCGGCCCACGGTGACCGCGGCGGCGAAGCGCGGTCGCGACGAGGAGCACGTGATAGTCGTGTGCCCAGATGGCGGCGTCGGGGTCGACGAGCTCGCCCGCGGCAGCCGCGAATGCCTCGTTCGCCTGGACGTAGGCCTCCCATTCGTCGTCGGCGAAGCGCACCCGGCCCGGAAAGCTATGAAAGAGCGGCCACAGTCCGCGGTTGCATAGGCCATTATAGTATTTGCCCTGCCACGCCTCCGGTAGGTCGATCCACGCGAGTGAAGGCGAGGTCTCCGCGTCGGTCCTCACCGCGCTCGCTTGGGCGGTGGGGGTCGATTTGCCGCTCCATCCGAGCCAGAGTCCGTGACGTTCCGCGAGCACGGGCTCGAGCGCGGATACGAGGCCCCCAACGTTGCGGTTGCGCTTGTCGGAGGGCTCGGCGCGCTCGCGGAGGTGCGGCAAGCGGTTCGAAATGGCGAGCAGGCGCGGTCGCTCGCTGCTCGTTCCCGCGCGAGGTCGGGAGTAAGTAGCCATCGCGACGGGGAGCGCGTGATCGGGGCCGCTGCCTTCCTGGCGCGCGGCGAGGATCCACCGCAGAAAGTCGCTCACCGCCGGCGGATCGGAGAGGCGCCAGCGGGCGAGGGTCGACCGGCGGCGCCCGGGGCCGACGAGGATCGCGTCGTCCCCGGGGCCGAGAACGGCGAACATGTCCTCGTCCGTCACGTCGTCGCCGAGTGCGATGCAGCGGACGCCCACCCCCGCGCGCTCGCGCACCCACTCGAGCGAAATCCCCTTGTTCACGTGGCGCGCCCGGACCTCGATCGCCTCGACGACGTCCAAAATATCGAACGATGGATGCGACTCGAGCCAGCGCTCGACGAGGGCGGTCGCGCCGACGAGGAATGCCTCGCGCTCCGCCGCGGGCACGCAACGATAGTGTGCGCAGACCGACGCGCTCTTCCGCTCGACGAACGAGCCGGCGTGGGCAGCGAGGAGAGGCGCGAAGAGCTGCTCGAGCTCGTCGAGGGCGGAGACCTCTACTTGGGCCGCGGGGTGCCAGGCGCCGCTGCCTTTGCGCCAAGCGCCGTGCTCGGCCACGAGGCGAAGCTCCGGAACGGACGCGAACATCTCCTCGAGTGAGCTCCTCGGTCTTCCGCTGACGACCGCGCACGTGACCCCAGGAGCGGCCGCCACCTTCGCGAGGAACGTCAAGAGCTCGGGCGAGGGGCGCGCCTCGCCGGGCGTCGACGCGAACGGGATCAGCGTGCCGTCGAGATCGAGCAAGAGCGCGAGGGGAGTGTGCCGCGCGAGCGCGAGCCAGTGGTCGACGTGGCTTGCCATGGGTCGACACTAAGCATTCTAAGTGCTTGCACGCACGCAATTTCCGTCATCGAGTGACGCAGCGACCTCGACTGTCGATGGCGCGTGAAACGTGAGTGTTTTTGGCGCGTCGTTTCGGGTCGACTTGGCGTCTCCGCTCGAAGTGCCAAAGTGCGTTCCGCGCGAGCTTTGCCATCGCTCGCGTCTCGTGACGCGACCCTGGCGGTGCGCGAACGTGCGAATGCGCGCGACACGCGCCTTGCCGCTCGCGACGGCATTGTGGCGAATGGTCATCGTCGACGTGGCGAGGCCTATCCCGAAGCGGCTTCTTCTTGCAGCGCGCGTTCGGTGCTCTAGATTCGGGCGGTGATCAACTTCAATCACGTCTACTACTTCCACGTAACGGCCTCGGAGGGCTCCGTGAAAGGGGCCGCGGAGCGCCTCGGGGTGACGCAGCCCACGGTCAGCGAGCAGGTTCGGTTGCTCGAGAAGAAGCTGTCGCTGAAGCTCTTCGAGCGCACCGCCGCGGGGTTACGGCTCACGCAAGCGGGGCGCGACGCGTTCGAGCATACGAAGGCGATGTTCCTCGCCGGAGAGCGCCTCGCCGAGGCACTCGGGCAGGGCGAAGAGCCGACCAAGCTCGCGCTACGCGTAGGGGTGAGCGCCGCGATTTCACGCACGATCGCCGCGGATTTTCTCATGCCCGTACTGACCATCGAGCGATGCCGCCCGTCGATCAGGAGCGGCGACTTCGGCGACCTCCTCCGTGAGCTCAGGAACCACGAGCTCGACCTCGTCATAGGTGAATCGGAGCCGCTCCCGATCGCGACTTCGGGATTGGAGGTTTCCGTGCTTCACCAACCGAGCTTAGTCGCGATTTGCGCGCCGGGTATCGAGCCGCGCGAGGACTGGAGCGACCTCGCCCTCTTGGAATACCGGTCCTCGTCCGCCTACCACTGGGAGGTGGATTCCTTCCTCAAAGAGAAGGGGCTCCGACCCTCGATCGCCGCGGAGCTGGACGATGCCTTTCTCATGCTCGAGGCGGTCGTGCGGGGGGGCTTCGTCGCGTTCGTGCCCCACAGCGTCGCTCGCGAACGAATCAAGCGCGGGCAAGTGAAGCGTATCGCGGCCATTCGTCCACAATCGAGCATCCACGCGGTCTATCACGCCGACGACGCGGTAGAGGTGACGCACTCGGCAGTGGAGAAGCTCGTCGCCAATGCGCGGGAGAACCTCGAATCCGAGTAGTTCTTCGTTCTCCGAGTCGCCCGCCGGTCCAGAACCCGCCCGTCCTCGCCGGGCCACGCGACCGTCGGGTACGAAGGCGCCCCGGCGCGTACACGGATATGTGGCGTAGCCTTACTCGATACGAAGGTATTTCCTCGTCCGTGTGCGACGTTCCGCGTTCCGCGTCGTGCGGAGTAGACCGCAAACGTCACGTGTGGGGCGTAAGAGCATGAGCGTGCGCGGCCCGATCGCGGATTTCGACGGTGCTCCGCGCCGAGAACGGCGGCATGTGCGTTGCAATAGGCCTCCGCGCAACGAGTGAGCCGAAAGGCGCTGCTCGTACGTCCCCGCGCGCTTCGTCGAAGCCGGACGGGGGCTCCCTATTGCCGTGAAAGAGGTCCAACATGGGTCAGCAGTCGTCTTCTCAGAGCTCGAAGGAAATGTCCGCAACCAGCCCCAAGAATGGCGGCGCCGAAACCACGGACAAGGGACTCGATGACCTGAAGCAAGGTCTCGTGAAAGATGCGGGCCAGCTCACGGATGGGCTGAAAGACCTCGCCACTGGCGTCGCGGGCGACGCAAAGCAGGCGGTCGAAGGCCAGCTCGACTCACAAAAGGGTCGTGTCGTCGAGGGCCTCGGCGGCGTCGCCGACGCGCTTCGCCGAGTGAGCACGAGTGGGAACAAGGCGGAAGGAACTGCGATCGCACCGGCGCTCGTCCCGTACATCGAAGGTGCCGCCGATCAAGTCGAGCGCGCTTCGGCCTACTTCGAGAAGAAGAGCATGGGCGAGGTCGCGCGCGACGTGGAGGACTTCGCGCGTCGCGAGCCTGCGCTCTTCCTGGGCGGTGCTTTCGCTCTCGGTCTCCTCGGTGGTCGTTTCCTGAAGGCCTCCCAGCCCGCGGGCGGCAACGGGTCGTATGGCCAATCGCGCGGTCAGAACGGCGGGCAGCAAGGCCGCCAACAGCAACGTTACGACCGCCCCTCCGGCGCCTCCCAGGTCGAGGCCCAGAGCCGCAACGGGAATAGCCAAAGCCAAATTGGGAATGGCAACGATCGCGCGCAGCGACAAACCTCTCCGTTCGGAGCGCAAGGCGGCTCGGCGTGGGGGGGCGGGGCGAAGCCCGCGAGCGGCGCGGACCAAAAGGCCTCGGGCACGAAGAGCGCCGACGTCCAAGGGAGCGGCTCGACGACCCCCGGCTCGCAGCAAGGCTCGAGCCGCGGTGTGGGCGACGACAAGGGTAAGGCCAACCTCGGTGCAAATCAGGGCGCCGCGCCGCAGGAGAAGGCAGGGCCGAGCGCTCCGATCGTGGCGGGCGGCCACGGAGCCAAAGATGCCGGAGCCGACGGCAAGAGCAGCGGCGGCAAACCGGTAGGCTCGTGATGGACGCGCCGGCCGCGGAGCCGTCCGTCGGCGCGCTCCTAAAGACTCTCGTCGGCGAGAGCGGAGTCCTCGTGCGGCAAGAGCTGACGCTCGCTCGCGCCGAGATGACCGTCAAAGCGAAGACTGTCGCGGTGAGCGCGTCCATGGTCCTGGTTGGCGCGGGCGTGGGCCTCGCCGCCCTCCTCGGCGTCGGCGCCGCGGCGATCGTCGCCCTCGGGCAGGTGATCCCGCTGTGGGCGGCCTGCCTCGTCGTCAGCGCGATCTGGACCGTGCTCGCGGCAGTGCTCGTCGCGAGCGGCCTCGCGCGACTCCGCACCGTCGACCCGCTTCCCCAACAAACCATCGCGAGCCTGAAAGAGGTCGCCAAGCTGCCATCTGCGGCCGGCGACATTTGGCCGAGAGAGGACACGCCATGAGCGACACCAAAGCGAACGATTCGATGACGGACGACGCGCGCGTCGTCGCGCTTCGAGAAGACGTCGACCGTACACGTACGCAAATGTCGGGAACGATTCAGGCCCTCGAAGAGAAGCTGAATCCCCAAGACCTGCGCGACAAGGCGGCGAACGAGCTCGAGAACGTCGAGAAGCACGTCAAGGCAGCCGTCCGAGAGGAGCTCCTCGAGGTGAAAGCGATCCTCAAAGAGGAGATAAAAGACGCGAAGGTGGCCGTCAACGAGGTCATCGAAAACGCAAAAGTGGCAGTCAAGGAAGACGCCATTGCGATCAGCGCGTCCGTCAAGCGAGACGTCATCGCCCTGAAAGACTCCGTAAAAGAAGACGTCATCGCGGCCAAGGACGCCGTGAAACAAGACGTCAAGCAGGCCATCGTAGACGCCAAGACCTCGGCGCGCGCGGCAACCCTCGGAAAACTAGAAGATTTCGCCACTCAAGCAGGAGACGCCATGAACACCTCGAAAGATACCCTCGTCGATACCGTCCGTCAGAACCCCATTCCCGCGGCGCTCATGGGCATTGGTCTCGCGTGGCTGCTCATGAACCGCAGCAGCACCGCATCGCAGCGTCGTAGCGGTAACGGCGCCGGCGATCGTGGTGGTCGCTCGTTCGACCGCGGCGAAGGCCGTAGTTACGGTCGCGACAGCGAAAGCTACTACCCGACACAGGGCGGCCGCGGTCGTTCGGAGATGGCTGGAAGCACGTCGGGCATCGGCGGCGCGGTCGACGCCGCTGGCCAGGCGCTCTCCGGCGTTCAGCACCGCGTGAGTGACCTCGCACACGACGCGACCGACGCGGCTGGAAGCGCGCTCCGAAAGGCGAAAGAAGCAACCGCGTCGACTCTCGGTCAAGCCGCCGACGGCGTGAGCAACCTTGCGCACGACGTCCGCGACCAGGCGAGCAGCATCGCTCACCGCGCCGCCGACGGCGTGTCGCACTTGGCGCACGACGCAGCGGAGACCTCGTCGCACCTCTGGCACGACGCGACCGACGCTGGCGGGCGCGCATACGAGCGCGTCGCGAGCACGGTCTCGGACGTCGCGCACGAGGTTCCCCGCCAAGCGCGCCGCGCCGAGCGTGCCGCCGAGGGCGCCTACATGGATAACCCGCTCGCCGTCGGAGCGGCGGTGCTCGCTGCCGGTGCGCTGCTCGGCATGGCGCTCCCGCGAACCAATCGCGAGGACGCGCTCCTCGGCGAAGCGCGCGACCAGTTCCTCGTCAACGCGAAGCAGGTCGCTCATGGTGCACTCGAGACGGTTCAGCACATGGGCGAGGACGCGGCCCAAAACGTGAAGGGTGCACTCGCCCAGTCCAGCGAAGCCTGAGCGCACGTCGACATAGCCGGCTCCGCGAGGGGCCGGTCTCCTTTTCGGGGCTCCATCGCGGGCCCCGCGCCAGCTTTGTCCGCCTGTCCCCATGTCGAATGGGGGGATATGGTGCGCCGTTCCCTGGCGCTGGCGCCCGACGAAAGACAACCGTGGACGACCTGTCGTCGGCGCAAAAAGTTGCCTAGGACGAAGAGGGTATAGGGGCTCACGGCTCTCTTTTGTCGTCCCGACGCTGCCCTTCGGCGCGCAGGCGTGAATGGCAACGATGCAGAAACGAGAAAGCCGGCGGTTCGTCCCGCCGGCTTTCTCGTCGTACCGCTCGTCGCCGCTCGTCAGGAGCGCGCTTCGCGAGTCGTCGCTGCTCGAGCCTTGCCGTTGCTTTGCCCCGCCTTCGCCGAGGCTTTGGCTTTCGCGGGCGCGGTGGGCTGTGCAACGTCAGCCGATGTCTTGGCGAAGCCCGCCGGCACGGACGCCTTGAAGCCAGCCGCCTCGACCTCGTCGAAGCGAGCTTTCATCGCCTTCCCGAGCTCGAGGAGCTTTGCCTCGCCCAGCTTCTTCTCCACCTTGGGAAAGAGCTCTTGCTCCTCTTCTTCGACGTGGTGCTCGATGAGCTCCTTGCACGTCGTGACCCGCGCGCTGAACGAGGCGTGCTTCGGGTCGGTCGCGAGGAGCCGCTTGATGCCAATCTCGGCGATCGAGTGCTCCTCGAAAGCTTCGAGGACGAGGTCCTCGTCGACCTCGCGAACGGCGGGGTAGAAGATCTCCTGCTCGATCGCCATGTGCGCGGCGAGCGCGTTCGCGAGCTGTTCGACGAGCGGCGACGGATCGGACTTCCCACTCTCGAGCTTCTTGAAGATGGCCTCGACGGTGCGGTGTTGTTTCTCGAGAAGACTGGTCGCTTTCATGGGGTTCCTCCTGCGGATGAATTGGCCACTCATTGCAAGAGGGTGGCCAACCAAGACCGAACTCGACGGCGTCCAGCGGCGCTCGTTGCCCGCGCGCGGAGGAGCCGTTCGGAGGGAGCGACGCTCTTTTGCCCCGGAGCGTGTGCGACGTCGCGCGAGAGCACGCGCGTAGCGGCCGCCGACACCTCGGCGAGCGCGGAGGCCTGCTGCGCCGTCCAAGCGCCTATTTCAGGCGGATCGTCCCCAAATCGACGGTGCCCTTTGCCGCGGTCGTGGGCTCCTTCGGGTCGACGAACGTGTCTCCGAGCACGGTCCATCGTCGGTCGAAGTACGAAACCCCGTAGTGCTCTACTGGCACCTCCATCGAAAATGCGCCCGCGGCGTCCGTCGTGGTCGCATAAGCGGAGCGCCCCCCGTCGGTGCATGGCGAGCCGCCGCTGTAGGCCGTCGTGCGAGGGAACGGACAGAGCTCGATCTTGGTGTTCGCGAGCGCCTGACCACGAACCAACTTGCCTTTGACCGTCATCGTCTTTTGGGCGGACGGAGTCGGGAGTGCCGGCCCCGCGCCGACGACGGCGATCGCGTTGTCGCCGGACATCAGATAACGAAGGTGGGCGACGGTGGCAGGCTCGAAGGTCGTGATTACGGCGTCCTTGGCCGATATGACGGAGAGCTTCCCGTCGAAGACGGACCACGTGCGCCCTCCGTCGTCCAGCGCGCTCGCTTCGGGGTTCATCCCGTGCGCGAGCGCCCCCCGCTTGCTCGCTCCCGTCGCGTCGATCAAGAGGTAGTCGTGCCAGAGTCGGGTCCCGCTGTCGTAGATGTTCACTGCCGCGAGGCCGTTGCCAGAGGCGCGGCACCGCCCAATTTTCTCGTCCGTCACTGCGTAGCTCTCGAAGGCGCCTTTCGTCGCATCGAACCGGTGCACGTTCTTCGCCACCTCCGAAGCCCAGATGGCGTTCGGTGCGGTGCACACGACGTCGGAGCCGAAGACGTCGGGCTTCTCGATACGTTTCCAGGCGGCACCAGTGCTGCCGAGAGCGCGCGCACGGAAGCCACCTACGTCCTGAAGAACGAGGCTCTCTTCCGTGGTGGCTAGCGCCTTGATGCCTTTGGAGTCGGTCAACGTCTCGACGGTCGACTTGCCCGCGCGAATCGTATGGAGCTCGTCGTGGTGCGCGGCGGCGAACACGGTGCCGTCGCTCGCGACTGCAAAAGTGGATATGTCGTACTTCTTCACCGAGGCGACGAGCACCGGCTTCGCGCCGTCCAAGCGGTAAATCTTCGCCGTGTCTTGCTTGTATTCCCACGTGTCGAAGTAGGCGTGTCCGTCAGCGCCGAGGCGGAGCGCGTGAACGTCGTCGTTGCGGATCTCTGCCGTCGAGCCATCGACCGCCACGACCGCGATGCCGCGCCCGGTCCTCACGTAGGCAGGCCCCGGGGCGCCCGCGGGCGGGAACACGAGCTCGCGCTGCGGCGCCGGCGCCGCCGACGAGGCCGCGGTCGCGGACGCGGATGGCGTAGACGGTGTCGTCGCGTCGAACGGTGCTTCTTTGCCTTTGGTGCGACAGGCCACGATGGCGTAGGCGAGGAATCCGACCCGAAGGCATTCATGCAGAGGCTTTGACCGCGGTCCGATCGACATGCGCGGAGCTTACCTCGCAGCCAGCCGATTTACTCCCGTTCGTCGACAGGACTTCCGAGGGACGTCCCTCGTCAGGACGAGCGGCCCCGGTGGGTCGTTCGCTGTTCGGGCAGAAAGCGAACGGCTGCGGCGCGCGAGGCGGACCGTGGTCGCTCGAAGCGACTATCGAACCAGGGAGGGAACCACGACACTCAGCGCTCACGGGGGAGCGTGACGACGAGTCGAGTGCCACTCTCGTCGGACAAGAGCCGAACGGAGCCACCGTGGGCGGCTACGATCTCGCGAACGATGAAGAGGCCGAGGCCTACACCGCGGTGTCCCTTCGAGCTCTCGTCCGTGCCGCGTGTCATCGGTTGAAATACCTTCGCGAGCACGTCGCTCGCGATCGGTGGGCCAGAGTTCGCGACGACGAGCTCGACGTCGGTCGCGCGGCCATGAGCCGAGAGATGCACGACGCTGCCGGGGGTGCTGTAGCGAAGTGCGTTGGTGAGCCCGTTTTGCAGCACTTGGGAGACGCGATCACCGTCCCAACGACCGTGCAGCTCGCCCTCTACGCGGATGTCGACGCGGCGACCGGGGAAGCCGTCGATCGCCTGGCTTACGGCCGGCTCGAGGACCTCCCGAAGGTCGAACGGGCGGGCGTCTATCGGGATGCCTCCTACGAGGCGAGCGCGCGTGAAATCGAGGATGTCACGGACGAGACGAGACGCGCGCTGCGCGGATGTTTCGATGGCGCGGATAGGTCGAGCCGCTGCGGGCGGCAGATCCGGGAGTGTGTGAAGTAGGCCCGTCGCGAGCCCGATGCTGTGGAGTGGTCCGCGCAGGTCGTGGCTCACGATCCCGATCAGGTGTTGCTCGTAGCTCGTGCGGCGCTCGAGCTCTTCGCGGGTACGTTTGAGCTCGTCGATGTCGGTGTTGGTTCCGAACCACTTCGTGATCGAGCCGCCCTCGTCGCGGAAGGGCACCGCGCGGGCGAGGTGCCAACGATAGGCACCGTCGGGGCCGCGAAGACGGAACTCGAGGTCGTAGGGCTCGCCGCTCGTAAGCGAGTGAACCCACTTCTCGAGCACGTGGTCCACGTCTTCGGGGTGCACGAAGTCCTTCCACCCCGCCGCGAGCATCGCTTCGGCCGACGCACCGAAATACTCGGTGACTCGTGCATTGACGAAATCGAGGAGCCCATCTGGCCGCGCCGTCCAGAGTTGCTGAGGCACGGTCTCGCCGAGTCGTTCGAAGGCACGCTTTGCCTGCGCGGTCGCGACGAGCAGCTCGGCGCGCGCCGTCTCGGCGTGCTTACGCGGAGTGACGTCGACCGCGATCCCGACGAGGCGCGCCGAGCGAGCCTTGGGCCCCTGCATCATCTCGCCACGGAGCTCTATCCAACGGGAAGGGTTCGCGAGGGGCCGGAACTCGACGAGGAGGCCTTCGAGGCGGTCGAGCGCGCGCGCCTCGGCAGCGCGCACCCGTGGGCGGTCCTCGGGGTGTATCGCGCCGAGATCTTCGGGCAGTGGACCCGTCGGCGAGACCCCGAGAAGCTCGCGATAACGACCGTCGGCGGACTCGCGCCCGGAGAACAAATCGAGCTCCCAGGTGCCCGCGTCGGCGGCGACGAGTGCCTGTTGGAGGCGAGCCTCGCCGCGCTGGAGGAGGTCCGCGAGACGCTCGACGTTGACCCTCGCATTGACGGTCTCGGTCACGTCGGTCGCGGCGACGAGCAACCCCGAGACGAGGCCCGCGCTGTCACGGTAGGGAGCGCAGGCGAGGTTCACGAAGAGGGTACGGTCGCCCCGCTCGACCCGAATTTCGTTGGCGACGGTCACCGCGTCGGAGGCGTATGCGCGGTCGAGGAGCGCGCCGATCTCGTCGGCGTCGTCGTCGGCGAAGAGACGCGCGAAGGGGACCGCGCCGACCTCCCGCGCGAAGAGGGCGACGAGCTGCTCGTTTGCGAGCGACGTGGTGTGCTCGGGTCCGTGTAGCATGCAAATGGCGACCGGCGCCTGGGTCACCACGTCGCGATGGAACACGGCGGAGCCCTCCGCCGCGCGATGCGCAGAAACGCGCATATCGGATTTACGACCGTCGTCGACGAGCCGTGGCAGGCGCGCGACCTCGGCCGCGACCAAGCTCGCGAACGCGGAGTACGCGGGGTCGCCCGTCATCGGCGCGGGCACGCCGAACATGAAGGTGGCCGCGAATGCGGCTGTTCCCGACGTTACCGGTACGACGTAGACACCATCGCAAGGCTCCGACGGGAGCGCACGCAGCGCCGCGCGGAGGTCTTCGGGGAGACTCCGAACCGGGCACGGGTGGTTCGATGGTGTCGACGCGTTGGACAGAAACGTCACGCCGTGGAACGAGCTCGGGGCCACCGCGGCCCCGCCGCAACGACCGTGGAGAAGCTCGCCGCCAAGCTCGGGGGGAGCAAAGACGAGGACGAGAGGCACGCCGACCGCGACGAGCGAGTCTGCGGCCACCGCGATCGCCTCCTCGAGGGTCGGCGCGGTCGCGAGGCGAGAGCGCATGGCCGCGAGGCCGACGAGGCACTGCTCCGCCCATCCCGCTCCCCGACCCGCCGGCAACCCCTCCGCGCTCATCGGTTCCTTGCTTGTTCGCGCCATCGGGGACGAGGGTTCGTACCAGCGCGAAGCGTGCTTCGTTGCCAGCACCGCGATACTTACACGCGATATCGCCGGAAAGGCAAGCTCGACCGGCCGCGACTACGCCAAATTTGGTTATCCGTCGACCGCTAGAATCGCTCGGTTTGCCGCGCGCGCGCCGAAGGTTCGGGATGGTATCCGCGGCTCCCCGAGGCCCGATAAGGCCGCGCCTCACTGCACGATGAGGGCTCGCCGATGTGCGGTCGCTCCGAAGCGTCGGTCGGCGGCGGCCCGCTCGCCGCCCTCGCTCCCGGCGGCTGCGACGCGGCAAGAACGTCTGCGCGCGCTTACGGACCGTCGCCGCGTCCGAACCGGCGGAACAGATAGGCAACGAGGAGGGCCACCACGAACACGAGGGCGAGCTGTTGATAGACGAGAGTCGACTCGACTTCGAGCCAACGGAGGCCCGCCGCGGATGCCACACACACCAGCGCGACGGCGAGCGCCAATCGCGTCGGTGTGACGCCGAGTGACGGCTGCGTGAGATCGCGGTCGCGTTGCGGCAGACCGATGGATCGCGGCGCTTGGCTCCGATGCGCGGGCCCCGAGCTCGGTGGCGGTGCAGAGAGAGGCCGCAGAGAGCACGGTGGACAGCGATCGCCGTCGAACGCGAGGAACGCCCCGCACATCCCGCACACCCGCGACGAAGGGCGAGCCATGATGGCCGTACGCGGCGCCTCGGCGAGCTCCAACACCAGCTCGGCGGGAGGAGGGGTAAGCACGGGCGTGGGGTGCGGGAGGTGCTCGTCGCGTCGACGAGCCGGCGGGTCGACCAGTGTCTCTTGCGGAAATGCGCTCCGCGGGGGCCGCGCTCCTTTGGCGCTCGCGAGCTCTGGCACGGGCGACGAGGAGGGAACGACGATCGTGCCCGATAGCGCCTCTTCGAGCGCGAGACGCAACGTGGACGCGTTCGTGTACCGCGCCGCGGGCGACTTCGCCAAAGCCCTCATGACGACCGCCGCGAGGGCGGGTGGAATCGCCGAATTCGGGGCGCGTTGGCCGAGTGGTTCGGGCTCTACCTCCAAGTGATGATGGATGAGCGCCGAGCGTGGTACGCCACGAAAGGCGGGGGTTCCGGCGAGCATGAGATACATCACGAGGCCGAGCGCGTAGACGTCGCTGCGCGCGTCGAGGGGCGCTTCGCCGATGATTTGCTCGGGAGAGATGTACTCGAGTGTACCGAGCAACGTGTCCGCCTCGGTAAGCACGGTCGTGGTGCGCTCCGTCTTGGCGATTCCGAAATCGACGACCTTCACGAGGTCGCGGCGTCCACCATGGGTGACGAGCATGATGTTCGCCGGCTTTACGTCGCGGTGAACGATGCCGAGCGCGTGCGCGGCACCGAGGCCGCCGCACATCTCGACGGCGATGCTCGCGAACGCGTCGACGGCGACACGACCTTCGCGCGCGAGACGCGTCGAGAGTGGCTCACCACGAAGCAGCTCCATGACCAGGAATAGGTCGCCTTCTGCGGTCTCACCGACGTCGAACACCTCTACGACGTTGGGGTGCCTGACCTGCGCTGTCCTCCGGGCCTCGCGTACGAAGCGCGCGGCTGTCTCGGTGCTGTCGGCGAACGGACGGACCACTTTGACGGCGACCTCGCGCTCCAGGCGGAGGTCGGTCGCGCGGTACACCGTGCCCATCCCTCCCTCGCCGAGGATCGCCTCGAGGCGAAACCTCCCCGCGAGCACCGACGGCGAACCTTGCTCCCTCATGCCGCCGGACGTAGCAGAGGATTCGCTGTTGTTCGAGGGGAAGAAGTTGCGGTTCGCAAGGTTTGCGTAGCATAAATACGCATAAATTCTGATGTCTGGCCCCATGGGGCGAAAATATGTGCGTCGGTGTGCTGGCACGGCCTGGCTCCCGCGGCGGCCGTTCGTCGAGCCTGCGCTCGCCGGAGGGGGGACAGCACTGTCGGCTCGCGTTTGCCAACTGGCGGCGCGACGGGGGGCGGCGGCAGCTCGGTGGGTGGTGAGCGGCGCTCGGGTCGTGCGGAGCTCGCGGCTTCCGCGCGCGAGTCGACGGTCCTCATTTGGCGTAGTCGGCGCCCGGCTTCGACCGAGAGCTCGCGTCGTTCATCATCGAAGGTATGCGCGATTCCCAATTACTCCGACTCGCGGTCGGTCGTGCGCCTCTTCGGGACGACGCGGGGAACCCGAATCTCGAACGTCGTCGTCCCTTCGCCCGGGCGCGCTGCGATCGTGCCGCCATGCGAGCGCACGATCTCCGACGCGATATAGAGGCCGAGGCCCAAATGCCCACCAACGCTGGTTCTCGTCGACCTCCCCCCTCGAAATGCCTCGAAGATGACGGGCAAGAGGTCTGCTCCGATCGGAACCCCCTCGTTCGTGACTTCGACGACGACCGCGTCGCCGTGGTCGAGCGCACGAACGACGACGGCAGTCCCGGGTTTGGCGTGACTGACGGCGTTGCCAGCAATATTGGAGATAGCCTGCGCGAGGCGATCGGCATCCCATGTCCCCTCGAGGTCGCCGACGGCACTGTGATGAATCACGGTAGTCGAGCCGAGCCGGAGCTCCTCCACCACGTTTTCGCACACGTCTCCCATGTCGGTCGGGGTGACGTTGAGCGCGAAACCACCCGCCAGGCGGGCGCGCGTGAAGTCGACGACCTGGTCGATCATTCTCGCCATTCGACGGCCGCTCTTGCCGATGCGCTCGGCCAAGCGAAGGTCGCCCTCGCGGAGGTGAGCTTGGCCGAGCAGCACGCCGCTCGCCAGCACCATGGTGTTGAGCGGCGCTCGCAAGTCGTGTGCGAGAATGCCAATGAACATCTCGCGAAATTCGGCGACGGTTCGTAGATCGCGCGCGCCATCTTCGGCGCGTTGGGTCGCAGCGGCGGCCTCACCCGCGAGCTCTTGTGCGCGAATTGCCGTGCCGACCATTCGGGCGTTCGCTTCTCGCAAGTCGAAGATCGTCGCATCGACGATGGCACCGACAGCCGAGTCTTGGTCGGCGTCTCCCTGCCGCGAATCCTCTGCGTCGGGTCGTCGCTGGCTCAGGCGGCCGCGCCCGACTGCGCCTGCCGATCGGGCGAGGCGCACCAAAACGTCGCTCGGCTCGCCGAAGATGGCGAGCCCTTCGACGATCTCGTCGTCGATCTCGATGGTCAGACGTGGCATCGCCGAGACCCCCTCGGTTGGCGCGCGAGAGCGCACGGCGAGCATTGTCGCGCGCGGTGGTCGAGGCCATGCGCCGAGTCGCCGTCCGCGCGAAGTCCGGCGTGGGACGACGTCACCGGGAGTCTCTCTTGGGGTCCGCCGATCGCGATGAATCGCCGCTCTGCGACGGCGCCGCGCTCAGAAGGCCACGATAGCCGGTCAAGGCATTGCCCACGACGATGCCCCCGTCGGTCGATATCTGGTAGCTCCGAAGCTCTTTGCTGTGTTGGCTCGACCGCACCTTTACGACCGCCATCACCCGGGTCAGCTCGGCCTCGAGCTCCACGTATCTTTGGATGATGATGGCGTCTGTCAGGAAGGCGACGCCATGGGGGCTGAACCGAAGCTCGGTGTACGCGTCGGCTAGCTCTACGGTCGCCATGACCGTAACGCCGAGTCCCGCGAGCGCGCCCATCATGCGATAGAGGGATTCGCGGAAGTCCTCTCGAAACGTCGGCGCGAGCGCGAGCTCGAGACCCGAAAGGGAGTCGATGACGGCGCGCTTCGCTCCGACGCGCTTTACGGCCTCTTGAATCTCGACGAGCGTCTCGTCGATCGAGAGATCGAGGGGACGGAGGTAGAGGACCTCGAGCTTCTTCTCGCGGACGAGCTTCTCGAACTCCTCCCCCCGCGGGGTGGTCTGCAGGTAGTCCGCGGGCCGCTTCTCGAAGACCGCGACGATTCCGTTCTCGCCCTGGTTTACCCCTTCGACGATGAACTGGTTCGAGAGCACCGTTTTGCCCGAGCCGGAGGGGCCTGCGACCAACACCGAGTACCCGCGAGGTATCCCCCCGCCTAACATCTCGTCGAGGCCCGGTACTCCCGTCGACAGTCGGTGATCGAGCGGGCGATCGCCGACGACCTCGGGCGGCTTCAGGAGCCTCGGAAAGACGCTGTACCCCGCGCGCGAGATCCTGCCCATGTGAAGCCCCGGGATCTGGCCTTGCCCCCGCATCTTCATCACGTGCACTTTGCGCACGATCGAGTTTCGGTCGATGGCCTGATAGAGCCACAGTAGGCCATCGGCGACGGTGAAAACCGCGTTGTCGTGCTCGCCATCGGCGTACTCGCCAATCAAGAACGTCGTGGCCTCGTAGCCGGTCAGCACGAGCGCGAGGCGCTGCATGAAATTGGAGAGCTGTCGCTCGCTGCCGGACCCGGCTTCGAGCGAGTCGCGCACGATAGCGCGAAAGGAATCGACCACGACGATGCCGGGATTCGTTCGGTCGAGCTCCTGAACGATACCGTCGAGTACGGCCTCGAGACCGCCTTCGATCGACCGCTGGCCGAGGTGAACGAAGCGAACCGTACCGTCTCCCACTTTTGCGGCGTCGAAAAAATCGTACTGCTGCTGATAGCGGAGCATCTTTATCGGCGGTTCACCGATGATGCTGAAGTAGACGGCGTTTCGCTCCGCGCTCGCGTTCGCGAACATGATTTGGTGCGCCATCGTAGTCTTGCCCGCGCCAGGGCCACCCGCGATGAGGTTGAACGATAGCTCGGGAATTCCGCCTCCCAAGACCTCGTCGAGACCCGAGACGCCGGAACGAAGCTTCGGAATCGGCACCCTGTCACTCATTGTTTTCGTCTCCCACGTGCGGAATCGTAGAGTTTGGCCACGCTCGTCGGAGCACCTGGGCCGTCAGGCGCTCGCCGATGAGGGTCGTGATGAGGGTAAAGAAGGTGCCGAAGAACAACGCGGCGGTTTCGGTCTCGAGCGGCGTTTCGTGTGCCGCGAGCCGCTCGCGCAGCTTGGTCGTTCCCTCGAGGATCGACTGCGCCGCGAATATCGCGAGCTCGCCCTTGGTGAGCTTCGCGCTCCGCATGAAGAGGAGCTGCGTCCCGGCGTCACCGACGAGCGGCGCCAAGTGGGAGTAGAGCTTGTCGTACACACAAGATGCGGCGGTCGCCTTTAGCTCGCCCTCCCGGAGCTCGGCTCCCTCGCGCGCGAGCAAGGCCCTCGCCCTCGCGACGTGATCGGCGCCGGGTGTTTTCAACGAGATCCCCGACCCATGGGAGGACACTGCGCCTGTCCGCGCGTGAAAGCAACGAGGCGCGTGCAGCTATCCCAAAGCCGCGGCACCAATCCCCACGTTTGCGGCGCGTTATGGCGAACGGGGGTGTACGCATTCTTGCGAAAGCGCGGGGCCGCAGCGGCCGAATCGTCCAAAATTGGGCCGTGGTTCGCGCTCGGTTTCGAGCGAAGCTGTCCGAGGCATGTGTCGGTGCGCGCCGCTCCCGAGGCCGTGAGCCCCGCTCTTGCCGTGCTTCTGTCGCGCGGCGACGTTGCGACGTTGCGGCGGTAGTGCGGATTGAGGCGGAAGCGTCGGCCCCGACGAGTCCTTGGATCGCGAAGTGCAGAGCGATTCTGCCGCCCGCGCCCGTTCGCGCGTGGCGTGGAGGTTGCTAGGCGTCGCGCATGATGCACGCATGCAGCGAGCCGGCGCGCACACCGCGCACTCTGGTGACTCCCATGACGCTTCGGGCCGCTTCTTCGAGGCCGCGCAAGCTGTCGTCGCTCGACTCCCTCCTTCGCCGCGTCCTCGGGCTCGCGACGCGGTTGCCGTCGTTCGTCGTGCTCGGGCCATTGCTCGCTCGCCTGCGAACCGAAGAGAGTGAACGTCAGCTCAAGGTCGCGCTCCCCCGTGCAGTCGCGCTCACGGGTGGCGTGCTCGCCGCCGACCCCGCGGCCATTCGCGCCTTCGACGAGGAGGTCGGCGATGTCGTCGAGGCGCTCCGAAGCTTGGACCTCGGACATCCACTCGCGCGGCTCCTCGCCGCCGTCGATCGCCTCACGCTCGCGCGAGGCTCGGAGTATTGCGACGATCCCTCGTGCGCTCCGGAGGATCGGCGGGCGGTGATGGACTGCCTCGCCTTCTTGAACGATGGCCTCGGTAGCTACGAGCTTTGGGCCAACCTCATGATGCCCGACCTCGCGCGCCGCCAACACCCCACTCGCGTCCTCGACCTCGCGACCGGCCACGGAGGCTTTGCGCTCGCACTCAAGGCGCGCTTCGGGCCCGACGTCGAGGTCACTGCGACAGATATCTTCGAGGAGTATCTCGCGCTCGGAAGAGCAGAAGCCGGACGACGTGGCCTCGACGTTCGCTTCGAGCAACAGGACGCGACGGCGCTCGGGAGTATCGCGCCGGGCGCCTACGACGTGGTCATGTGCACCCAGAGCATTCACCACTTTTCACCCGGAATGGTCGCCCGCGTCATCGGCGAAGCTTCGCGGATCGCAGGCCGCGCGGTGTGGCTCGTCGATGGCGAGCGCACGATCGTGGGAGCTGCGCTCCTCGCTCTCGTGGCCTCGCTCGACACCGGCTCGTGGGCGGCTACCCACGACACCTTCGTCTCGCTCCGGAAGATGTATGCCGAAGAAGAGCTCGCCGCGATCGCGCGGATGTCGCCGGCGGTGCGGGCGGGATCGACCATCACGACCGGACGTGTCGCGCCCGGGTTTACGTACTTGCGTGCGTCTCCTTGGTCGAACCGCGCGTCGCCGTACTCCGCGACCGAGCTCTTCAGCGGTTCGGTGTGAAGAACCTGGCTACTCGCGCGGCGGTCTGTTCTGGAGCCTCGAGGGTCGGATCATGGCCGACCGCGGAGATGGTCTCGAGCGTCGCACGGGGAATCGCCCCTGCCAGATCCAGCGCGTCTCGCGGGCCGAGCAAGATGTCGTCGCCGCCGCGGAGAACGAGCGTAGGGCAGGGGATGGACCGCGCGGCGTCGCTCGCGTCGTGGAAGATACCCGCGCTCGCGCGCGCGAGGAGCACTCGGCGTGTCGTGGCGATCGGCTCTGTCTTTACGACGCGGACGATGCGCTCCACTTCACGCGGGTTCGAGCTGCGAAAGCGACGCGAGAGCACCCGCCGTACGAGCGCCGCCTCCACCTCGCCACTGCGAAGTAAAAAACATGCCGCGAGGGCGAGCTCCCTCTGGATCCCGCCCCCACTGAGGTCCAATCCTCGCACGGGAGCAGAGGCAAGGCACAAGCGGTCGACTTTGGCCGGCTGATGCGCCGCGAGCCAGGTAGCGACCATACCTCCGAGAGATATCCCGAATACATGGGCACGCTCGATACCAAAGTAGTCGAGCACCGAGCTTGCGTCGCGCGCGAGCGCCTCCGTCGACCGAAGGGCCGGCGCACGGCTCGAATAGCCGCTCCCGCGGTGGTCGTACGACACCACGCGATGCCGCGACGCGAGGTTGTCTCGAAACGTACCCCAGAGGCGCATCGAGCCGCCGAGCGGGCGAACGAGGAGTACCGGGAAACCGCCCGCGGGGCCGTCGATGCGATAGGCGAGGCGCCCACCGTCCGCGAGGGGGACGAATCCAGAGTCGGGCCGTGTCACGGTTTTGGCCTGCGCCTCGAGGCTTCGACGAGCTCGTCGAGGTGGTGCTGCATCGTGCGTCGCACCTCCTCGCGAATCACCTCCGGCGCGATCGAACGCGGCGCTTCGATCGGCGAAAGTGCGCGCAGGCGA
Organism: Myxococcales bacterium; assembly: GCA_013297655.1. Lineage (GTDB taxonomy): Bacteria > Myxococcota_A > Polyangia > Polyangiales > Polyangiaceae > JAAFHV01. Next base: position 44,608 of record JAAFHV010000003.1, on the reverse strand, counting down.
ACGGGAAACGGCAGGGGAAAATAGGGGAGCCACGGACCGACCGCGACGCCCCAAGGCAACGCGAAGGCGAGCGGAAAACGCTCGAGGCGCGCCCATCGTTTGAGACTGAGGAGCTGAGCGATTCGCTCGCCCTCGGAAAATATGTACGCGCTTCGGTGGGCGCCTTGGGCCACGATGGGCACGATGGGCACTCCCGCCTCCTGCGCCACCCGCACGAAGCCGGTCCTCGGTCCGAGCACGATCGTGTCGGAGCGCCGAGCATGGCGATAGGCGTCGAGATCGCCGCCGGGATACACGAGAACTTGCGCCCCTGCAGCGAGCGCACGGAGCGCGACCTCCGGCGTCGCCCGAAGCCCGCCGAGGCGCTGGAGGAGGGCGCCGACGGGCGAGATCTGGCGCATCACGAAATCGTGGGCGAGGGCGTAGAGCGGCGCCTCCGGCCCGCGAGCGCGCCACAGCGTACCCAGAGTGCAACAAAGATCGGGCCCCGCGATTCCCCCGTTGTGATTGCCCACGTAGAGCGCCGGCCCCTCGGGCAGCTCGTCGAACCCTTCTGTCTGCAGCCCGAGATAGTGCTCGTTCAGGAACCCGGAGATCGCCTCGAGGCGCGCCACGAGCGCTGCGTCACGGCGGTCGAGTCGGTCCGGGTCGAAGGCACCGGCAGCGGATCGTAGCGACTCCGCGATTCGTACCGCGATACGCCGTCCGAACGTCAGGTGCTCTTCGGTATCCCGCACCGAGACGGTCACGATGCGCCCGTCGCCGCGCGTCGGAGCGACGCGTGCGAAAGACGGGTGAGCGACGCGGTCGTCGACACGACGAACGGAAAGAGCGCCGCGCACGCCCCGATTAACCGCTGGCCCACCCCCGTAACGGCTACCTTGGAGAGGCCGGTACCGACGACGACCTGCGCGCGCACGTCGCGCGCGAACAATGCCGTGTAGCGGGTCGCGCCCCCGCCCTGCAAAAAAGTGTTCGCGGCGACCTCCGCGCTGTGGAGCGCCATCGCCATTCCATCTCCTGCGAACGACGGAATGACCGCGGCTTGGTCTCCGAGGTGCCACGCGCCCGTGGAGCTCGTACGTCGTACGAAACCGTATGGAATGCGAGAGAGCCCCAACGGCCGCTCCCACCGAGGGAGGGCTCCACCGAGGCGGGCGCGCAGATGAGCCGACTCCGCGATTAACGCCGGGATCAGACCATCCCACCCGCCGCCGACGCCGCGGAGACGTTGCTTCTCGACGAGGAGACAGAGGTTCGCGAACCCGCCCTCGATAGATTGGAGGCCCGCGTACCCTCCGACGAACGTCGCGAGCTCGACGTGACCCTCGAGGATGCGAGCCTGCTCCGCAGAGAGCCGATAATGCATCTTGAACGCGACGAGGTCGTTTTGCATGCCCGCTGGTCGCGAGTGCCCACGAAGGTCGTGTTTGCCTGTCGCGAGGACGAGCGCGTCTCCCTCGTGTTCCGTTCCCCCCTCGAGGCGAATTCGCGCGCCGCGTGAGACCGAGGTCGACGCCTCCCGTACCCTCGCCCCGCGCCGCACGGTTACCCCTTCGCGCTCCGCCGCGAGGAGGAGCAGCTCGTCCATCGCAAAGCGCGACAGGCTCGATGCCAAGAACGGCAGCGGCACGGTCGTCGTGCCAGCGGGGGTCGCGAGGCGTAGCGACACGATCGGAGTCGCCCCTGCTGCCGGGAGATCGACTCCAATCTTCGCGAGATATCCCATCGCTTCGTGGGACAAGAACTCGCCGCACATCTTGTGCGTTGCCTCCGATTCGCGCTCGAACAGCTCGACGCGTCGCCCCGCGCGCGCCAACCGAATCGCGAAGGCTGCGCCAGCGGGACCTCCCCCAACGACGAGGGTGGTCACGGGCGGGCACTTCCGCGAAGGCGCGAGCTCGGTGGGTTCATTTCAGGCCTTGTGGAAGAGGAACGTCTCGGCGGTAAGCCCGGGCCCGAACGACATTCCGCAACCTCGCTCGCCGGGCGCCGCCGCGCGGAGGATCTCTTCGAGAACGAACATGATCGTCGCAGAGGACATGTTGCCGAACTTCGCGAGGACGGAGCGAGACTCCACGAGCGACGCCCCCTCGAGCCCTAGTCCGTGTGCGACCGCGTCGAGGACGGACCGCCCCCCGGGGTGCACCGCCCACCTCTCGATGGACCCGACCGGCGCGCCGTTGGTGATCGTCGAGGACGCCTCCGACAACCCACGAGCAATCGCGGCCGGCACTCGCCCGCCGAGGTGCATGTCGAAACCTTGGTCCCGTATGTGCCACGTGATGAGGTCGGCGGTGTCGGGCACGGTGAGGGCGTGAAACCGGTCGAGGGCGATCCCTTCCGGGTCGGCGCTGACGATGCTCGCCGCACATCCGTCGGCGAAGAGGAGGAACGAGAGCACCTGTTCGAGGTCGTTCGTCTCTTGCAAATGGAGAGTGCAAAGCTCCAGGTTCACGACGAGCACGCGCGCTTGCGGCTCGGAGCGCACTACGTGGCGAGCGAGCTTGAGCGCATTCACGGCCGCGTAACAGCCCATGAACGCGATCATGGTGCGTTCGACGGAGGGCGAGAGGGAGAGGCGCTTGGCGAGCTCCGAGTCGATCCCGGGGGCGTAGAGCCCCGTGCAGCTCGTGACCACCACGTGGGTGATGCGCCCGAGCGCCGCATAACCGAGGTCGAGCTTCGCGACTGCCCTCTCCGCGAGATCGGCGGCGTGGCGCTCGAAAACGCGCATTCGCTCGCCGGTGGAAGGAAATGCCCCGCGCCGATAGAGGCCCTCGCCGTCGACACAGTCGGAGCCCGTGCTCGGCGACGGAGACAGCACGGAGTAGCGGCGCTCGATACCCGCTTTCGCCGCCATTCGCGAGAAGAGGGCGCGCTTGCGTTCGTCCGCGAGGTGCGTCTTCGCGAAGGAGACGAACGCCCCGTGTATCTCGTGGGGTGGTACGACAGTGGCGATACGATTGACGTGGGCGACGGTCACGAGGCCTCCTGCGGAGAGCGAGATGGCCGGCGAACGTCTGCGAATGTGCGAGCTGCTTCACCCGACGGCGAGGGCCGTATTGCAGAACGCATGCCCCGACGGAATATGCAGCATTCGATGTGTTCGGACGTCGTGCGCGCCGCTCGGTCGCGCTCCTTCGAGCCTCACTGTGTCGCCGATGCACTCCGCGGAGGCGATAGCGCCGCGCGGGGCTCGAAGAGCCAGTCCCTGCGTCGCTGCGAGCTCGGCGCCGCCGGGGCCCGGCCCATTGCCTCACGTCGGCCGTATGTGGGCCTCGTTCGTGCATTACGAAGGTCGTGACCATCGATGGATTCGACCCGGGGAGCCGGGATGCATTCAGCTCGTTCTCCGACGAGACATCGACTCGCCTGTTCTCCCTCGTCGAGCGCATCTCCGCGCGGCTGGAGGTGAAGGTCGACGGCCTCGATTGCCTCCCCGAGGGGCGCACTTTACTCGTCGCGAATCACGCGTTCGGGTGGGACGTGATCTTTCCGATGGCCGCGATCTACCGCCGACTCGGGCGCCGGGTGTGGGTCTTGGGTGAGCACCTGTGGTGGGAGATTCCCTTCTTGCGGAGGCTCGCCGCGGCGGTGGGCTTGGTCGACGGAACCCCGGAGAACGTCGACCACCTCCTCGAGCGCGACGAGACCGTGCTCGTACTTCCCGGCGGCCTACGGGAAGCCGTAAAGCCGCGCGAGCTTCGGTATCGCCTCCTCTGGGGAGACCGCTACGGCTTCATCCGCGCCGCGATTCGAAATCAGGCGCCGATGGTGCCCCTCGCCTCGGTGGGGGCAGACGATTGGTTCGACCTCGTCGGGAACGCGTTTGCTCGCGGCGAGCGACTCCTTCATCGCAAGAGCATCCCGATCCCTCGCCTTTTTCCAGTTCCCCACCTGGTGCCGCTTCAGTTCCGGATCGGCTCGCCGATCGCCCCACGCTACGCGCGCGCCTCGTCAGTGGACGAGGTGGCGTGTACGAGCATGCGGCGTGAGGTGGAGGGGGCGCTCCACGAGATGCTCGAGGAAGCTCTCGCGAGGCGCGCGGGCATCAACCTCCACGTTCGGTAGGGTGATTTGGGCCGTGCGCAATCGAGGCGCGGGCGCGCAAAGCTTGCACGCCGCGGGTCACCTCACGACGAGGACCGAGCAATCGGCGTGATTGACCACCTTTCCTGCGGTGGTGCCGAGCAGCCGGTCGATCCCCGCGTATCCGTGCGAGCCAATCACGATGAGGTCGCAGTCGAGCTTGCGCGCCTCGCGGCATATCGCGTCCCACGGAGTGCCAACGTGAGCGACAGCGCGATCGAGCACCTCTGGCGGGACCGTGGCAGCGATGGCGTCGAGGTCGCTCTTGGTGTGGGCCATGACACGATCGAGCGCCTCGTTCGGAGTGATACCCATGATCTCGTACCGAAGCTCCGGATCGAGCCCGACGCTGCGAAACAGGACCAGCTTGGCCCCCGTCTTTTTCGCGAGCGCGACAGCGGTGGCGAGCACGTTCACGGCGCGGGGAGACGAATCGAGGCAGGTGAGGATTCGGTTCATGGGCGGTCTGTGAGCAAAGTCCGTTCCGTCCGTCCGTCCGCCCGCGGCGGTCACGTCGTGAAGGACGAGGACTGCGAGGATGGACCTGCGGAGCGCGTCGCGACACGGGTCGCCAAGGTAGAGAAGAGCGCAGCGTTCGACGTGCCGGGGTCGACGACTCGTTTCCCGCCGTCTCCCGGCCGCGCGGCGGCCCGTGGATACGACTTTGCATCTCTTCGGGTCATGAACGAGAGATACCGAGCGACCGGAGCGAACGCGGAACGGGGGACCCGGAGGGACGAAAGGTGTATTCGCCATTGGATGACCCTCGAGCCGCGCTCCATCGGAAGCGGCGCGACGCTCGCGAGCGCGCTTCGGCTCATGACCTCGTACTCGATTCACCATATACCGGTCGTCGATCTCGGTGAGCTCGTCGGCGTCCTGTCCGATAGAGATATCGCGGTCGTGCAGTCCATTCGCGGCGTCGACTTGGACAAGACGATAGTGGCTCACGCGATGACGGAGCACGTGCATTGTACCTCACCGAACGACTCCGTGCGTAGCGTCGTGGCGCGAATGGCGGACCAGAAGGTGAGCTGCGCCGTGATCACGACCGGTAAAGCTGTCGTCGGCATCTTCACGACGGCCGACGCGCTCGAGATGCTCGCGCACTACCTGCCCGCGTGAGCGCACGAGCGGGCGTCTCGTGGCGAGCACGGTCGTTCGTGCCAAACTAACTAGGCCGGCGACCCCCGGCGGCGACCGGGAGGACGATAGTGAAAACGCACCCCCTGCCCGGCAGATCGCGGGCGTGAATGGTGCCGCCGTTGGCCTCTACACCGAGGCGACTCACCGCCAATCCCAATCCCAGTCCCGAGCGATCCTCGTTTCGTTGTTCGAACGGCCGAAAGAGCGACTCTTGCGCTCCGGGAGGCAAGCCGCCGCATTCGTCCTCGACCTCAATCGAGACGCGGTCGCCCTCGGCATAGGCGCGGACGGTGACGCGGCCTCCCGTTGGCGTGAACTTGCACGCGTTTTGGAAGAGGTTTCCCACCGCGGCGGAGAGAATGTGGTGGTCGACCTCGATCTCCACGGTGCGGTCGGGGCACGCAACCAGGAGTCGGACCTCTTTCTGTTTCGCCTCGAACGCTCCCGTGACCTCGATTTCCTCCGCGAAGCTCCAAAGGAACATACGCTCCTTGGCGATCAGGCCGGACTCGAGCCGTACTTCCATCAGCGCACGATCGACCAAGTAACGGATTCCGTTCAGGCTGCGACCGAGTACGGCCCCGGTGCTCCCGCCGATGCCCACGCTGCCGCTCCTCAGCGCATCGAACGCCATCATCGCGCTGTTGAGCTTATTCCGAAGCTCGTGCGCGAGAAACCCGAGGCGCTCGGTACCATGCTCGGTCGCCGTTCTGTCGCGCTCGCGCTCGTATTCACTCACGGCCTCCGCGGTCGCCGTGTCGAGGCATCGATTGAGTGTCTTGAAGTCTTCGGTGGTGATAGCCAACTTGCGCTCGATGGCGATGGCGGTGACTACCTGGCATACATCCCCGTAGCTCTGGACGACCTGCGCGATCGTCGAACCTTCGCGGAGCATGTCTTTGCCGTGGCTGGCGGCGGAGGCAGCCAAGTCACCAGACGGCGGGCGGGTGTCGTCGAGCCTATCGATCAACTGCCGCAGAAAGGGCGAAACCCCGCCGCTCCCGCTCTCACGACCCGCTTCTTGATGTGGGGGGAGAGGGCACCGCGCGGCGGCCATTGCCCGCGTGCGTCTTAGAATTTCGTCGCGATTCGATGCGATGAGCGCACCCAACATGATTCGTTGCCCTTCTCGTGTTCGAGGTCGGTCGCGACCGTCGCCAACGCCGGCCGGTCCCCGCGCGGCGAACATGAGTCCCCTAAAGACCGCCCGTTCGTCGTGCTCGTGCGCTCGCGGCGCTGCCGGCTTCACGGACGGTGGCGGTGCACCACGAGGTCGGGGGCGTCGCTCTTCCCGCCGGCTTCCCTCTTGTCGAGCGCCGCCAGGAGCGTGTCGGTCCACGCGTTCACCTGCTTCTCGGCGTCGAACTTCGCGATCCCGTACCGATCGTGCACCTTGACGATCATCGCCTCGCGCATTCCGCCGATATCGGCGACGTCGCGGTCACTCAACTTTAGCCAACGAGCCTTCACCGCATGGGAGAGCTCCGGCCACTGGCGCGCGATTCGATTCCAATGCATCCGTGGGCTCCTTTCGGTAGCAGCGTTCTGCATAGCGTCCGTCCCTGCGGTCGCTCGCTCGTCGGATCCGCCGATATGGAGACGCAACGCAGCTTTCGTGCCGCACGTGCGTTCGACGGTAGCGTGCGTCCCGGCGCCGCTTTTGATGTTCGCGCGTCGGCGCGAGCACCATCAATATGGCGTAGTCGTCCATCGAAATGGTGGCGCTGTTCCGCCGACCACGCGCCGCGGCGTCACGCTTCGCGCCGTCGATGCCCCTCGTCTCAGCCTGAGATCGCCGATCCGCGACTTCGAAACCGTCGGCACACCAGCGGTAGCGTTCGCTCGGCACCGGCCGTGCCGGCCACGGGAATTCGCAAATTGGCGCGCGATCGCCGAGCTTTGCCCATCGGCGAGCCGAATCAAAGCGAATATGGCACCCGCCATCGGTACACACGTAAACCGCGCCGATCGGTTCGTGCTGCCGGAATGTCCCAATGAGGCATATCTGCTCGCAGTCGCGACCGGTACCGCTGTAGGTGAATGGCACGACGGGTGCACGGCGGTCGCTCTCTCGAGGCCCTCGACTATGAATCTTCCCGCGCGAGCACCGGTAGACCCAAACGACGAAGCACGCGCCTCCGGCGACGTGCCCGCGAGCGAGGTAGCAACGCTCACGGGCTGGCATGCGCGTTCCGTGGCCGATGCGGTAAAGCTGCTCCGAACCGACACCACGGCTGGCCTCACGAGCGCGGAAGCCGCGACGAGGCTCGGCCTCTACGGGGCGAACGAGCTCCATGAAGCGAAGCGACGAAGCCTCGTCTCGATCGTCGTTCATCAGTTCATGAGCATCATGGTCGGCCTGCTCGTCGTCGCGATGGGCGTCGCGGTCGCGCTCGGTGACATCGTCGAGGCTTGCGCCATCGTCGTCGTCATTCTGATAAACGCCGCCATCGGCGCCATTACGGAGTGGAAGGCCGCCAAGGCGCTCGAGGGTTTGCGGAAGGATACCGTCGCCGTCGCGCGGGTGCTCCGTGACCGCGAAGAACGGCAAATTCCAGCCTCGGAGCTCGTCCTCGGTGACGTCGTCCTGATCAGCGAGGGCGACCGTGTGCCCGCCGATGGCCGCCTATTCGACGGCGCGCGACTGGGCGTGGACGAGTCGGCTCTCACGGGTGAATCGGTGCCCGTCTCGAAGCGCACCGACTCGGTCGACGATGTCTCCGCTGCGCTCGGCGATCGTCTCGGCATGGTCCACATGGGCACTGCGGTCACGGGCGGCCGTGGTCGATTCGTCGTCACCGCGACCGGCCCGACGACGGAGATGGGGAAGGTCGACGCGCTCGTCGCCGGCGCCGGCGAGCGTAAGACGCCGCTCGAGACGAAGCTCGCCGAGCTCGGACGCGCGCTCGTCGTGGTCGTCGTCGTGGTCTGCGCGATGGTCATCCTCGTCGGGTGGCTCCGTGGATACAAGATTCTCTATATGGTCGAGATCGGGATCTCCCTCGCGGTCGCTGCGGTACCGGAGGGCCTCTTGGCGGTGACGACGATGACGCTCGCCGTGGGAATGCAGCGAATGGCGCGCATGCACGCGCTCGTTCGTCGGTTGCCGGCGGTCGAGGCCCTCGGCTCGACGACGGTCATTTGTACCGACAAAACCGGCACGTTGACGCGAAATGAGATGACGGTGCGCGCCTATCGACTGGGCAACAGGCAGATCTCCGTAACCGGGGTAGGTTATGGCGTCGGCGGGCAATTCGAGGTCGACGGCGTCGCGCTCGACGAGGGGGCGCTCGCGCAAGAAGGCACCCCCCTCGGCCTCGCGCTTCGTATAGGTGCACTATGCAACGACGCGCGGGTCGATCGATCGGCAGCGAACGCAGTGGCGCTCGGCGACCCGACCGAGGCTGCTTTGGTCGTGGCGGCCGAAAAGGCGGGGGTCGCGCGCGCGGAGCTGGAGAAGCGGTATCCGCGTATCGCGGAAGTGCCGTTCAGCAGCGCTGCGAAGATGATGGCGACGGTGCACGGGGCGCCGGATGGCAAGACTTACGCGTACGTGAAGGGAGCGCCCGGGCCCGTGCTCGACGCGAGCACGAGCTTCGTCGCCGACGATGGAACCGTAGTCGCGGGCGTCGAGGCTCGCGTCGGCGTCGACGCGATGAACGACTCTCTCGCGTCGGAGGCACTCCGCGTGCTCGCCCTCGCGTATCGAGAGTTGCCAGCGGGCTACGAAGAGGCCGATATCTCCCGCGACCTGGTGTTCGTCGGCCTCGTCGGCATGATCGATCCGCTCCGCGAGAACGCCCGCGCGACCATCGCGTCCTGCCGGGGGGCAGGGCTCCGCGCGATCATGATCACGGGCGATCAGGAGGCGACGGCGTCCGAGATTGCGCGCCAGTTGGGCCTCGACGCGGACGGGCAGGGGAGGCCGCTACGTACGGTGCACGCCCGCGAGCTCGAGGGGCTCGACGCGGCCGGTTTTCAACGCGTGGTGAAAGACGCCGCGGTCTTCGCGAGGGTCTCGCCCGAGCACAAGCTCGCCATCGTCGATGCGCTCCAACGAAACGGCGAAGTCGTCGCGATGACGGGCGACGGCGTGAACGACGCGCCCGCGCTCCGAAAGGCCGATATCGGCATCGCGATGGGCATTCGCGGGACGGAGGTGGCCAAAGAGGCGTCGGCCATGATCATCACCGACGACGACTTCTCGACGATCGTCGGCGCGATCGAACAAGGGAGGATCATCGTTCACAATATTCTGCGGTTCATTCACTATCTCTTCTCGAGCAATTTGGGCGAGATCGTTACCGTGTTCGGCGCCGTGGTCATCGGGTTGCCGCTTCCCCTCGCGGTGCTGCAGATCCTCTGGCTCAACCTGGTAACGGACATCTTTCCCGCGATGGCGCTCGCGCTCGAGCCGTCTGCTCCGGACATCATGACGGTTCCACCGCGTCCACCGACACAGCCGCTCATGACTCCCGCGTTCGGGTGGCTCGTTCTCTGGCAAGGAGCGCTCCTGGGCGGTGTCTCCCTCGCGGCTTTCGGAGTGGGGCTGCGCTGGTACGGCGACGGGGAAGATGGGCACCGTCACGCCGGCACGCTCGCGTTCATGACTCTCGCGCTCGCGCAGGTCTTTCACGCCTTCAACGCTCGATCTCAGACACGCTCTTGCCTCTCCGGATTGTTCACCAATGTCTGGATTTGGGCGGCGACTGGCGTTTGTGTGGTCCTGCAAATCGTCACGGTGACGGTGCCTCCCCTGCGGGCGGTTCTTCACACGTCGAGCCTCTCTCCACGCGACTGGGGCGTAGTCGTGGCCGGCGTGCTCGTTACCCTGTTCGTCGTCGACGTGGTGAAGGCCGCGAATCGGGCGCTGCGTAGAAGAGCAGATATCGCCACGCCACCGGTCAAGACGTCTCTCGTCGCCTCCCCCGCGCGATGAGCATGAGTCTCGGAGCGTGGTCGGGCAACGGCGCCACATGCGAGGCGCGAAAGCCCCGCCGGGGAGGGGGGCGTCGCTCGTCCGGTCGCTCGAACGTGCGTGGACCGAGGATTGCAAACGGATCGGCATGCGAACGGAAGCCGAAATGTCCGAGCGGGCGCGCGCGCTCTCGATCGAGTCGCGCCGGGTGGCGGCGGGCGAGAGCGCCGTCGACGTGCGCCAGCGCGCGGAAGGCGAGTTTCTTCGCGCCCTGGTCGCGGACCTGCAGCCCATGCTTCGCGAGTCGATGCGGTCGCACGCGATCGTGATTGAGTCGAACGCCCACGGCCGCGTAGCGCTCGAATCGGACGGTGTGTTCGTTCATATCGATATTGCCGATCAGCGAGACGCGATAGACCCGTTGCAGGTGATTCGCGCCATGCCGAGCTTGCTGGTGGTCCTCCTCCGAATCGAAGGCGACCTCGACGCCGCGAACGACGCTGGCGCCACCCGCGCCGCCGACCTCGTGCGCCTCGCTCGGTTTTCGTTGGGTATCGCCGATGTCGCGCCGTAGCCTTCGTACACACCATGAGCGGAGGTTCCCGCGGTGCGCCCACGGGTATCGCGTGCCGAGGGCCCCGCGGAGCTCGGCGGTCGTGTTGGCCGGCCGGTTGCAAAGCGGTGAGGCATGATCGACACCGGTGACGCCATCCACGGAGATGGCCAGGGCCGCGCGACGGAACGCACCATGCGGCACTGGATGACTCCTGCGCCGCACTCCGTAGGGAGCGAGCAGCCCCTCTCCGCCGCGCGACGGATCATGAGGGAGAGCGGCGCGAGCACGTTGCCCGTCGTGGCTAATGGCAAGCTCGTCGGTATTCTCTCGGAGCGCGCCATTCGCCTCGTCCACGAGCTCCGTGGGGTCGACTTGGCGGTCGCGAGCGCCGCAGACGTGATGACGTCGTTCGTGCTCGCGTTTCCCGAGGAGCCCGTGCGAGCGGTCGTCGCTCGCATGGCGGCGCAACGGTTGGACGCGGCGGTCGTCGTCGAGGCCGACGGGGTGGTGGGTACGTTCACTTCGATTGGTGCCCTCGACATTCTCGCGCGGCAGCTCTCTACGGAGGGCTGAGCTAGAGCGCCGGACCGCTTAATGACCGAGGATTTTCGCCGAGTTGCGAGCCGTGCGAGGCGCGACGTCGAGTCCTATGCTCTAGCCGAGGGGAGCAACGAAGCAAGGCGACGGAAATCGGCGAAAAGCCGGCCGAATTGAGCGGTTCGGCGCTCTAGAGACGACGATGCAGCGTGTTCGTCGCGACGGGAATCGACACTGTCGTGTTCGCGGTGCAACGCTTCGAGCGTGTCGTGAAGCGGCGCGAATCCACGCCGGAATCGGTGCACCCGTAGCCATCGACCGCCTGCCGTCGCGCCTGTCGTCGGCGCGCTCGGCGAAGGTCGGACTACGCCAAGCGCGCGCGTGGCGCACAGGTCGGGAGCTCGATCGTGAAGACGCAGCCCTTCCCGGGGAGATTGCGAATGCGTACCTCGCCGCCGTTCGCCTCCACTCCACGCCTGCTTATCGAGAGCCCGAGCCCGAGTCCGGTTCGGTCACCGTTTCGTTGCTCGAAGGGCTTGAAGAGCTCCTCGGTGTCGTCGACACGGATGCCGCCGCACTCGTCCTCCACGTCGACCAGGACGCGGCCTTCGACGGCCCGCGCGGTCAAGGCGACGCGGCCTTCGGGGCGCGTAAATTTGAGCGCGTTTTGTACGACATTCGATAGCGCGCAGGCGATGAGCAGGCGGTCGGCTTGAACCTCGAGCGGGTCGGTGATCGGAGCGATCGTGAGGGTTACGCGCCTCGACCGCGCCTCCATGTCGGCGGACACGTGCAACTCCGTGAGGAGGTCCCTAATCGACACCGGCTCGCGCCGCACTTGGAATCCCGTGGTCGCTCGAACCTCGTCGAGTGAGCGGGTGATGAGGTCGCGCATCCGCTTCAGGCTGGTGCCGAGCAGCTTGCCGGCGATTCCGTTCGGAGGCGTCGGTCCCGACTCCAGCGTTTCGTAGGACAGCATCGCGGAATTGAGGACGTTTCGGAGCTCGTGCGCGAGCGACCCTATCCGCTCGTGCATCGACCGCGCGAACGTGTCCGAAATGGCGACGTCGCGCTCTCGCCCGAACTCGGTCACCGCGTCGGCGGTAGCGGCGTCGATGCAACGGTTGAACGTGTGGAGCTCGGCGACCGTGATGGCGGCGTTCGTCTCGAGGGCGAGCTCGGTCACGGCCTGAAAGAGGTCGCCGTAGTCGTGCACGACTTGGTCGATCGTGTACCCGTTTCGGAGGAGCTCGCTCCCGTGTGTCGCCGCCATACTCCTCGCGTCGGGCAGGTTTGCGGCTTCCCGCGACGTCTCCACGTCTGCCGTCCGAATCGCGCGGACGAGCTGACCGACGAGGATCGGCACCACGGAGTCGGAGGCATGGTCGGTGGCGAAGGTGGCGGCGCGGTCCGTCACTTTGGCGCGGCAGCGTCGCACCAGCTCTTCGTGGTTCGCCGTCAGAAGCTCACGCAGCATTTGTTCGTTCCCTGCCGACGGCTCGCTCATCGCTCCGATGCGGGCTGCAAAGGTTGCCGAGCACGCACGCTTTGCATGGTGCATGCCGAGCTGCGAACGGGCCGACGCCGCCCAATTACCCCGATGCGAGCGGGTTTTGTCGAGACCAGGGTGCTACTCCCTCGCGCACTGCATCGAATCGATGGAGAGCACATCATTATGATGCACTAGCGCCGATGGCCTCTTCTTTTTTCGACGGTCGCGCGTTGGCTCCGTTCGTGCACGGGGAGCGCAGCATGACTTCAGCGACCCCCGGTTCAAACGCGCCGCGCTCATGCTCCGACGTCGCCCAGACGCTCCCTCGCCCCGTTCGCTCGAGATTCGAGGAGGCGCCCTCGCGTCGCCGCGGAGATGTGACTTGAAGCCGACGGTCGAGCCGGAGGCGTTTCGCAAGCTCGATGCCTACTGGCGCGCCGCGAACTACCTATCTGTCGGACAGATCTACCTCTACGACAATCCGCTCTTGGAGAGGCCGCTCGTCCTCGACGACGTGAAGCATATGTTGCTCGGGCACTGGGGCACGACGCCGGGACAGAATTTCGTCTACGTCCACCTCAACCGGATCATCAAGAAGTACGACCTCGACATGATCTACGTGTCCGGTCCGGGCCACGGCGGTCCTGCCGTTGTCGCGAATACGTATCTGGAGGGGACCTACAGCGAGGTTTACCCCGAGGTTACCCGCGACGTTGCGGGCCTCCGGACGCTCTTTCGCAGGTTCTCTTTTCCGGGCGGAATTCCTAGCCACGCTTCGCCGGAGACTCCCGGATCCATTCACGAGGGTGGCGAGCTCGGATACTCCCTGAGCCACTCCTTCGGCGCTGTGTTCGACAACCCCAGTTTGATCGTCGCATGCGTCGTCGGTGACGGTGAGGCAGAGACGGGGCCACTCGCCACGGCGTGGCACTCCAACAAGTTCCTCGACGCCGCGACCGATGGGGCCGTGTTGCCCATCCTCCATCTGAACGGATACAAGATAGCGAGCCCCACGGTGCTCGCGCGAATTACGCACGAGGAGCTCGAGCAGCTCCTCCGTGGCTACGGCTGGACACCCTATTTCGTAGAAGGTCACGACCCCGCGCTCATGCACGAAGCGATGGCCGACGCGCTCGATGCCGCGGTAGAGCATATCCGTCGTGTGCAGAGCGCAGCCCGAGCCGGCGAGAGCTCCGAGCGTCCGCGGTGGCCTATGATCGTCTTGCGGTCGCCAAAGGGGTGGACGGGGCCGGCGATGGTGGACGACAAAAAAATCGAGGGCACGTTCCGGTCTCATCAGGTCCCGATCTCCGACCCGCGGCAGCACCCCGAGCACCTCGCGATGATCGAGCGCTGGCTCGAGAGCTACCGACCACGAGAGCTGTTCGACGAGCGAGGCAAGCTGCTCCCCGAGCTCGCCGACCTCGCGCCGACCGGGGATCGACGAATGGGCTCGAACCCGCATGCCAACGGCGGAGGGCTGTTGGTGGACCTGAAGATGCCGGAGTTCCGGGACTACGCCTTTCCGGTGCCGGCGCCGGGAACGCCTGGTATCGGTGATACACGGGTCCTCGGTCGACTCCTGCGCGACGTGGTGACGCTGAACGAGGGAGCGCGCAATTTTCGCATATTCGGTCCGGACGAGACGCTCTCGAACGGGCTCGGGGCGCTCTTCGAGGTCACGAACCGCCAATGGGTCGGCGCTGCGACTGCCGACGACGAATTCCTCGCGCCGACCGGTCGCGTCATGGAGATGCTCAGTGAGCACCAGTGCCAAGGTTGGCTCGAGGGATACTTGCTCACGGGAAGACACGGCATAATGAACAGCTACGAGGCGTTCATTCATATCGTCGACTCGATGTTCAACCAGCACGCAAAGTGGCTCAAGGTGACGGCGGCGCTCCCCTGGCGCAGGGAAATCGCCTCGCTCAACTACCTCCTCGCGTCCCACGTCTGGCGGCAGGACCACAATGGGTTCACGCACCAGGACCCCGGCTTCATCGACCTCGTCGTGAACAAGAAGGCGGAGATCGTGCGGGTCTATTTGCCGCCGGACGCGAACTGCCTCCTCTCCGTGATGGACCACTGTCTGCGAAGTCGGCACTACGTCAACGTGGTGATTGCCGGCAAACACCCAGCGCCGCAATGGTTGTCGATGGAGGCGGCGGTTGCACACTGCACGGCCGGTGTCGGTGTATGGGAATGGGCAAGCCACGATCGCGGCGAGAGTCCGGACCTCGTGATGGCGTGTTGCGGCGACGTGCCCACGCTCGAGACGCTCGCGGCGGTGAAGATCCTCCGTGAGCGACTCCCGAGCCTACGGATTCGTGTCGTAAACGTCGTCGATCTCATGCGCCTCCAGCCGGCGAACGAGCACCCGCATGGGCTCACCGACGAGGCGTTCGACGCCCTGTTCACGAAAGACAAGCCGGTCGTATTTGCGTTCCACGCGTATCCAGCGCTGATTCATCGCCTCACCTACCGAAGGACGAACCACAAGAATATTCATGTCCACGGCTACAAGGAGGAGGGCACCATTACGACGCCGTTCGACATGACGGTGCTGAACGAGCTCGATCGTTTTCACCTCGTGATGAACGCGGTTGCTCGCCTCCCGGCGACCGGGGCGCGAGGTGCCGAGCTCTCCGCCGACCTCGCTTCTAAGTTGATCGCGCACAAGCGCTATATCGAGCAGTGGGGTGAGGACATGCCGGAGATCCGCGGCTGGACCTGGGGCGCCCCTGACGCGCCGCCGTTCGTCGAGAACCGAGATGTCGCGCTCTCAACCGGCGACTGAGCTGCCGATTCGCTCCTCCCGTCGAGGACGATACGGTGACGCAAGGGCACCATCATTTTGCGTTCTCGACCCGAGGCGACGCAATTGGTTCGCCGCGGTCCGCGGTTTGGCGTTCCGCCACGAGATTCGTAAGTATTCGTCGCCGATCGGCCCTTTGTTCCATCGTATTGACGTAGGGTCCTACCGGTCCCGGTCAATTCGATGGAGGTGCGCATGCGTGCCGAAGACTTGCATCACCAACGCGCGCTCTTGATCGATGCGGTCGCGATGGGCCTCCTACGCAAATACCTCGTCGAGAACTTCGGCTTGACGGCCGCGCGCGCCGTGCTCACCCAGTTCGGATTCGCGCACGGTTGGCGCATGGCGGAGGCGATGCGTACCGAGTTCAAGTGGGACAGTGACGACGAATGGCGACGGGCCGGCGCGCGAATCCACTCGCTCGAGGGCCTCTTTCGCCTCGAGTCCGGGGCGAGTGACGCACTATCGAAGGAGGGGGCCGTGCTGGCGGCGTCCTACGAGGCCGAGCAGCATCTCCTCCACTTCGGGCGCGCGGACTCCCCGATGTGCTGGACAATTTGTGGCCTCACCAGCGGTTACATCAGCCGAACGATTGGGCACGAGATCTACGTGGTGGAGGATCGCTGCATCGGAAAGGGGGACGCCGGTTGCCATTTGCTCGGCCGTTCGCGCGAAGAATGGGGCGGCGATCAATCGGAGGAGCTCCGCTTCTTCGAGTCGGGCCGCCTCGCGGAGTGTCTCGATGTCTCCGTCCGACGGGTGACGGAGACTCTGCGCGTCGCCGAGCGTAAGCTGCGCGAGCGTCGAAAGGCGCTCGTTCGAGCGAGCGTGGTCGAGCCTCCTCTCGGCATCGTCGCGCTCTCGCCTCGCATGCGACAGCTCGTCGATCTCGCGTGCCGTGTCGCCAAGGTCGACTCTACCGTGCTCATCACTGGGGAGAGCGGCGCAGGCAAGGAACGGATCGCGCGCCTCGTTCACGAAGAGTCTACCCGCGCGGCAGGACCCTTCATCGCCGTGAACTGCGGCGCGATCACGGAGACGCTCCTCGAGAGTGAGCTCTTCGGTCACGCTCGCGGCTCGTTCACCGGAGCGACCCAGGATCGGCCTGGTTTGTTCGAGGCCGCGAACGGCGGCACGTTGCTCCTCGACGAGGTGGGTGAGGTCTCGCCTACCATGCAGGTAAAGCTGCTTCGCGCGCTCCAGGAACGTGAGGTCCGGCGCGTAGGAGAGAACAAGAGCCGTCGTGTCGACGTGAGAATCGTCGCCGCGACCAACCGCGACCTCTCGCATGGCGTGGTCGGGGGCACGTTCCGCCAAGATCTCTACTATCGGCTCAAAGTGGTCGAGCTTCACGTGCCCGCCCTCGTCGATCGCCGCGACGACGTGCTTCCGCTCGCGCGCGTTCTCCTCTCCGAGGCCGCGCTCCGGATGAAGCGAAAGATCGCCGGTATCGCGCCGCGCGCAGCCGACCAGCTCCTCCGCTACGGTTGGCCCGGTAACGTTCGCGAGCTCGAGAACGCGATGGAGCGGGCGGCGGCGCTCGCGAGAGGTGCTCGCGTCGAGCTCGACGATCTCCCCGAAGAGGTGCGCGAGGCGGTCCCGAAGGCGGCCGTCAGCCAAGGTGCGGTGCGGCCGCTCGAGGAAATCGAGAAGGAGTACATCCTCGCCGCATTGGACGCCAACGGCGGCAATCAGACCCACACCGCGATTCAACTGAAGATCGGATCGGCGACGCTGTATCGGAAGCTAAAGCGATACTCGATGCAGGGGCTATCCGCACCGACCGTCGCGCCTGCTACGCCAAAATAGGCCTACCGGTTCGACTCTCTCGTGTCGCCGTGCACACGCGGCGCACACGTTGCTTACGTACTGCCCGGAGCACCCTGCTCGTAGACGAAGGAGAACTCCGTGCGCCAAAGCTCGAGCGAAACGAACGACCGTCCAGCGGGGAAGCGTCTGCGCCTCGATCCACGCGTTCTCGCGTTCGCGACGCTGGCGCGACGGACGGAAGCCGCGCGTCGTGATGCGCCGACATCGAACAGGGGTGCAATCGTCGGGGCGTCGATCGGCGCCGCGATGAGCTCGCTCCTCGCCGTGCTCGCGAGCCTTCGCGTCCTGCGGTCGCCGTGGCTCGAGCCGTTCGTGACGATTGGTCCGCTCTTCGCCGCTTTGAATGGCGCGGCGATCGGCGCGACATTCGGTGCTTTTTTTGGCGCGCTCGTGGGCATTGCCGCGAAGGACGACAGCGAACCTCGCACTGGCGACGACGGCGGCGGCACGAAGTCGGCAGGAAGGCCCGTCTCTAGCTCGTCGACCGCGCTCCGTGTGCACCGAATCTTCGCGCGCCACACTCGTGCGACGAGGCTCCACGATTCCCGCGCGGCGAGGTCGTCTGCCCGTGCCGTGCGCGCCTCTGCGTGAGCTCGACCAGGGTCGGCGAGCGGGCATCCGGGCTGCTACGCGCGGTCACGACGCCTCGGGGCCGACCAAGGGATCGTTTTGATGGGCGAGCCCTTACGTGGCTCGCGCTGGGGCGTGTCGCGTGCTTTCCCTCTTGCGAGTCGGTATAGGCACGACTCGTGCTTCGGTAAGACGGACTCGTTACGATTGCAGGAGGTGACTAAAATGAACGACGGAGCATTCGTGACGCAGCTCACTCGGCAGCGCGCGCTCGAGCTTCTCTCCGCGGCGGAGCTCGCATCGATTCGGAAGGTCGAGGCCGAGGCTGCTCTCGACGAAGGCGAGGAGTATCTCGACCTGACGAGGCTCGACCTCGGCGTGGTGAAAGCGACCGGGACTCAGACGTCCATCGGCAGCGTGTTGCCGCGGCGATGCCTTCACCCGAGTACGTGGGCTCGCATCGTCGCCGAGCTCTCGCCTAAGGCGGAGGCCGACACGGTACGCCTTCGACGCCCTCACACGGTGGCGCCGCGATCCGCAAGGGAGCCGTGAGCCGCGCAGCCTGTTCGTGCGATTCGCGGGGGCGGCACGCCGTCGCCTCGCCTGAGCGCTGACGCACGAATGTAGCCTTTTGCACCGGACGGAGCCTGCCGACACGCCACTAGCCTCGTAGTCTCTGCGGCACGGTCCTTGAAGAGGGTTTCCTCATGAGCACCGTACCTCTCTCTCAGCGCCAAACTACCGAGACGGTAAACCCAAACCACCCGCAAACGGTGGGCGAGCTCCTCGAGTCGCGGCAGTTCCTCCGTGAGCAGCTATCGCACTTCTCGAACGTCATGTTGGTGACGTTCGGTAAGGATGGAAGCCACGAGCTCCACGCCCGGCCGATGGCGGTCGCGCACTTCGACGAAGAGTCGCCGATGATGACGGTCTGGTTCGTTACCCACGTCGACTCGACGAAGGTCGCGGAGGTTCGTTCGGAGCACGGGGCTCACGTCATCGGCCAGGCGACGAGTCGCTTCATCTCCGTCGCGGGCAGCGTCGACGTCGTGCGCGACCCCGACAAGATCGCCAAGCTTTGGAAAAAGAGCTTCGATGTGTGGTTTCCAGATGGCCCTGCCGACCCCAACGTCACGCTCCTCGCGTTTTACCCCGAGACAGCGGAGGTTTGGGATTCGAGCGGTATCAAGGGCATTCGTTACATGTTCGAGGCTGCCAAAGCGCTCGTCACCGGCGAGGCCATCTCCGAGCCTTCCCCGAGCCAAAACGGTCACCGTAAGCTCGACCTTCGCGACTGACAAAAGAACGCGCAGGCACCTACGTCGTTTCGCAAATGCCCCATCCCCACCTCGAGTCGGGCGATGGGGCTTTCGTTGTTCGTGTATCTCGCGGGGGCACGCCGCAGCCGGATACGGCCGTTCGTGGCGTCGCTCGGTCCTGCGCACTCTCCTCAGGGACCATCGCTCGTGCCCTCCGTGCGAGCTTCGCTCTCCTGGTTGGCGCGAACGGTTCGCGATGCCATCGACGCGCTCCCGTTGGCCAGGATCGCGAGCGCGTCGACGCGGGCCCGGTTGGCGAGGGCGAGACGGTTACTTCTCCGGAGCCACCTTTTGTGAGCTCCCCTCTGCGGCCGAGAGGAGCCCGAGCCTCTTGAGCTCGCCGTCTAGCCACTCGGGGCTCTTCAAGGGTTTTACGCTCACTTCGCCTTTCGTAATGCCGAGTCCAACGTTCAACCCGAGGGCGCGCACGAGGAAGGCCGCGTCGAGCCCTGTCGGCTTCTGAACCAGCCCTCCGGTGACGAGCACCTTCCCCGCGACGGCCTGGCCGATGCGTGCGCGAACGACGCCTCCTGCTACATGAATGGACCCACCAGCGCGGAACGGACCACTTCCGACGAGGCTACGCGCAGCCATCGCCTCTACGCCTTCGTCACGCATCACGGGGACCGTCAATATCCGAGAGTCCGACCCGTTCACGAGCGCGCGCGCGGAGAAGGATTTCGGTACGAGTCCGACCCAGGAGACCTCTTGTGCGACGCCGGTGATCGAGGCGGCGCGCTCCGGTGCGCGGGGGATCTCGAGCGAGACCGTCGGGGCTTCGATCTTCGCGTCGGTGATGCGGCCGCCTTCGAGCTTGGGAGCGCTCGTATAGGCGCCAGCGACCTTCACCGTCGCCTTCACCCGTGCCCCTTCGAAGGCGAGATCGACTCCTGTCGCCGTCGCCATGACCGAGCCGCGCGCTACGAAGCTCGAGTCCACTTTTCCATTGAAGCTCGCGTGAAATCGGCCTGCGCGCGCCACACCGGGACCGAGGAGCGGCGTCAGGAAGCGGAGGTCTGGCGCATCGAGCGAACCCACGGTAACGGTGCCTCCCTCGAACGAGGGGGAGTCGACGGAGGGAAGCGCGAGGGTGGCAAACGCCTCCACGTTACGGGCAGCGAACGCGGTCTTCCCGGCGTCGTCGCCCACGAGCGCGGTCGCGGACGGAATGCGGGCGATCACGTCGACGCGCCCGACCTCCCCCACTTTTGCCTCGACGATGACCCCGCCGTGGAGCGTGACCGGCGCCTTCCTCGCGGAAAAATCGAGGTCGAGCGATAGCCGACTTCCGCTCTCCAGCACTCCCTTTTGGAGCCCGATCGTCATCGCGATGCGGCCGCCCTGGTCGCCGAGCGAGAGCGCTTCGTCGGAGTAGAGTCGAATGGGAGCCGCGACGAGCGTCGCCCCGAGGTCGATCTTCGCGTCGAGGGTTCGGAGGAGGGTCGGCGCCTCGAGTGCGCTGACGTCGAGGTTCGGAATCGCGAGTCGAATCGAAGCGAGCACGTCCTTCGCGGCGACGTGCTCCCCCACGGTCACGACACCGTCTCGAAGCTCGAGACGCGTCGCTCGGAGGTCGAGCTTCCGGAGAGGGTCGAGGCGGAAGGCACCTCGGATGTACCCGCTTCCTTTGAATCGGTACTCCTCGAGCCAAAGGTCGCTCAACGTGCCTTCGGTGTCGTCGAGCTGGATGCTCCAGAGCTTCGCGATGTCTTCGGGGGTCTTGGGTGGCTTCGGCCCGGGGGCCTTGAGAGGTATCGCCTCGAAGCCTGGAATTCGAGGGTAGAGCGCGACTCGCTCCGCGAGCTTAGGGTCGGCGGTGCCCTCGACTTTTTGGCGGAACCAGAAGCGTACGTCGCGCGCCTTGGCCCTCTCGAAGTGCACGGTCCGATCGAAGAACGCGAGGACGTCGACGTCTACTACGGATTCGGGCAACACGAAGAACACCTGAAGATTGCTGTCTTCCACCCGCAGGGTGCAGTCCTTGACGTGCACGCGGCCCGGGACGAGCGTCCACGCGCTGCCGATTTCCATGCGAAAATCCGGCGTGCCCTTGTTCACGAGCCAAGTGAAGAGGCCCGTCGCGAACGCGAGGTTGAGTAAGACCACGTAGGCGACATAGGGGCCGAGCACGACCGCCAGCGCCACGAGCCCGCGCTTCCTCCAGCGTTGTCTCGGCGTGGGGCCGTCGTGCCGCGCTCCCGTCGTCGCCCGAGCGGGGATTGCCTTGGCGCCGTCGGCGCGCGCCTCTGCGGAGAGGAATGACTCTTTCACCACGAGCGGATCGGAGACGGCCATAGCCTACGAGGAGCAGCAATCGTGCCGTGTCAGCGTGCTCGACCGGGGTCGCGTCGGGTTGGACCTTTTCCAGCCACGACCGCGCCGTACGACCTTCGCCCTTTCGTTAGACGAAGGGAGGCTCGCGCCTCCGGAGCGACGCGAGGCTGAGCATCATGGATCTCGAGAGCCGGCGGCCTCGGGGGGAGGCGCGTCTACGGCAGGCGGGTCCGCCAGCGGAAGTGGCTCGCTCGTCGGCTTCGTCGCGTTCGCGTCGGCGTCCGCGTCCGCGAGCTCTTCGGGCGGGATTCGGCTCTTCGGTCGTGGTGGGTGCGACGACGGAGGGGGTGAAAACAATCGGTGCTTCGCCGTGCTTTCGAAGAAGTCGAGCGCCGTAGCGATGTCGGTCTCGGGTAAGCCGTGGACGCCGTCTCGCGAAAGGAGCGTGTGATTCCACTGAACGCCGAGCAGCTCGCGCGAGAGGCGCGTCATGTCGTCGATTGCGCTGTCATCGTCGGCCGTGAGGAGCAGCAGAGGCGGCGCCGGCGAAGGACGTTCGGTCGGCGGCATCGGGCCTCCGTGCGCGACCACGACGGCGTCGAACTTGGCGAGCGCGCGCTCGGCGATGAGCACCGCGAAGTAGCCGCCATTCGAGAACCCGAAGAGGTAGCGGCGCCCTCGGGCACCGCGCTCGCCGGCCTCCCCGATCGCGCGCGCGAACGACGCGACGATGGCAGGGGCTTCGGCGGCGGTGAAATCGTTGCTCGGCCAACAGTAGAGATCTCGCGCTCGCTTGAGCGTGCAGTCTCCTTTTTTGCCGTGGAGCGCGAGCACTCCGAAGCGACCCTCGTGGCGCGCGCCCATCTCCGCGAGTCGCGATTGGCGAGCGAGCTCTTCTCCGAGCGTCGTGTCGTCGTGGAGCCCATGAAGATACACCACGAGCGGGAAGTCGCTCGTGCCCGGCGGGGCAGAGAAGCAGCCCCCGCCCGCGATCGGGGAGAGCCCTTTGCCGCAAAATCGTGGGTCGGGGAGGGCGGCCGCATCTTCTGCTGCGCTCGCAGTTGGCCGCGCGTTCGTGTTCGATGCGGTCTTGCGACAGGCGAATACGCCGGCCGTAAACGCGATGGCCGAGAAGGTCAAAGTGGCAATCAGCGTGTAGCTTCGCTTTCGTCGCGGTGAGCTCGGGCGTGCCGAACGTCGGAGCGTCGACATCGTCGCGGCGCGCTACTTCGAGTCCTTGCTGCGTGGGTCCTTCGGCGCAGGGTCCGCTGGTTTTGCGGTAGTGTCGCTCGGTGATGTCTCGACGGGGGCGACCTCGGGCTGCACCGCGCTCGAGCTTGCTTTGCCGGTTCCCTCCGGCACCATCGGAGGGGGCTCTACCTTGGGGTCGCAAGCCGCGGCGGCGAAGAGCGGGAAGGCGAGGGCGAGGACAGCGAGCTTGGAGGTGCGAGAGGTCATGGTGCTCCTTTCGGGCGACGCTCGCCCGCGTTCTCGCCCCTTGCGTGGATCGTTCCAACAACGTCGACCGCTCAATCTCCTGGAATTTCGGCGCGGGGAAAGCGGTCGAACGAAGGGTGTAGCGCCCGCCGGGGTTCTTGCCCGCCACGGTGGGGCAGAACGTCTCGCGATGCACCGGAGACGAAAGGTGCGCTCAGAACGACGCCGAGCAGCGCGTCGGCTCTGGTCCGCCGGCCTCCACCACGACGCGCGAAGTGCAGATCGACGTGCAGCACTCGGTATTGGAAAAGCACGGTTCTCCGATGCTTCGGCACGGTAGCGCCGCCGCATCGCGACCGGGCCCGATCGGCTCGAAGCGGGCGTCTTGCGCAGGCGGGACACCGGAGTCTGCGCTCGGCGGGAGGGTGACAGGACCGCAGGCCCAAATCGCGAACGCGAAGAGCCCTACGCACGAGACGAGCGCCGCGATCGGCGCGGTTCTGCTCAACATACGAACGAGCCGCGCCCGAGAGCGCTGCCGCGGTGGTGGTCGAATCGCGCTTGGAACGTTCGCCGTTGGAAGCTCATACGTTCTCGGGGTCGCAAGAGGTATGCCTTGGATTCTCGGTTCGCGCCCGCCCGCCCGAATTGGCGTTGCCGCTCCGGATCAGCGCAGCATGCACACGAGCGCGACTATGGCCGCGACGACTCCGCCATAGGCCATCGCGCGGGTCGCTACGACGAGGCGAATCGTCTCGTCGGCAGAGAGGTAGTGGTCGAAGTATCGCGACATCTCGACGCTCTCTTCCAGTGAGTCGCAAAACAGCACGCGCACTTCGGGGTGAGAGGCGGCATAGAGGTCTACCGCGTCGTCGTGCGCGGCGAGATCCCTGTCGAGAATTCCCGTGCCGCCGATGCCGATCGCGCGCATCGACGGCGCGACGGGCGGTGGCGTGACCGCCCACGTCTCGATTCCGGTCCCATCGTCGAAGATGGTGGTCAAGATGTAGGCCGCCATCGTCCCTTCGACCCCCGCGGCGATCGCGCGGCGGGCGGAGAGGCGCGTTCGTCCATCGGCCGAAACCCACGCTTCGCGGGGGAGGAACCCGAAGAGCCCGGCGAGCTCGTAGGTCCCGAGGTACCTGAATCCGAGCGCCAAAGCCTGCTGCGTCACCTCTGGGAGGGCGAGCTCTCCACGCAGCCGCGGATGTGGGACACGATAGAGCGTGGGCGTCGCGCTCGCGGGCGCCTCTTCGCTAGGCCGATAGTGGGCAAAAATCGCGGCGAGGCGACGTAGGGGGCCGTGCGGCTCGGCGCGGAGACGCGGGAGGATGTCGGTCGCGGTGACGCCAGCGGGCCGCCTCCGCGGCTCCACCTCGATCGCGGCCGTCGTGACATCGGATGTCTCGGGCGCGAGGTCCATGCCGTGCAGCGTGACGAACCTGCGCCGCGCCCGCAAGTGTTCGGTGCTCGCGACCGCTTCCACGGCTGCGGTCGCCATGGCAAGCAACACCGGCCGGGCGACATCCTGCTAGTCTCGCCGAATGAAGGGTCCCTCGAAGCCGAGCGTGCCAGCTCTCCACGCGGAGCTCGTGGCGGTGCTCGGATTGCCCTTCACGATCGCGGAGTCCGCGACGACCCGCCCCGAGAATCCTGCCCTCGACGGGGAATGGATCGGGGCGTTCGGGCACGCAGTGCTCGGGCCCGTCATCGTGTCCAGTTGCGAAGCCGAGTTTCGGGGCTCCGAGGGTAGCTCCGCCGACCGCCACGGCACCGCCACGCTCTCCGTGGTGCGTTGGAAAAACGCCCGGATCGTCTTCACGAAGAGGTACGAAAACGGGGCTATCGTGCACCATCGTGGCCAGCTCGTGGGAGATACGCTCCTTGGTTATTGGGAGTCGACGGGCGTGCTCCCGCGGCGAGGTCTCTTCGCGCTACGCCGCGCGGAGCACGTGGCCCCGCACGAACGCGACAATATTCGTCGTGCCGCGGTCATCAACCGACGAACGTTCTTCTTCTTTACTCTCCCCTTCGTGGCGCTGGTTTCGGTGCTCTTCGCCGCGCGGCACCACCTGCCGAGCCCCGGATATCTCGTTCTGTTCCTCGCGTGCTTCATCGTGCTCGCGGTGATGGGCCATCAAGTCTTGCCGCACAATCGGCTCCTCGCGCGTGCGCGGAGCACGTTCGGTCCGAACGTGGGCGCACGACGAGACGAGGCCGCTAGCCCGTAGATCGTAGGACAAAAGCTGCCCGTACGAGCCTCGCGAGGACGACCTCCT
The DNA here is from genome assembly GCA_013297655.1 of Myxococcales bacterium. GTDB lineage: Bacteria > Myxococcota_A > Polyangia > Polyangiales > Polyangiaceae > JAAFHV01. The sequence continues at coordinate 19,343 of JAAFHV010000003.1, read as the reverse complement.
TTGCGCTCGTGGGCGCGTGCAAACCGAGGTGCTTCAGCGCCGCTGCGACCTTGGGATCGTCCGCCGGCGCCGGCATCGCGAGGGCGCGCGCGAGCTCGAGGGCGCCCCTCGGCGACGAGCGCGCGGCTCCGATCTTCTTGAGCTTCGCGCCGAGATCGAGCTCTGCCTCCGTCAGATCGCACCCGAACGGAAGACGCGGGAGCACGGCCGGCGTCGAGGTCGTCTCCCCCGTCGCGCTCTTCGTCTCGCGCGCCCGGGTCGCGTCGCCGAGCGCACGAGAGAGCCGCTCGGGGGTGTTGTCGCGAAACTGGGCGGGGATTTCCCAGCGTGGGTCGAGCTTCTTCGCCCTCCGCGCGGCCTTCAAGAGCTCGTCTTGGCTGCGCGAGTCGGCGATCGCGATCATCGCTTTGGCGCACTCCTCGTCGGTCTTGCCGCGCAAGTCGGCGATGCCATATTCGCTGACAAAGACGTCGCGGAGGTGGCGCGCGATCGTGGCATGGGGATACTCGAGCACCACGTTGGATTGGAATGCTCGGCCCCCGCCGCGCGACGCACGAAAGAGCAACACGGAGCGGCCGTCGGGGAGTTGGTGCGCCATCGTCACGAAGTCGTGCTGGCCCCCCACTCCGGAGACGACTTGTCCGTCCGCGAGCTGGTCGGACACCGCCGCGCCGAAGAGGGTGGCCTTCATGCACACATTGACGAACCGCGCGTGGCGCCGCTGATTGCGCTCCACGTCGTAGGCTTGGAATATGCGATTCACCTCCGCCACGCTCGCCATGTCCACGAGGGCCCGTTCTGAATCCGGGAGCGCGCGAAGCCGCTCGTAGAAATCGCGCGGGCCCACGAAGAACGCGCCCTGCATCGTCGTCCCAGCCCCCGACGCGTCGCCCCCCGTCTCCGGGTCGTACACCTTGCGCTTCACGATCCCCGCCTCGTGGAGCGAAAAGAGCGGGTTCGAGAGCAGCTCCGAGGCGACGTAGAGCCCCTCGTCGAAGGGCCCAGTCCCACCGATGCCGGCGGCGAGCGCGCTCGGCCCGAGCGCGTCGAGGAGCGCGCGGTAGGCGCCGTTGTCGGCGTGGCGGAGGCGAAGCGCGTGGCACGCCGCGTCTCCGAGCGCGCCGATCCCTACTTGGAGCGTGCCACCGTCCCTCACGAGCGAGCTCGCGTGGAGGCCAATCGCGTAATCGGCAATCGACACGGGCTCGTGCGGTACGCTGAACGGCTCGTGGTCGAGGGCGGGGTCGTCCACGAGCACGTCGAACGTGCCCTGCGGTACGATCGCGCGGTGCCCGAACCAGGGTAATTTGCGGTTCACGAGGCCGATCGCGAAGGCGCGCTTCCCGCTCGCGGCGAGGCGCGACACGAGCTCGGGTGTCACGTCGGGGTTGGGGCCATAGCTGTAAACGGGCCCGCTCGGTCCTTCGCGTACCGCGAGCGCTTGCACCATCACGTTGAGACCCCGGGCGACGATGTCGCGTGCGGCATGAGTGTAGTTCGCGCTCATGACGTGGCGCTGCGCGGTGGGGTGGCCGAGGATCGAGCCCGATCGAACGTAGAACTCGACGATACGGATGTTGTCCGGCACCGCGTCGGCCTCTTGGTCGTCGATGTAGTCGAGGCGAGGGTAGTCACCCCAGACGCGCTCGCGAATGGGCGCGAGGAAGCGTTCCTCCAGCTCTTCTTTCCCGCGTGGAGGAGCGAGCGACAATGCTGTCGCGAGCTCCAGGCGAATCGAGGGGTCACGCTTCGCTCGCCGATAGATCGCGTTGATGACCTCGTTCGGCTTTCCGATCCCGAGCGGCGCGCCCACCACGAGCGTCTTTCCTACCCGCGCCAGCATCGCGGTCACCGCGTCTTCGATCGCCTGCGTCATCTCTCTTCGCTACCGCAGCGAGCCCGCCGGCGAAATAGCGTTGCGCCGGCGAGCCTTGCCTCGGGCGGGTCGAGCTCGCTTTCGCGTGCGGGGGTCGGCTCTTCGTCCGGTCTACTTCGCGCAGTTTACGAGGGGGGCGAGGGGGGCGAAGTTGAACCCGTCGGCAGGGGTCAGGGCGTCCACGTCGAGCATCGCCGCCTCGAGGGCGCTCTTTATCTCGGTGTAGGGCTGGCCCAGTTTCGAGGTGGTCGTTGCTTCCGCTACACACGCCAACTTTGGCGTGCCACAAATGTCGATGGTCTCGCACCCCGGGAGCGCGGGCATCGCCGGCCGCAGCGCCGGGTCGCCGTAGAGGATCTTCCCGCCCACCATCGTCATGCGCACGTCTTTCGGGCGCGCCGCGACGATAGACGCATAAGGGTCGGTGCCCGCCCGCGCGACGACCATGAGGTCGGCCAAACCTCCGACTCGGATGGACCCTATTCGCCCCTCGAGCGCGAGCGCGGCCGCGGCGTTGCTCGTGGTCATCACGACGAGATCTTTGGGCGTGAGCACGTTACCGAAGTGGGTGTCGTCCCACGCGCTCGCGAAACGAAGCTCGTCGAGGAGGTTTTGACTGCCTCCCATCGACCAGTCCGGGGCGAGCGTGACGGTGACCCCCGCCGCGCGCGCGGCGGGCACGTTCGTCGTCGCGCCGTAGAGCGCCACGTTCGAGGCGGGCGACCACGTGAGCTTCATCCCCGCGGCTGCCATTTGCGTGAACTCGGTCGCGGTGAAGGCGGTCCCGTGTGTTATCGCGGTTTGAGGTGCGTAGAGGCAGCCCTCGGTCGTGCTCACCGTGCCGAGGCGCAAGAACTCGGCGAGCGATCGAGCGTCGGTGCCTTCGCCGACATGAATGAGATAGGCATCCGTGCGCGCGGAGGCGAAATTGGCGCACACGCCGTCGGCCGCGGGGCGCGACGGTGGGAAGAGCGCGCTCGTCTGAATCTTGTCTTGCGGAATGCCACTTTGCGCGGCGTCGATCGTGCGCGCGAGCGAAGAGAAGCACGCCGAGGTGGTGCCGGCCAAACCCACGATCGAGGTCGTTCCGGCGACGAGGCCTTTGAGCTCGCCGAACTTGTCCATTTCGCATTTGAGGGAGCCCGCGCCGTCGTACGTGGCGGGGCACCAGGTCGGTTTGCCCTGCGAGGCGTCCTCGAGGCACTGCTTTACGTCGAGCATGGCCTGGTAGCGCGTCTCGTTCGGCCACTCGTCGTGGTTGGCGTACTTGCGGAGCGGGAGCCAGTCGCTGTCGTCGAAGATATCGAACAAGATGTGATTGTGGGTATCGATGAGACCGGGCGAGATCACCCCGTTCGTCTCGATCACCGTCGCGCCTTGCGCGCCCGGGGCAGACGCGCACGACGCCGCCACGCACGTAACATTCGACCCTTCGACGAGCACCTCGCCGTCTACGATCGTCTCCGGTGTCACCACCGTGCCGCGGAGGAGCAAGCGGTCTGCGGCGCCCGGTGTCACGCGGAGCGGCGGGGAGCTGCCCGCGTCGGTGCTCGCGTCCGTCGCCGAATCCGCGCCTGCGTCGGCTGGAGCTGTCGAGTCTTCGTCGCGGCCCGCGTTGCGTGGAATCGGCGGACCAATCTGCGGCGTGTCGGTCGGCGGCGGGGGTACCGTCGGATCGCCACCGGCGCTCCCGCACGCGACCGCCAACCCGAGGAAGAGGAACGCGGTGGAGCGGGGTAGGGCCATGATGAATCATGAAGGAGAGCGCGTTCCGTGCCACTCCGCCACATGGCCGTGCGATCGATCGAGACGACCGAGGCGCACTTGGGCCCTCCATTTTGGCCTACGCACCGCGCCAATGACGCGTACGCGGGCGAAAGGGAGACGTACGGATGGCGCTCGCCGCTCGCCGCTCGCAACTCCGCGTAGCTCTTCGCCGCTCCAAATTTTGGCGCTCTACCGACGGCGCTTCTTCTTTTGCTCACGCGGCCCCACGTCCGTCTCGCCGAGCACCTCCTCGTCGCTGAGGTCCGAGGTTCGCACCCGAACTTGGGCCTCCGGGGCTTCCACCCGCACGCGACCGCGCGCTCCCTCGATTTCGCCGAGGGCGCCCGGCTCGTCGTCGCTCGCGCGTGACCATCGCCGGATCGCGGCGCGAATGAGCGCTCCCTTGTGCCATGTCACGACGAAGAGCATCGCGAGCGACCCGAACATGACGAGCGGGATGAGCTCCTTGGCGTTGAACGGTCGCAGCAGGAGCGGCACGATGACCCACCCGAGGCCCCAGAGTAGCCAAAGCAAGCGCCGAATACTCTTCACGAGCGCGTCCTCGTCCGAAGGCGAGACGGCAGGGGACGTACGTCGTTTCCTATCGATCTGCGAGCTAGCGGCCGGTGAGGGGGAGTGCGACGCCGGCGCTGGGGTCGAGGTGCGAACACCGTCGAGCGCCTCGCCTACGCTCTTCGCGCGTCGATCCGGGTCCGGCTCGAGCATACGCTCGAGGGCCGTCACGAGCGCGGGGCTCGCTCGCCCTTCGAGCGCGGCCCGCACGTCCACGCCCAGCCCTTTGTGCGGAAGTGTCTCCGGCTCCGCGCCGGTGAGGGCCGCGAGCGCGGTCGCGCCGACCGCGTAGACATCGGTCCCGGTGAGGGCGCGCCCTTGAAACTGCTCCGGCGCCATGTAGCCCATCGTGCCCACGACCGTGCTCGACCCCCTCCGCGCGATGAGCTCGGCGACCGCGCCGAAATCGACGAGCACGTAAGAGCCATCGGGTCGTCGCACCACGTTTCGCGGCTTCACGTCGCGATGCACGACGGGCGAGGAGCGGCCGTGGAGGTACGTGAGCGCGCGGTCGGCGCACGCCAAAAAGCGCATGACCTCGGCCTCCGAGAGGGCTCCTTCGCGGCGCCGAATCGCGTCGAGCGTCTCGCCCTCGATCTTCTCCATCACGAGGTAGAGCGCGCCGTCCTCCTCGAAGTGGTGGAAGTAGCGGGGCACGAGGGGATGGTCCAACGTCGACAAAACACGTGTCTCGCGCTCGGCGAGCTCGACGTCTTTCCAGCTCCGCGCGCCGCGGACGTCGAAGCGCTTGATCGCGACGGGACGCCCCTCGTCTTCGTCCGTCGCGTCGTAGGTGACACCCTGCGCTCCCTCGCCGAGGAGACCATGGGTGGCATATCGACCGCCGCAGAGACGCACCTCGGAGCCCATGCACTCCCCATAGCACTGCTTTGTCGCCCCTATGGGGCTGCATGCAGTCACGCTCCTCCCGCGCCAGGAACGCCGAAAGCGCGGACGCTCCGACGCAAGACCCGCCGTGCCGCCCATCTGGCGCTTCCCTCTCGGTGCGCGAACCTCGTTATAGTTCGTGGATGGCGCTCGTCGTATGCCGTGCTTGTTCGCGTCACCGCCGTGGCGAAGCCGAGAATTGCCCTTTTTGCGGCGAGCAGGAGATCGTCATCGAAGGCGCGCGGCTGGTCCTCGCGAGCGCCTCGCGTGCCGCGCTGGTGTTCGGCGGGGTCGCCCTCGGCGCGTCGATGTCGATGGGGATGGGGTGCGTGTCCAAGGGCGATGTCTACGGAGCGCCACCGCCACCTCCACACGATGCGGGGACGACCTTCGTGACCCCTGCGCCGCCCTACGGCGAGCCGCCGCCCCCCGACGTTCGGCCCGTCGTGCCGTCGGTTTCGGTTTTGGCCACCGCTGGCCCCCCTCCGCCGCCATCCGCGACCAAGCCCGCGCGCGACGCGCACTAAACTGTTCTACCGGGCCTGTCTCCCCCTCGCGCCCCCCTTCGATCCGACGGGTGCTCGTCGTGCTTCGAAACGCAAAATTGCCCGACGGAGCATCCGCCGGGCAATCGTCGAGAGCGAGTAAGCAATCAGGCGCGGGAGGCGCTGGTGGTGGTCTCGGTTCGCTCCACCTTGGGGACGGACGATTCGCCCACGACGGCGATGTCGGTCGCGCCATGGGCAGTGAGGATCTCCTTCGCTTTGGCGCGCCAATCGTTGTCGTCGACGTGGACCGAGAGGAGAATGTTGCCACTCTGAATTTTACCCTCGTACTGCTTCGCTTCGACCTCGGGGATGCCGAGGCCGACGAGGCCGCCGGCGAGCCCGCCGACCGCGCTCCCCGCTGCCATGCCGCTCAGCGCGGCGAGGATCGGACCTGCCGCGATGAGCGGACCCACCCCGGGGATCGCGAGCGCGCCGATGCCGGCGAGGAGACCGAGCGTACCCCCGACGAGACCGCCCGCGCTCGCCCCGACGACGGCGCCCTCGGGCGCTTTGGTGTTGTTCTCGTGGGCAAAATCGCGTGTTCCGGTGGTGTCCGGAAAGAGGGCGGAGATGTCCTCGTTGCGAAACCCTTGCGCCTTGAGCGCTCCGACGGCGCGCTCGGCTTGTGCAGTGGTGTCGACGAGGCCGAGGACGGCTTTGAAGGCTTTGAGATTTTTTTGCATGGCACGTCTCCAGTGGTTGGGAAGTCTCGAATGACGCGCGCGAACGCGCGGCGAATCAGTTGGCGGTGACCTCGAGCAGGTCGTTCACTTCGCGCACACCAGGTGCCTTTTTGGCGTAGGTCGCGACGAGCGCGCGCTCGGCCGGCGTGCGGACCACTCCGCGAAGCGTAACGGCGCCGTCGCGGGTGACGATTTTTACGTTCTTCGCCTGCATACCGAGGTTGTCGTCGGCGACCACGTCTCGACGGACACGCGCGCTTATGTCGCGGTCCGCTTGCGATTCGCCTTGGTCGGTCGGGAGCAGGCTCTCTGGCTTCCGATCGCGCTCGTTGGTTTGCGAATTGTCCGCTGCGACGGGCGCCGAGTCTCGCTCGCGAGGCTTGTCGCAGGCGAACATGGTGAGCGAAGTCGCAGTGACGAAGAAGATGACGACGGACAGCTTCATGGGTATTCCAAATGGGCAGTGGATGTCGTGGCTTGGACCTGGCTCGAGGCCGGTCGGCCGTCTCGGCTCGTCCTCAGCAAACGACGGGCCATCGCGTGGCGCCCTTAAAAATGCCGTTCCTTGCGTGTACAGGTCGTCGCTCGCGGCTCTCTCGCCACAGTCGGGGCGCGATCGCACGCGGAGCGCTCTCGCCTCGTGCAATCCCCGGTTGTTAGCGCCGGTGCCTCGTGGCACCTTCGGCAGGCCTCGTCGACCTCGTCGTCGGCGCCCTACGTGCGATTCTGTTCTATGGCGGACGCCGCGGCGGAGGGCGAGGGCCGACTCGTACCCACACCCGACCGCGACACGAGTGATCTCGACGTCGCTCTCCGCGTCAGGTCGGCGTCTGCTCTTCCCTCGAGGTCGACGCCACGGGCCCGAGGTCTTGCGCGCTCGTGCTCCGCGCGCGGAGAGCGCGCCGACGCCATGAACGTAGCCTTTTGAATGCAGTTACTCGACTCCCGCGCGCTCCACCTCCACCAGCGTTCCGGCGAACAGCGCGACTCGGAGCGCGAGGCGGGGCGACGTTCTCGGGGGGGGCATCGGCGCGGGATTCTCTCCGCAAGCGCGAGATCGCGAGCAAAAATCGCGCACCTCGGCTAAACCGCACGGCGTGATTACCCAGGCCGATCTCAAACGGTTTCGTGCGCTCCAGCAAAAGAAGTTCCGCGGAGAGAGCCGGCGCTACCTCGTGCAGGGGCGGAAGGTCGTCGCCGAAGTGCTCGAGTCCACCACGCGGGTGGAGGTGCTCCTCGCGAGCGAGCCAGCGGCCGACTTCATCAAGCCGCTCGCCGCCGCGAAGCGCGTCCCGGTGCAAATTCTCGCCTCGCACGAGCTCGACAAGATCGGCACGTTCGAGAAAGGAAACGAGCTCATCGCGATCACCATCGCCCCCGAGCCGCTGCCGTTCCGCGCGCCTTCGGGCGACGAGCTCATGATCGCGCTCGACGGCGTCCGTGATCCGCGAAACCTCGGCAGCCTCGTGCGCATCGCCGACTGGTTCGGCGCGGGCCGCGTGCTCATGAGCCACGACTGCATGGAGCTCTATAATCCGAAGGTCGTGCAGTCCACGATGGGCTCGCTCTTCCGGGTGGAGACACGCTACGCGAGCCTCGCGCAAGAGCTCACGGCCTGCCACGCCGCCGGCGCGAGCATCTACATCGCCGACATGGGCGGTACATCCATCTTCGAGACCGAGATCAAGCGCCCTGCGGTGATCGTGCTCGGCAGCGAGTCGCATGGGCACTCGAACGCGACCGAATCGCTCGGGGCCGAGGTCGTCTCGATCCCGCGCTTCGGCCAGGCCGAGTCGCTCAACGTCGCGATGGCCGCGTCCGCGCTCTTGACCGAAGCGGCACGCCAGCTCGTCAAAGCCAAGCCCTGACCCAGGCCGCGCGCGTCTCGCATTTTCCAAGGGAACGCGCGAGCTCAGGTCGGATAGAGCGCAAAAACACGCTCTGCCACGCGCTCACCGTCGATCGCGGCCGAGACGATGCCCCCGGCGTAGCCTGCGCCTTCGCCGCATGGGAACAGCCCGCGCACGTGCGGGTGCTCCAGCGTCTCGGGGTCGCGCGGAACCCGAACGGGCGAAGACGTACGCGACTCCACCCCGACGACGACGGCGTCATTGGTGTAGTATCCACGCATCTTGGCGCCGAACGCACGGAGCCCCGCGCGGAGGCGATCTCCGATCTCGGGGGGCAATAGCTCGTCCACCCGTGCGGCGACGATCCCGGGCGGGTAGCTGCATTCGGGGAGGCTCGACGAAGCGCGGCCCTCGCAGAAATCGACGAGGCGTTGCGCTGGCGCGACTTGAGTGCGCCCTCCCGCTTCCCACGCCGCTCGCTCTACCGCGCGCTGGTATGCGACGCCGGAGAGGGGGCCGCCGTCTCCCTTCGGACCACGAACCTCGACCACCACCCCCGAGTTGGCGAAGGGGTTGTTGCGTTTGCTCGGGCTCCAGCCGTTCGTCACGATTTCGCCGGGGCTCGTGGCGCACGGCGCGATGATCCCGCCCGGGCACATGCAAAACGAGTACACGCCGAGGCCATCGACCTGCTCGACCGCGGCGTAGCTCGCGGGCGGCAACAGCGGATCGCGCACCGCCGCGTGGTACCTCATCCGATCGATCACGCTCTGCGCGTGCTCGACCCGTACGCCGAGGGCGAAGTCCTTTCGTTCGATCGTGATCCCTTGCCGCGCGAGCATCTCGAAGATGTCTCGCGCAGAGTGGCCGGTCGCGAGGATCACCCGATCGGCGTCGAGGGTGCTCCCGTCGCGGAGGACGACCCCGCGCACGCGGCCCTCGACGATGCGAAGCTCGGTCACCCTCGCCTCGAAGCGCACCTCGCCCCCCGCGCGCTCGATTCCCTCGCGCATCGCGACGATGATCCCGGGGAGCTTGTTGGTGCCGATGTGCGGGTGCGCGTCGACGAGGATATCGGGGCTCGCGCCATAGGCCACGAGCGTCTCGAGGATGCGGCCCACGTCGCCGCGTTTGCCGCTTCGCGTATAGAGCTTTCCGTCGCTGTAGGTGCCCGCGCCGCCCTCCCCGAAGCAGTAGTTGCTGTCCGGATCGACGAGCCCGCGCTGGGTGATCGCGGCCAGATCGCGCCTCCGAGCACGCACGTCGCGGCCACGCTCGAGCACCACCGGACGGAGCCCGAGCGCGATCGCGCGGAGCGCCGCGAAGAGGCCCGCCGGGCCTGCCCCTACGATCGCGACGACCGGCTTCTTTCGTACGTCGGGGAGCTCCGGCGGGGTGGTTAGAGCGGGCTCGAAGGGGGCGTCCGTCGAGATCTCCACCCGGAGCTGAACACGGGGCTCACGCGCGCGCCCGTCGATCGATCGCTTCACGACCCGCGTATCGCGGACCTCGGTCGGCGCGATCTTCGCGGTACGAATGGCCACTTCGCGCACGCGTGACTCCGAGGCGGCCTCGCGCGGCGAGAGCACGATGTCCACCGACCGAATCATCGGCTCCTCGCTTCGCTACGCCACCGGGTCATGCGCGAGGTTCTAAAACAGCGGCCGCGATTCGGCTATCGCCTTCGCTGCGCGTGCGAGCGGTGCGGCGTTCTTCGCCCTGGCGGGCCGCGTTTACAAGTGACGAGTCTCGCTCGGTGTCTCCCACCAGTTGTTCGCGCGGCCGTCGTAGTAGGTGACTGGCGCGGCGAGGAGCTCGGAGGGCTCGAGATCGTCGAGCGAAGCGACCGCGATGGCGACGTAGGCGTTGGGGTTCCAGTCCATCGCCGGCACGTGCATGTAGGTGGTCACGCCGCAGCCGGTGCAGAATCGCTTCGACGGGTCGAGCGCGTCGTCCCCCGTGAGCGAGCGGAACGACGCGGGCTCGGCGCGCGCGGTCCAGGCGCGGTGCTTCCAGCATATCGTGCAGTTGCACTTGTGGGTCCCGGTCGAAAGATCGAGGTCGACCTCGAAGGTCGTCCGCTTGCACCGGCAGCTTCCGTGAAATGTCTTCTTCGCCATGGTTTTCTCCCTGCTTCGCGTTCGTTCGCGACGAGATTGAACCTAGTTCCTATTGCGGACAGATCCTGTCCTCGATTATTCGTCGTGAATGGCTCCCTCCACGCGCGTGCTCCGGCTGTTGTCGCTGTTGCAGTCACGGCGGGAGTGGTCGGGGGCCGATCTCGGCGCGCGCCTCGAGGTCGACGTGCGAACGCTGCGGCGCGACGTGGATCGCCTGCGAGACCTCGGATACACGGTGACGTCGTCGTCGGGGCCGGGTGGGGGATATCGGCTCGGACATGGAAAGGTCACCCCGCCGCTCTTGCTCGACGACGACGAGGCGGTCGCGGTCGCGGTCGCGCTGTGTGCCTCCGCCGGTACCGCATACGACGGAGGAGACGTGGCCCTCCGCGCGCTCGCGAAGATCGACCAGGTGCTCCCCCCGCGAGCGCGAAGGAAGCTCGGCGCGATCGAAATCGCGACGAGCGCGCTCCCGGGCGCAAAGTCGGTCGACCTCCGCGTCCTCGCCGCGTTGGCCTCCGCGTGCCGCGACGAGATCGAGGTCCGTTTTGCGTACGAAGGTGCCAACGGCGCCGCCTCGCGGCGCACCGTGGAGCCGCTCCGCCTCGTGCTCGCGAGCGGCGGGCGTCGTTGGTACCTCGCCGCGTGGGACGTCGACCGAGAGGACTTTCGCACCTTCCGCGTCGATCGCATCACGTCGATTGGCATCGATGACCACGCGCGTCGCTTCACGCCGCGCGAGCCGCCGGGGGGCATCGCTGCTTACGTCGCGAGCTCGATCACCACTGCGCCGTACCAGTATCGCGCGACGTTCGCGGTCGCAGGCACGGTGGCCGATCTCGCGGCGAAGGTCCCGTCCTGGGTCGGCATTTTGGAGCCGCTCTCGGAGGAGCGCTCGCAGCTCACCATCGGTGGCGACACCCTCCACGCGTTGGTCGCCCTCGCGCTCCACTCCGGGGTCGAGCTCGAGCTCCTCGATCCGCCCGCGCTCGCCCCACTTCTCGAGGAGCAAGCGGCGCGGCTCGTGCGGGCAGCGGCGGCGCTGCGGTCACGACGGGAGCCCGAGAACGGCGCTCGCGCGGCGAAAGAGCGCCACCCTCGAGCCGTGCGAGGTCGTGGCGTCAAGGCGCGAGCGGATGGATCGGGACGGTCATCGTGACGCTCTCTTCGACGCGCCACTCCTCGCCGGGGCGAGGACGGGTGAGCACGAGGCGCGTCGGCGAGGGGAAGGCGGCGAACGCGACGTCGGCTTCGAGGCGGTTCGGATCGGTGGTCTCCACGAGCGAAGGGAGTGTCGGCGAGGCGAGGCGTCGCGGAGGCGACGAGGACGCTTGCTCCGCGAGCCACAGCTTCAACGCTCGCTCCGACCGCGTCTCGGCGAGCTCCACTTTGGAGATCTCCGATTGCGCGATTTCGCCCTCGATCGCCGAGTTGCGGATGTACTCGAACTGACGAATCGCGTCGACCCGCTCTACGTCGCCGAGCACCGCCTCGAGTCTCGGCGAGGCGAGGTCGAGCTCGCGGAGCGCCCACGCTTCGGCGAGGGGCTGGTCCTTCGTGATTCGAGGGAGGGAGGCGGCGCGCAGGTGGTCGCGCTCGTCGAGGAGGAGCGCCGCGATGCCCCTCCGGATGCGCTCGTCGTCGTGCCCGAGCATGGGCAAAAACGACGTCGCGCTCTCCGCCTCGCGCGCCTCTTCCTCCACGTGGACGAGCGCTTGGTACTCGTGCGCCATCACGCGGCGGAGGTTCACCGGCGCCGACAGGCGGTGAGTGGGCGCGAGCACGAACGCGAGGAGCCCTAGCGCGATCGCGTCGAGCTGGCGTCGGAGGAGCCACACGAACGAGCGATTGCGGAGGAGCTTGTACCCGACGTGAACGAGCGCAACGACGACGAGGGTCGTGCCCACGATACCCAAAATGCGCACGCTCGAAGTGCCGCTCGTTCGGATATGGATCCAGAGCCTTCGATAGGTGCCGATCGCGAGCACGACGCCCTGCGCGAGCCAAACGAACGCGAGCACGCGCGTCGCTTTGGCCTTCGGATCGTGCGCGAGCGGCCCGCGGAAGAGCACTCCGACCACCACCGTGACGAGCGCGAGCGCGACCGTGAGCCACGCCGCTCCCTCGTGCGCATACGCGCGCTCGCTCACACCCGGCGGCGGCGAGCCCGCCCACAGGTACGTCGCGTCGAGCACGTTCTCGAGGAGAAATATGGCATTTAGTGCCACGAGCGTGTTTCGTGCGAGTGCGACTTGGCCATCCGTCGCGCCGCTCGTCGTGTCGGCGGAGGCGGCGAGGGGGAGGCGCTTCAACGCCGGGCGCAACAGGAGGACACTGCCCACGAGCGTGACGAACCAAAAGACGAGGTCCTCGATCCCGGGTATCGCGACGGCGCGCGTCGCTCTGTCGAGCCACGCCCCTACGAGCGGGTTCGCGAGCGCAAAAATGGCGACGAAGAGGCCGGCGAGGAGGAGCGGCACCAGCACCTGGGCCAAACGTTCGCTCGTCTTCGTCTCCCGTCTCGAGGCGAGCAGGTCGCGCACACCGCGGAACGCAGCCGCGAGCCGCGTGTGGGTCGTCACGAACGTGGCCCCGGCGGATGCCACGACGTCGGCGGTCGACGCCGTTCGGCTCCGCATGGCGAGCGCGAAGGCGGGAACGGCGAGCACGGAGATCGCGAGCACACCCTCGTTCGAGCCATAGGCGCAGCGGAGCGCGAGGGCGACGAGGATACCGGCGATCACGAACGTCCGCGTCGCCCGCAGTCGCGCGCGCGCCGCCACGACGACGACGGCCGCGACGAAGAGGACGAAGAGGGCGACCCCAGGGCCGCCGACCGTCAAGCTCGCCGAGCGGCGGACCACGGTGTCGGCGGCCGCGACGAGAGCGAGCGCCGCGACGAGCTCGCGAGGTCGCGCCGTCATCGTGCGGCCTCGGCGTGGTATCGCCTCCGACTGCCAACTAGGCTCTGGCCGATACGGGTGACCCGTGCTCTCGGAACGTTCGCTGGGCGCAGTACCCTCGCCGAGCGTGGGGGCACCGATGGTCTCTCTGAAGGTCTCGTGCATGTTCACGACAGTGACGAATCGGATCGTGAGCTGCTAGCGCGAGCCCCTCGATTCATCGACGTTTCACCGCCCGCGCGTCGCGTGACGGCCCGTTTTCACGCCACGTTCATGTCGTGCTCGAGCGGTGCGTTCCATGGTGCCGGAGTCGTTGCTCGGCACGCGATGGCACGTTCGTTACGCTCGTCTCCACCGATTTGGAGCGGTGAGGTGGGGTACGGAAGGTGCAAAGCCGTGGCCATGAAGTGGCAAGGCTCCCTCCTGTTTGCGGTGCTCCTCCTCTCTGCCTGCGGAAGCACAGTGTCCGAGAATGGCGTAGACGGAGGCACCGCCGAAAGCGCGGACGCCGCCGAGCCGACCGCGTCCGACGCCGGAAGCGACGCACGAGACGCGAGCCCCGAAGCGACCGGGCCGCTCGCATGTGGGAGCACCACGTGCAGCGCGACGGAGTACTGCATCGTGCCCTGCTCCGGTGGCATCCTGCCCATTTGCATACCCACGGAGAACGGGGCATGTCCGTCGGGTACGCAGAGTGGCATGTGCCTCGGCGATGGTGGCCCTACGCCCGCCGGCTGCGTCACGAGCCCGCCGCCTCCGTACTGCAGCGCGAGCCCCACATGCAACGGCAACCCGGGGCGTGCAACCGGTCGACGGATCGACTGCATGTGTGCGTGAAACGACGGCGGTGAGTCAGAAGTCAGAAGTCCGGACGTGTCGCGACGGGCTTCGTCGCGCGAGGCTTGTTCGATTTTGCGGGGGCAGGCGCGGTCATCGAAGCCGAGCCTGCAAGGCCAGCGCTCGGGGCGCTCGCGGTCGTCGTGACGACGCCCGACGGCGCGACCGCGGTTCCTGGTGCGGCAGGTGATGCAGGCGATGCAGGCGATGAAGAGGCGCCGGACGACGGCGGGGTGGACGGCGTCGGCAAAGCGCCGCGGGCCGCGTCTTGTTGCCCGTTTCGGGTGCCGAAGAGGAACGCGACCACGATGGTCACGGCCGCGACCGCGCCGAGGACCACGATGGTCTTCGTGTCGCGTCGACGCGCCGCTGGCCGCCGCACACGGGAGGTGCCCCCGGTCGCGAACGCGTGGAGCGGCGCCTCGGTTACGTCGTTCGGCGCGAGCGCACGGAGCGCCTTCTCGAGCGCTTCGTCGCTGCAATCGTCGACCGAGAGGCGAAGCGCGCTCGCGAGCTCCTCGGCGGACGCGTGCCGTTCGTATGGCACTTTTCGTAGCGCGCGGGCGAGCTCTACGAACATGCGATCCGGGATCTCCGGCGCCGGGTCGATCTCCCGCTCGAGCACCGCGACGAGCGTCGCGGGCGCTGTTTTTGCGGCAAACGGCGCGGTGCCGGTCAGAAGCTCGATGATGAGGGATGCGACCGAGAACAGATCGCTACGACCGTCGAGGACCTCGTCGCCGCGGATCTGCTCGGGCGACATCGCAGAGGGCGTGCCGAGCACCTCGTCGTCCGCGGTGAGGTTCGGGCTCGTGAGCGGCCTCGTCGCGATCCCGAAATCGAGGAGCTTGGGGACCACCGCGTCGCCCTCGAGCGCGACGAAAACGTTCGACGCCTTCACGTCGCGATGAACGATGCCGTGGCGATGCGTATGGCCGAGCGCAGCCAGGACCGGCAGCACGACCGCGAGCGCCTCGATCGGGGTGAGCTTCTCGCGCCTCGCGAGCAGCGCGGCGAGGCCCTCTCCGCGGAGCCGCTCCATCACCAAGATGGCGACTCCGCCGGGCTCCGACAGGAAATCGTAGACCCGCACGACGTGCTTATGGTGGAGCTTCCCCGCGATCGTGGCTTCGTGCTCGAAGCGCGCGCGTGCCTCTTCCGAGTGCTCCGCCTTCACGATCTTCAGCGCGACGTCGGCGCCAGTGCGCTCGTTCGTCGCCGCGAAGACGGTCGCCATCCCGCCTCTCCCGATCGCACGATCGATGACGTAGTGGCCGTGGCGCCGGCCCTCGTGGGCTAGTTGCACGAGAATCCCTCGCGCGGTCGGCACACCACGTTGTTTCGCTTTGCGCAACAGGCTTCGGCGGCCCCGCAGGAGGCTTGGCAGGTCGGGCAGCCTTCGTCGCATGCCCCCGAGCACGGCACACTCCCACAGCACACCTGGGCATAGGGAGGGGGCCTCGTAGGACATCCGCTCGCGGCGTCCGCGCTCGTCGCGGCGTCGAGCAACGGCGTGACGGAGCCGTCCTTGCCGCCGTCCGGAGCGGAGCTCGAAGCGGCGTCCGGCGAGCTCGCGTCGCTCTCGTCGACGAAGACCACGCTCGGGATCGAGCTGCAGCTCCACGCGCAGGGACCGAGGAAGACCCACGCAATCATGCCTCGAGGGATCCTCAAAACGAGCCTCCGAGATCGAAAGACATCGCGTCGATCGCGACCGCGGAGCCGCTGCGCGACGTGGTTGGCCGGAGCGCGAAATAGAGCCCGCCCCCGAGCAGCGAGACCCCCGTCGCTCCCGTCACGATCGCGACGGGGAGGAGCGTGCGCGCGCGCGAAGACGCCGAGGTCACGTCGCCCTCGCGGCTGCGGGGGCAGCGTCCTTCGGGGCACGCCGTTTCGATATCGGAGATGCTGGATTCGCGGACCACGAACGCGATCACGGAGCCTACGACGAGCGCCACGCCGAGCCCGACTCCGATCGCGCCGATCGTTCGCGTGGAGCTAGGGCCGCTGTCGACTGGGCTCGTGCCGGCAGGCGGCGCGGGCGGCGCTGCGGGCGCGCCGGTAGGTGGCGGGGTCGGCGCGGACGCCGCTCGGCCGCGGCGGTCGAGCACGAGGACGGTGGTTCGTCCGGCCTCGACCGCGATGGTGGTCTCGACGCTCGGCTCGGCGCCCGCCTCGATCGCGACCCGGTGAGGGCCGGGCTCTAGGTAGTACGAGCCCGCCCCGCCCTTGAGCGGACGCGTCACGCCGTCGATGATCGCGTTCGATTCGGAGGCCGCGCCGTCGACGCGCAGAGCGAGCTCGCCGAGGCGGGCCTCGATCTCTTTGGCGCGTGCGCGGGCGCTCTCGACGACGGAGGCGTCTTCCGGCTTCGCGACCTCTGCGACGGCGAGGTATGCATCGTGTGCATTCTGCATGCGATGCAATCCGTCGAGGCACGCGGCGATGCGGTAGCGAACGGAGGTGGTGTCTTTGGTGCGCTGTACCACGCGAAATTTCTCGAGCGCCTCGCCGAAGTGGCCCGCCTTCTCGTCGGTGTAGGCGGAGGTGAACGTCTTGCGTGCGTCGTCCACCTCGTCGCCTCGCGCGGTGCGCGTCGCCCCGATCGCGCAGAGCAGCGCGACGGCGATCAGCGTGGTTCGTATGTGCCTATTCGTCGCCATGGTCCACGCCGTAGAGAGCGCGCTTTTTCAGTAGGTCGCGGAGGTGATGGCGCGCGAGCTCGGCCTCGCGCGAGGCACGGGAGAGGTTGCCTTTGCACCGTCGCATCAGCATGGAAAGATACGCCTTCTCGAAGCGGTCGATCGCGCGTTCCTTCGCGTCCGCGAAGGTGCCGATGAGATCGAACGGCGGGGGCTCCTTGTCGGCGCGCGCGCCGAAGCCCTCTCCCGCCAAGTCTTCCCTGCGAATAATCCCGTCGGACGAGAGCGCGCCCGCGCGGAGGAGGGCGTTCGCGAGCTCGCGCACGTTGCCGGGCCAAGGTTGCGTGGTCAGGAACGCGAGCGCCTCGTGCTCGATCATGGCGTCCGATTGCGCGCGTTCCAGCAGCTTTCGGCACAAGAGCGGAATGTCTTCCGGTCGATCGCGGAGGGAGGGCAGCGTGACCCGGACCTGCGCGAGTCGGAAGTAGAGATCCTCACGAAAGCGACCCTTCTCGATTTCGTTGCGCAGATCGCGGTTCGTCGCGGCGACGACACGAATGTCGACCGGGACCGGCGTTTGGCTCCCGACGCGAACGATCTCCCGTCGCTCGAGGACGCGGAGGAATTTCGATTGCAGCGGGCCGGGGAGCTCGCCCACCTCGTCGAGGAAGAGCGTGCCTCCACGCGCGGCCTCGAAGAACCCAATTCGTCGCTCCGTCGCGCCGGTGAACGCGCCCTTCTCGTGCCCGAACAGCAGCGACTCGGCCAGCGCCTCTGGAAGCGCGGTGCAATCGACGACGACGAAGGGCTCCGCGGCGCGCTTCGAGCCTGCGTGGACGGAACGCGCGACGGACTCTTTGCCGGTGCCCGTCTCGCCGAGAACGAGCACAGTGAGCTCCTTCGGCGCGATTCGTTCGAGGAGTGCGAAGAGCTCGCGCATCACGCGCGAGGCTCCCACGAGCTCGCCGAACGACTCGGACGGGGCTTCGACGGCGTGGACCGTGGCGCTCTCGTCGAGCTCCACCACGAGGGTGGTCGAGCCGACGACGATCTCCGCGCCGGGTCCGAGCTCGACGTCGTAGATCCGCTGACCTGCGAGCCAGGTGCCGTTCGTGCTGCCGGCGTCGCGAAGGCGCAGGCGATCGCCCTCGAGCGTGAGGTGGAGGTGAAGCCCGCTGACCTGCGGATCGGCGAGCGCGAGATCGCACGTGGAGTGGCGCCCCACGGTAGACGCCGCGCGGAGCAGCGCGAGCGCGCGCTCGCCCCCGGGGCCGCCCTTCACCCGCAAGCGCAGAGAAGTCGAGAACGAGCCCGAGCTGCGGGGGCTCGCCACGGTGCGATGGTCGGTCGCTTCGGTCACTGTCATCCACTCTACGATAACGCCGACGGAGCCGCGAGGATCGGTCGATGGTCACCCGAGCGACCACTCTCGCCGAAATCGCGAATATTCTTGCTCGAATGAGCCGCGGCGAGGGCTCGGCGTTCGTGCCCGTGCCTCTAGACTGCGCACGCGTTCGAGGCCGGCGGCTCCACCACGCGCGACGAATCACTCGTCAACGGAGGGTGAGGCGATACGCTCGCCACGCATCCTTGGTCTCGTGGCGCCGTCGGTGCTGCTCGAATGCCGCGCCTAGATCCGTTGCTCGCGGTTCACGGATGCCGAGCTCGCAACGATCGGCGGGCATGGCCCTTCGAGCTGGTCAGCGGCACGACCAACTGATCTTTTTTTCGATCGCGGCGACCACACGATGGCCCGTAGTTCACCTGGTGGTCAGCGGGTCGACCAATGGCGCGGGAGCGCGCGCCGGTGCAGATTCTCCCCCCGATCGTCCAGCGCAACCTTCGTGAAGTCGAGCCCGCCTGGCTTCGCGTCGAACCCTTCGAGCAAAGAGGAGCTTCCTATGCGCACCTTCGTCATTTCCACAGCATTGGTATCGGCCGTCGTCGTCGCCTGCGGGGGCGCTTCGCCATCCGAGCTCGGCACACCTTTCACGGGCGCGGCGGACCGCACGGTCGTCGTCGGTGACGGCAAGGGCACGGTGCTCGCGACGCCGACGGGAAGCGACTGCGTGAACGTCGGGTCCACGTGCGTGAAGCCGCAAGACAAATGCGGCCCCGGCGCGCGCGCCGACATCATCGTCGACCCGAACGGCAACGTGGTCGAGATCGTCTGTTATCCCCCGCTCGCCGACGCGACCGCGCCTACCGAGTCGACTGGCAACGTCGAGCTCGGCAAAGACAACAAGGCGGTCGTCACGCTCGACGGCGTCGCGGACGGCGTGGACATCGTCGGCAACGTCGCGTCCGCCGGCAACAACGTGACCGTCTATGGCCAAGGGCCCGGCGTCTCCGTCATCGGCGGAAGCGTGACGGCAGAGGGAAACAACTTCTCTCTCCGCGGCGTCACGGTCCAGAAGAACGTCGAGGTGCGCGGGAACAACGCGACCGCCGTCTTGTGCGAGGTGTTCGGAGATTTCCTCGTCGATGGCAACAACGCCGTCATCGCCGAGTGCACCATCTTCGGCAAGCTGACCATCCGCGGCAACAACGCGAAGCTCGTCGCGAACAAGGTCGCCGGCGGCATCGTCGTCGAAGGAAAAGAGACCGTCTGCTCCGCGAACGTGGCGTTCGTCGACTCGAACGAGAACCGTGTCCT
>JAAFHV010000299.1 GCA_013297655.1 Myxococcales bacterium | reverse complement strand
GATGCTGCCGATCGGGATGCCCGCCATGGTGACGCGCGAGTGCGGCGTGAGGCCGGACGCGTCGTTGAGGTAGGCGTGCACGGTGTAACCCGAGCCGCTCCCGACCTCTTTTTTGACGGTGCGATAAACCAGCAGGCCACTGGCGGCGGAGACGAGCAAAAAAGCTCCTACTTTCGCGCCTTGGGTCAGTTTCGCCATGCCGGTTCGGGGCGTACCCTAGCGGAAATCCGGGGGCCCTGGGAAAGGGTTCCGGAGCGTTCCGACCTGACGGTCCCGTGAGGACCGTCCGACCGTCTTTCGAGTCCGCGCGCCCATTCGCCCCGGTTACCTCCCCAGGACCTCGCCGTTCGCCGCGAAGCCGAGCGCACGGTCTCCACTCGTCCAAGGCCTACGTTCTAACGCCCACGCGAAATCTCCGCTTAATGAACGGGGCGTGGGGGTCGAGGACCTTCATCGCCACGGCGTAGCCAATGCCCGTAACGAGACCCAACGAGCACGGGAACCCGACCCAGACGAGCTCATTCCCCCAGAACGGGCCGGTACCAAAGAACATCAACGCGAGCGTTGCGAGGACGCCGACCGCGACGACGCCCATCACAGCGGGAAGAACCACCGACTGGCGCGCGGGCTTGTACATCTCGGGCTGAAACCGGTCGCAAGACGGGCAACGCACCGGATGTACGCGCTGAAGCTCTCGCGCGACGTCTTCCTCTGCGCGACCGTGCGCGATGGCGACGCCGGAGCCGAAGAACGCCGGCTCCGCCGCTTCGCCAACCCCGACCACCTTGATGGTCGCGTCGAACTTGGTGTCGCAGTGAAAGCACGAGTAGGCGGAGGTCTTCGTGTCGGAGAGCCGAACTTGGTGCCGAATACGAGACATGAACCGAGGATAGTCCCCGGCGATCTCGCGAGCAAAAAGTGCTCGGCCGGGAGCGCTCCGAGCTCCGTCGACCACGCGGCGTTCGCATGCGCCTCGCGATGGCGGGCCTCAGACCGATTCGAGCGCGCGTCGATCAAGGAGCCTGGCCACCGTCGCTCGTGTCCTCGGTCTCGTCGTAGAGCTCCTCTTCCTTGGCGCCCGCGTCCACCTGCCCCTCCGCAGCGGTCGGCGCCGGGAGCGGGACGGCGTCGAGGGCGGCGTCGAGGGACGAACGGGCGCGCCCGAAGGCGTCGCGGTCGCGGGCCGGGAGCACCCGCACCCCGTCCATCTTGAGGGTCATCGGATCGATGAACTTTTGGTCCTTTTTCAGGGCAAAGTGAAGGTGCGGGCCGGTCACGCGGCCGGTCGCGCCCACGTAGCCAACGAGCTGCCTCGTGTCGACGTGCTGCCCTTGGTGGAGCCCCGCCGCGAACTTGGACAGGTGGCAATAGGCCGTCACGAGCCCACCCTGATGCTCGATCTGCACCATGTTGCCGCACGGGCCGCCGTTGCCCGCGAGGAGCACCGTGCCCGCCGAGCTCGCGTACACCTTGGCCCCCGTCGGCGCGGCGAAGTCGATCCCGTTGTGGGGCATGACCACGTGGAGCACGGGGTGCATCCGGGTCGGGTTGAAGCGCGACGAGATGCGAGCCCCCGGCACCGGCGAGCGGTAGCCCCCGTGGTACGGCTGGTGCCCCTTCGCGTCGAAGAACCCGGTCGGCCGATCGCGGTGGCGGCGCTCCTTGCCGTGCTCCTTGCCGTACTCCTTGCCCTCGTCGTCCTCGTCGAAGTGGTACACGCGGAGCGCGGCGGTTCCCGTCGGCGGCCGCACCTCGACCGCGTCGACGTGGGCGTACCGCGCGAGCTTTCCCTCGATCCGAAGCTCGGTGAGCACGAGCCGGATCCGCGTCCCGGGGCGAAGATCGGAGAGCTCGAAATGGCCGTCGAGGGCGTCGTCGAGCCGCTTCATCGCGTCGTCGTCGAGCCCGGCGTGGGTGATCGCCTCGTGGAGCTCGGAGGTGACCGCGAAGCCGACCGCGACCTTCCGCCGGTCGACCGCGAGGTCGAGCTTCTTCACGGTGAGGGCGTCGTTCTCCTCGCGTGCTTGCCACACGTCCTCGGGCGAGGTGGCGAGCTCGAAGCCTACGATTTTCCCTTTTTCCTTCTGGATCGCGAAGGCGAAGGTGTCCTTCGGGCGAAGCTTGTCGAGCTTCTTTTTCCCCTCGAACGCCTTCAGCAGGCGCGGAACCTCGCGCGCCGGCATGCCCGCCTTCACGAGGAGACCAGAGAGCGTCTTGCGACCGACCGCGCCCTCCACGTACGTCACGCTCGGATCGTCCTTGAGCGA
Source organism: Myxococcales bacterium (assembly GCA_013297655.1). Classification (GTDB taxonomy): domain Bacteria; phylum Myxococcota_A; class Polyangia; order Polyangiales; family Polyangiaceae; genus JAAFHV01. The sequence goes on along the minus strand of JAAFHV010000299.1, from coordinate 8,354 downwards.
AGCCACCCGCCACACCGGGGCCGCCGTCGACGCAGCGACGGGATCCTTCGGGCTCGGCAGCGCGATGCCAACCGCGCTCTCCCCGGGCGCCGTCGGGGCGGCGCTCGAAGCCACCGGCGCCTCCGCGTCCCCTCCGTCGACCCCGTTTCCGGTACCGGTCGCGAGCCCACGAGGCCCGGAGACGAGCGACGCGGCGTAGAGCCCCCCCGCGACCACCATCGCGGCCACCAGCGCCGCCCCGCGCGCCAGGCCGGGACCCGTTTTTTTCTGGGGCAGGCTCGCGCGGCGATCCGCTGCCGCGGTCGGCGAGAGGCTCGGGGGAGCTTCCTTCTTGTCCTCGTCCTCGTCCGCACGCGCCTCGGGGTCGGCCTCTTCGCCCGAAGGGGCAGCGACGTCCGCGGACTCGTGCGTCGCGCCGTCAGCGGTCTCCGCCGAGGGCGCCCCGTCCGCGACCCCGGCATCCGCGGAAACTTGTGCTGTTTCGGGCACTTGCACGTTTGTGGCGTCGGCCACGGGAGCGCCGACGGACGAGGGATCCGCGCTCGGCTCTGCACCCGCGGGCTCGGACCGGTCGTCCTTGCGCTCGTCGGGGCCGCTCGCCGCCGCCGCCGTGGACGTGGGCGCGGGCGCAGGCGCGGGCGCGGGCAGATCTTCGGGATCGAGCGTCAAGACGGGGATCGCTTACCCGGGTAGGCCGCGGGTGGCAATCCCCTGGGAAATGAGCCCGGCAACCCCCTCGACGCGTCGCGAAAAACGAACTAGGACATGGGCCCCGATCGGCCCTGGACGAGCCGGAACGGCACCCGATGAGCCCCAAGGCTTGAACGGTGCCCACCGAATCGAAACAGAGCGGAACGGGCGCAAGGAGCTTTTCATGACCGTCAGCGAGCGCGTGAAACAACTGGTCGTCCTCGGTCGCGAGCACTACGCCAAGCGCGAGTTCGATCAGGCCGAGCGCATGCTGAGGGACGTGCTCGCCGAGCACGACAAGTACGCCGACGTGCACGACATGCTCGGGGTCATCTGCCACTCGCGCGGAAACTTCGTCGCCGCGGAGCACCACTTCGAGCGCGCGCTCGAGCTGAACCCCTCCTACACCGAGGCCGCCCTCAACCTCGCCGTCACCTACAACGACCGCGGGAAGTACGACAAGGCGAAGGAAATCTACGCCAAGATCAAGGCGGGTCCGGCGGGCCTCGGCCCCTCCCTCGACCCCTTCGCGCGCGGAAAAATCGCGAACATGCACGCCGCCGTGGGCGAGGCCTACGCCGACGCCGGGCTCGCGCGCGAGGCGATCCTCGAATACCAAAGCGCGACCCGGCTCTGCCCGGAGTTCTCGGACCTCCAAGTGCGCCTCGCCGCCCTCCACCGCCAAGTGGGCGATCTGCCCGCCGCGAAGGCCTCGTACGAAGCGGCCCTCGCCGCGCGCGACGCCTACGTGCCGGCGCGCCTCGGGCTCGGCATCACGCTCTTCTCCATGGGCGACACCACCGCCGCGGAGCGCGAGTGGAAGCGCGTCCTCGAGCTCGACGCCGACAGCTCGCAGGCCAAGCTCTACCTTCGTATGCTCGAGCGCTCGCGCACGCAGCCCCCGCCCCAGGCGGAGTGACGACGATGCCTCCCGAAGAGGGAGCGACCCCGGCGACCGAGCCAACGCCGGCGCCACCCGCGACCGAGAAACCCAAGGGCTTCAAGGCCAGGGTCCGCGCGTTCCTCCAGCACGAGAAGGTGAAGGCGGCGTGGGGGCGGCTCCGCGGAGGGCAGCTCACCCCCGGGCGCGCCGCGGCGAGCGTGTTCGTCGGCGTGCTCGTCGGCACCACGCCGCTCTACGGGCTGCACTTTTTCCTCGTGATGGGGATCTGCATCCCTCTCAAGCTCGACGCCGCGCTCGCGTACGTGGCCTCGAACGTCTCGCTCCCCATCTTCGCCCCGTTCATCAACATGAGCGAGGTGGAGCTCGGGGCCTACATGAGGACCGGCTCGTTCATCCACCTCGACAAGACCGAGTTCACGTCGCGGAGCCCGTTCGATTACGCGCACGAGCTCTTCCTCGGCACGCTGATCTTCTCGCCCGCCGCGGCGTCGCTGTTCGCCCTCGTCACGTACCCCATCGCGTGGCTCGCGCGCCGTCGCAAGCTCGCGAAACAGGCCGCGGAGCCGCTCGCCTCTGGCCCGGCGACGACCGAGACAACGCCCGAGACACGCAGCGCGCCGACCTCGTAACGCCGCACACCACCACCCGCGCACCTTCGAAACGCCGCGGGCGCCGCGAAAGCGCGACGCCCGAGCGAGAAAGATCGACTCGCCGTCAGAAGCCGACGACGAACGCGAGATTCCCACCGAGGAGCCCGCGCGGATCGACCGGCGGCGTGAGCGACACGGTCTGGTTCCCGATCGTGATCGTCTGCGGGGTGCCGTCGAACTGCAGGAACACGACGCCCGGATCGAACGTGAGATCGAGCGCGATGTTGGCGCCGAACACGTGGCGGAAGCCGACGCGCCCACGGAGGTGACCGCTGTTGAACGCGGCCGGGTTGGCGCGATCGAGGCCCGTGTAGCGCTCGTAGCCGGGGCCGAACGCGAACAGGAGCGAGTTCGACGCGTAGCTGTCGAGGCGGACGCGGAACTCGGGCGCGACCCACACCGCGATGCCGCCGATGGCCTCCCGCGCGCGCGCGCCGAAGCCGGCGAACCCGAGCTCGCCGACGAGCCCGAACCACGAGTTGAAGGCGTAGCGCGGAGAGACACCCACGCTGTAGCCGACGTCGGTGTTGAGCGTCCCGAAGAGGCCACGAACCGCGGCGTAGAAGCCGAACGCGCCACCCGAGCCCATGCGAAGGCTGGAGGACTCGGCGTCGTCGCGCCGTTTGACCTGCGAGGAGTAGTCGTCGTAGCTCGTCGCGCCGCGGCCTTCGCGCCCTTCGCGACCTTCGTTCGACTTGGATCCCGCGTTCGCTTCGGTGCGCTCGCCGTTGATCGAAATGGACGCGTTCGCCGAGGCGCCGGAGCCCCCGCGCTCTTCGGGTTTCCGCGCGGCCTCGAGCTGACCTTCGAGCACTTGGATGCGCTCTTCGACGTCTTTTGCGTCGGCCGATTCGGGGCGCGCGTAGAGGTAGGCGCGGTAGTCGTCGACCCCGGCCTGCGCGTTCCCGAGCTTGTCGTGGCAGGCTCCGCGATCGCGCCGGAGGGTGGGCTCGATCGTGATGCGAATGGCCTCGTCGAAGAGGGGGAGCGCACCTTCGCAGTCGTTCGCCCTCGCTTTGGCGCGCGCGCGGGCGGCGGGACCGGCGGCAGAGTCGGTCGAGTTCAAGTTCAAGGGCTGGTTACGACTACGCGGCGGGCCAGCAGGCTTTTGCGCGGACGCGGACCCTGCGACGAGGGCTCCTGCGAGCAAAATTCCAGCCTTCACGAAGCGCGAGCACGTCGAGACAAACGACATGAAGCGAGCATACTTACCTTTGGTTGGCGGGCCGAATTTCCGGGGAAGGTCTCTCCCGGCGCCACCACCCGGCTCGGTTTCCCCCCACCCTTCCGCGCGCGTTCTCTGGTACGAGTCGCGGCGAGGCGCGCGCCTCGAGAGCGACGGGAGCCCCTTCATGATCGTCATCGTCGACTACGAGGTCGGGAACATCGGCTCGATCCTCAACATGTTCAAATATTTGAGCATTCCAGCGAAGGCCACCCGCGACAAGGCCGAGCTCCGGGCCGCCCGCAAGCTGCTCCTCCCCGGCGTCGGCGCGTTCGACGCGGGGGTAGAGCTCCTCCGGAAGCACGATCTGGTGGGCCTCCTCGACGAGTGCGTGAAGGAGCGAAACGTCCCCGTGCTCGGCATCTGTCTCGGCATGCAGCTCCTCACGAAGGGCAGCGAAGAGGGCGTGCTCCCCGGCTTCGGCTGGATCGACGCGGAGTGCAAGCGCTTCGCGAAGGACCGCGACCCCACGAACAAGATGAAGGTGCCGCACATGGGCTGGAACGTCGCGAAGCCCAAGACCACCGAGGCTGGCCTCTTCACCGGCATGACGACCGAGAGCCGCTTCTACTTCGTCCACTCGTATTACGCCGTCTGCGCCGATCCGGCCGACGCCGCCGCGACGACCGACTACTACGGCGACTTCGTGTCCGCCCTCACCCGCGATCAGGTCTACGGAGCGCAGTTTCACCCCGAGAAGAGCCACAAGTTCGGGATGAAGCTGCTCCAGAATTTCGCCGCCGTACCGCCCGCCCCCGAGGGCTGACGGGCGCGACGCGACGCGAGCCGGGCTCGCGCGGTCAGCGTCACAGCGCCCCGAGGAGCCTGCCGAGCACGCCCCAATGACGCTCGGCGTGCGCGCGATCGTAGACGGGCAGATCGGCGACCGCGAACCCGTGCTTCGCGCCCTCGTACACGTCGATCGTGTGGTCGACCTTCGCCGGGCCGAGCGCGTCGGCGAGCTTCTTGGAGACCTCTGCGGTGTGCTTCGGATCTTTCTGCGCGACCCCGATGTAAAGCTTCGCTTTGGCCTTCTCCGCGAGCATGGCGGGGGCTTCTGGCGTCACGAGGAAGCGGCCACCGTGGAACGACGCGGCGACGGCGATCCGATCTGGAAACTCGCACGCCATCCGCATCGCGAGCCCGCCCCCGAGGCAATACCCCACGATCGCGATCTTGCTTCTTTTCACGTCGCTCGTAGCGTCGAAGTGGGCGAGGAACGCGCGCATGTCGCGCGTCACGTTCGTGTCGTTCGCGGTGTCGGCGAGCTTCATCAACCGGTCCATCTCCGGCCCTCCGCCGAACACGGTGGCGGGGTCGAACGGCTCGTAGGGCCCTGACCGGTAATAAAGATTTGGGAGCAGCACGTAAAAGCCGATGTTCGCGAGGCGATCGGCCATGTCGCGCAGCGTGTCGCGCACGCCCGGTCCGTCCATGAAGAGGACCAACCCGGGAAACGGACCTGTGCCCACGGGCTTCGCCACGTACGCGTCGCAGGAGCCGTCCTCGGTTCGAATCTCGATTTCGCTCATGATTTCTCCTGCGGTTCGGGCCGCAGCAGCCCGTCGTTCGACCGTGAGCGTACCCGATGGCCGCATCGCGAAGCGGCCGATTCCCGCGTCGAGCCCGCTCTCCCGTTCGTGCCCGCTTGCACGATGCAGGCATTGCGATCGGCGCGCTTCTGTCGCGGACGGCGTGCGCGCACGCAGTCGCAGAGGCACCACGCGCCAAGCACGTCGCCACCAATCGACACGACCCTGCACCTGCCCCCACCGACGAAGCCGCGCGGTCCGCGCTGTCGCGTCAGGTGTCGTATCGGGTCGAATCCGAGCCAAGATGCCTCTTCGGCAGCGTCGCCGCGACCGCCACGTCGTCCGATCGGCTTCTCGCGCCCGGGTGGTCGTGGTCTGCTTTGGAGGTGAGCACCCGATCGCCCGTTCGTCTCTTCCGTCTCATGCGTGTCACGCTCGCGCTCACCCTCGCGGCCACCTTCGCCGCATGCGGTGACGATCCCACGGTGGTGCCACCCGATGGCGGCACGACGACCGACGCGGGCACGCCGGACAGGAGCGCTCCCATCGACGACGCGCGATCTCCCGTCGACGCGAACGCGGGGGACGGAGCGATCCCCCCTACCCGCGCGCCTTCGGGCCTCGACACGCGCCCGGCGAACCCCACCTGCGTCGCGCCGCCGAGGCCCACCGCGGGCGGCAATACGTACCGCTTCACCGAGGTGTTCGGCGGCGCGGGTCTCGCCCAGCCGATGGTGATCACGCAGATACCGGGGGACCGCACCCGTTTCTTCGCGGCCGAGGTCGAGGGCGCGATCGTCTCGTTCTCGGCGACGAACCCCACCTCCAAACGTGTCGTAGGTCGCGTCCCGGGGGATATTTACGCGGTCGGCGAGTCCGGCCTCTTGGGGATGGCGTTTCACCCTAATTTTGCCGCGAACGGCTACGTGTATCTCTCGTTCGTCCGCATCGGGACGAACGACATCGAGTCGCTCATCATCCGCATGCAGAGCCCGGACAACGGCCTCACCTTCGGGAACCCAGTCACCATTTTGGGCCCGTTCGCGCAGCCGGCGGCCAACCACAAGGGCGGCGACTTGCACTTTGGCCCCGACGGTTACCTTTACGCCAGCTTCGGCGACGGCGGCGGCGCGGCCGACCAGTTCGGGCACGGCCAAGAGAAAACAGGATACTTCTCCAAAATCCTGCGCCTCGACGTGGACTCCGCATTTCCTTTTGCCATTCCCGACGGAAACCCCTTCAAAGCGGGCGGCGGCGAGCCCACCACGTTCGCGTACGGCTTCCGCAACCCGTATCGTTTCGCGGTCGATCCCGTCTCCGGAAACGTGTGGGCGGCCGACGTGGGCGAGCTCGATTGGGAGGAGGTGAACAAGGTCGTCGCGGGTGGCAACTACGGCTGGAGTATTCGCGAGGGCGCCCACTGCCACCCTGCCGGGACGTCGTGCTCGGCGGCGAACTTGGTCGATCCCTATTTCGAGTATGGCCGCGCGGTGGGCTCCTGCGCGATCAGCGGGCCGATTTACCGCGGGAGCAAGATGCCCGAGCTCGTCGGCACCTTCCTCGGCACCGACTGCTCGTCGGGTATCGTCTATTCCTTGGGCACCGACGCGACGAACGGCACGCCGATCTACAACCGCATCAACGAGCTCGGCCCGGCGGAGTACTTCGTCGGCTTCGGCGAGGACCTCGACCACGAGGTTTACCTCATGACGTTCGACTCGCGCGTGCTCGCGGTCGACAAGGCGCCCGGCTCCACCCCCTCGGTTTTCCCGGACAAGCTCTCGAAGACCGGGTGCTTCGAGACGAGCAACCCGAAGGCCCCCGTCCCGGCGATGATCCCCTACGCGCCCACGGCGCCGTTCTGGTCCGACGGGGCGGAGAAGGACCGCTATTTTGCCATTCCCGACGGCACCAAAGTGGGTATCGGCGCCGACGGCGACTTCGACTTCCCGAACGGGTCCGTGCTCGCCAAACACTTCCGGATCGACGGCAAGCTCGTCGAGACACGGCTCTTCGTTCGCCACGCCGACGGCGACTGGGGCGGCTATTCGTACGAGTGGGACGACGCGCAGACCGACGCGACCCTGCTCCCCGCCGACAAGACCCGCGCGCTACCGGGGGGCAAGAGTTGGTACTATCCGTCCCGCGGCGAGTGCTTCTCTTGCCACACCCAAGCGGCGGGGCGCTCGCTCGGCCTCGAAACAGCGCAGCTCGACGCGGATCTCGTTTACACGCGCACGAACCGCATCTCGAACCAGCTCGCCACCTTGGACAAGATTGGCATTCTCGGCGCGCCCATTCCCGCCGCGGCAACCGTCCCGCGTTTGGTCCCGCCCTTCGGATCCGCGGCGGTGGAGCCCCGCGCCCGATCCTATCTCCACACCAATTGTTCGGGCTGTCACCGTCCGACGGGGCCGGGGCGCTCGATGGACCTCAGGTTCTCGCGCACCCTCGCCGAGACGGCGGCATGCAACTCGGCGCCGCTCACGGGTGATCTCGGCGTCACCGGCGCGCGCCTGCTCACCCCGGGAAACCCGGCCCAATCGATGATTTCGCACCGCATGCGCCGCCCCGGCTCGGGCCGTATGCCCAACGTCGCCACCCGCCTCGTCGATACCCAAGGAGCCGATCTGGTCGACAGCTACATTCGTGGCGTCACGACCTGCCCCTGATAGGCCATGCACAAAGCACGAAAGGCCGAGGTTTGCGCCTCGGCCTTCGCTCTGCTCACGATGCACCGGCTCGCGATCAGCCGATCACGGCCTGGATCGCTTCCACGACCTTCGCGAGATCGCTCTCGGGGAGGCCCTCGTAAAGAGGCAACGTGAAGCTCTCCGCGAACACCTTGTCGGCGGCGGGGAAGTCGCCGCTACGAAATCCGTAGCGGGTGCGGAAGAACGTGGTCATCGGCATGTGCCAGGTGCCGATGTTGGTCTCGATCCCGCGCTCGCGCAGCGTCTTGATGACCTCGGCGCGGCGGGGAGCGACGGCGCTGGGGAGGGTGCTCACGTAGCTCTGCACCGCGTGGGTCGCCTCTTTTGCGACGAAGGGCGCGGTCACGTTCGTGCCGGCGAGGAGCCGGTCGTACACCTTCGCGAGCGCTTGGCGCGCGCCGAGGATGCGCGGCATCTTCGCGAGCTGGGTGACCCCGAACGCGGCCTGGAACTCGGTCATGCGCACGTTGAACCCGGGCATCACGAAGTCCGGGCTCGGGGCGGTGGGATCTTGGCCGTGGTTGCGAAGCGCGCGGAGCCGATTCGCGATCGACTCGTCGTCGGTGGTGACCGCGCCGCCCTCGCCGGTGGTCACCGCTTTGCGCGGGTGGAAGCTGAAGCAGCCCATGAGGCCGAGGC
>JAAFHV010000298.1 GCA_013297655.1 Myxococcales bacterium | reverse complement strand
GTCACCCTCGCCCTCGTGACGCGCGGCTCGCAGCTCGTGCGGCAGGTGCTCGGCGCGCGGCTCGGGGTCGACGTGAACACCGCGATCTTGAGAAAAGCGACGGAGCTCGAGCTCCCCGATTTCGAGGACTCGGAGCTCTACGATCGTATGACCCGCGCGCGGCGAGAGGCATCGTCGCGCCCCCTCGCCCTCGTGACCGACGCGTTCGGCCTCGTGCAGAACGTGCTCACCCTCATGGGCTACATCGCGCTCCTCGTCGGTTATGGCGGGGGCATCGCTGCGCTCTTGCTCATCTCCACGGTGCCGGCCACGCTGGTGGAGATTCGTTACTCCAAAGAGCAGTTCAAGCTCCGCAATTGGCGCTCGCCGGAGTCACGAAAGCTCCTCTACCTCGAGCACGCCCTCGCGAGCGACGAGCACGCCAAAGAGATACGCCTCTTCGATCTCGCGGAGCTCTTCCTCGCGCGCTACACGACGACGGCGGAGGCGTTTTACAAAGAAGACTCGCGCCTCGCGGTGAAGAAGGCCTCCGCGACGACCGGGCTCTCGCTCTTGGCGACATTCGCCCTCTATGGCACGTACGTGTCGGTCGCGATCCTCGCCGCCAAAGGCTCGATCACGCTCGGCACCATGACGATGTACGTGCTCGCCTTCCGGCAGGGTCAGTCCGCGTTTCAAAGTGGGCTATCGGCGGTGGGCTCGATTTACGAGCACAACCTCTACATGTCGAACCTGTTCGGCTTCTTGGGCGACACCGCCACGATCGGCAACGCGCGCTCGAGGCTTCCCGCGACGAGCTCCGAGCCCACGAACACAAAAGCCGCTGCCCGCGCGACCGAAGATCCGCCGCGCGTGCGAAAAGGCGCCGAGATTCGCTTCGAGAACGTCAGCTTCGCCTACCCCAACAAAGACACCTTCGCGCTCGAGAACATCGATCTCGTGATTCGGGAGGGCGAGAAGGTCGCTCTCGTCGGCCACAACGGCGCCGGCAAGACCACGTTCGTGAAGCTGATGACAGGCCTCTACAAGCCGACCGAAGGGCGCATCCTGGTCGACGGCAAAGACGTCGATGCGTGGGACCGCTCGGCGCTGCTCTCGCGCTTCGGGGTCGTGTTCCAAGACTTCAATCAATACCAGCTCAGCCTCCGCGAGAACGTGGGCGTGGGCAGCGTGCCGCGCATGGACGACGACGCGCACGTGGTCCGCGCGACCGAGCTCGGCGGCGCCGGCGCGATCGTGGAAGACTTGCGCGACAAGGGCGGGCTCGAGGCCAACCTCGGGCAATGGTTCAAAGGGGGAGTCGAGCTCTCCGGGGGGCAGTGGCAAAAGATCGCGCTCTCCCGCGCGTTCATGCGCGACGACGCGGACATCCTCGTCCTCGACGAGCCCACCGCCGCCCTCGACGCCGAGAGCGAGCACACCGTGTTCGACAGGTTCCACGCCCTCGCCGAGGGCCGCACCACCCTCGTCATCTCCCATCGTTTCCCCACCGTGCGAATGGCCGATCGCATCCTCGTGCTCGAGGGCGGCAAGGTGAAAGAAGAGGGCAGCCACGACGCGCTCATCGCGAAGGACGGCCTCTACGCGCGCCTCTTCCGATTGCAGGCGAAGGGCTACACCTGACGCGTCGTCGCCTCGCTCGTCTCGCTCGTCTCCCTCGTCGCCTCGCGCTCGTCGCGCCCGCTCCCGCTCCCCGCCAACCGAGAAAACCATGCCCCAAACCGCCGGAATCAATCGCAGAATCGTCCTCGCGTCGCGCCCCAAGGGCGCCCCGGTCGCCGAGAATTTCAGGCTCGAGGAGGCCGCGATCCCGGAGCCGGGCGACGGCGAGGTGCTGCTCCGTACGTCGTGGCTCTCGCTCGACCCGTACATGCGCGGACGCATGAGCGACGCGCCGTCGTACGCGCCGCCGGTCGGCATCGGTGAGGTCATGGTCGGCGGCACGGTGTCGCGCGTGGAGCGCTCGAAGAACCCGCGCTTCCCGGAAGGCGCGCTCGTCGTCGCGTACTCCGGTTGGCAAGACTACGCCGTGTCGAACGGCGCGGGGCTCGCGCTCCTCGATGCGTCGTTGGCAACGGCGCGGCCGTCGCTCGCGCTCGGCGTGCTCGGGATGCCTGGATTTACCGCGTACATGGGGCTCCTCGATATCGGGAATCCCAAAGCAGGCGAGACCGTGGTCGTCGCCGCCGCGACCGGCGCGGTCGGGAGCGCCGTAGGACAAATCGCGAAGCTCAAGGGGTGCCGCGCGATCGGGATCGCGGGAGGCGCGGACAAATGCGCCTACGCGGTCTCCGAGCTCGGCTTCGACGCGTGCCTCGATCACCACGACGCCGACTTGCCCACCAAGCTCCGCGCTGCCTGCGACAAGGGCATCGATGTGTACTTCGAGAACGTGGGGGGCAAGGTCTTCGACGCCGTGCTCCCGCTGATGAACACGCTCGGGCGCATCCCCGTGTGCGGCCTCGTCTCCGGCTACAACGCGGAGCGCCTGCCCGAGGGGCCAGACCGGAGCCCGGTCGTGCTCGGCGCGATCTTGCGGAGGCGCCTCCGGGTGCAGGGTTTCATCATTTCGCAAGACTACGGCGCGCGCCTGCCCGAGTTCATCCGCGAGATGACGCCGTGGGTCGCCGACGGCAAGGTGAAGTTCCGCGAGCACGTCGTGAAGGGGCTCGAGGGCGCTCCCGCGGGCCTCATCGGGCTCCTCCGCGGCGACAACTTCGGCAAGGTGGTCGTCGAGGTCGCGTGATCCCTCGCGATCGCAACGGCACCTGACGCGCCTCGCCGCGCGACGGCCAAACGACGCTCCGCGCCGTCGCGCCGTTGCGTGAAGCAAGCCGAGCAAGCCGCTTCCGCCACGTTCTGAAAATCGCCCAAAAAGACGGGCGAATTGGCTTTAGGCGCACGGTCCATGGGCGTATGTTTCGGCGAATGCCCGAAGCCCAAGAGCCCGAAGAGCGGGTGGGGAGCTACCGCGTCGTGCGGCCGCTCGCCACGGGGGGCACGAGCGACCTCCTGCTCGCGCGCTCGGAGGGGCCGATGGGCTTCGAGCGCCAGGTCGTGCTCAAGCGCCTCGCGGACAGGTTCCGCGAGGACAGCGCGGTCGCGCGCATGTTCGTGACGGAGGCCGCCGCGTACGCGCGCTTGTCGCACCCGTCGATCGTGCGGCTCTTCGATTTTTTCTCGCACGACGATCGCCTCGTCATGGTGCTCGAGCTGGTCGATGGGCTCACCCTCCGGCGCCTAAAAACGAGCGCCGATGGCCTCGGGCACGAGCTCACCGACAAGAGCGTGCTCTACGTCGCGCGCCGCATCTTCGAGGCGCTCGCGTGCGCCCACGCCGCGGTCGACGCCGACGGCGGCCACACCCCGATCATCCACCGCGACGTGAACCCCTCGAACGTGCTCGTCGGCTGGGACGGCGAGGTGAAGATCGTCGACTTCGGCGTCGCGCGCGTCACCGGCCTCCACGCGGAGACGCACGGCGGGGCGGCGAAGGGCACCCTCGGGTACATGGCGCCAGAGCAGGTCCGCGGCGCACCGATCGGCCCCGCGACCGACGTGTATGGTGCAGGCATCGTGCTGTGGGAGCTGCTCGCCGACCGGCGTGCGTTCGCGCGCGGCAAGGGGACCGACGTCGACCTCTTGAAGGCGATGGCGTCTCCCGAGATCCCGTCCCTCGACGAGCTCCGCCTCGACCTCGACAAAGACGTCCGCGATTTGATCCGCGCCGCGCTGGAGATCGATCGCACCAAGCGCACGCTCACCGCCAAAGAGGCCGCGCGCATCCTCCGCGAGCGCGACGAAGCCGACGTCGGCAAGGCCGAGCTCGTGAAGCTGCTCCGCGCGGTGAAAGAGAAGCGCGAGGGCGACAAGAAAAAGTCGCCCCCGTCCGCAGAGCCCGCGAAGGTGATCTCGAAGGAGCCATCGCTCGACGCCCGCAATCAGCCGCAACCGAGCGACGCGGCAGCCAAGCCGCGACCGCCAATGAAGCGACGCATGTCGGGTCTCGGTGCCGGCATCGTCGTCGCGCAGGCCGGCGCCGCACCGAGCATGGCGGAGCGCGACACGTCCGAGGACACCGTCGCGCCTCCTTCGCCGCGACCTCCACCTGCGACGCCGCCGCCAGCGACCGCGCCGCTCGTCCCGATCGAGCCGAGGATCCCGGTTATCCGCGCACGGACGCCGATCGCCGAGCCGCCGATCGCCCCCCCTCTCGCGGACAGCGAGCTCGAGATCGCCGACAACGGCCTCTACGTGCTCGCGCGGCCCGCGCCGGTCGAGGAGGAGTCGCTCGAGCTCTTGAAGGCGCGCGCCGCCGCCCGCGCCGCGGCGGGGCCGAAGCGCGTCGACACCAGCATGCCCTCGTGGAAAATCGGGCTCGGCATCGCCGTCGGCCTGCCGCTGATCGCGCTCGGGGCGTACGTGGTCCTCCGCGATCCCGGCGACGGCGCCAAGCCACCCGCGCCTGCGCCCGCGCCTTCGCTCTCTGCCACGGCGACGCCTCCGACCCCTCAGCCCTCCCCAGCCCTCAGCGCTTCGGCCCCCCCTGCCGCGACGCTCCCCGATGCGGGCGCGGCAAGGCGCGACAAGTAGCGAATTTCACGACGATTTTGCGCGCGGGCGGCGGGCCCCGCTGCGGTCTCTCCCGGAGGTTCGAACGCGTCACGAGCTTCGGCGCACAGGTGGTAGGCTGCGCTCGCCGTGCAGCACCGAACCCGTACCCGCGCTCGCGCCCTCGTCGCGCTCCTCACCGCCTCGGCGTTCATGTGCAGCATGCAGGCATCTGCGCAGCCGCGACCCGCGCCCAAGGCCGGGGCTCCCGCGCCGCAGCCATCGGCCGCCCCCGCCACACCGCAAGCGCCGCGGGGCGATCTCATCGCGCGCGGCAAAGAGCTCTTCGAGGACCAGCAATACGAGGAGTCGATTCAGACCCTCTCCGCGGCGCTCCTCCGCCCCGGGAACACGAAGGCGCAAAAGGTCGACGTGTACCGCCTGCTCGCCCTCAACTACATCACGATCAATCGCAAGGAAGAGGCGGAGAGCGCCGTCCGCGGTCTCCTCTGCATCGATCCCGAGTACCAGCTCCCCGCCACGGAATCGCCGCGTTTCCGCGACTTCATCACCGGCACGCGGGCGAAGTGGGAGCAAGAGGGGCGGCCCGGTCTCGAGAAACCCGAGGCCCCTCCCCCGCCGCCGGTGGGCATGCGCCACACGTCGCCGTCCGAGTCGAAGCGCGGGGTGCAAATCGATCTCGTCGCGCGCCTCGAGGACGAAGGCCACCGCGTCGACTCGGTCGAGCTCTACTTCCGCTCCGGAACGAAGGGCCCGTTCGAGAAGGTCGCCGCCCGCATCGACGCGGAGCAGGTGGTTCGCGCCATCGTGCCCTCGGCCTCGGTCCGGCCCCCGCTCGTCGAGTATTACCTCCAGGGGTTCGACAAGGGCGGCCTGCCTATCGTCTCTCGCGGCGACTCCGCGGCGCCGCTTCGTGTCGCGGTGCCGGAGCCCAAAGGCAGCGGCTGGGTGCTCCCCGTCGCGATCGGCGGCGGCGTGGTGGGCGCGGCGGCGATCGTGCTCGGCAGCCTCGCGCTCGCGGGTGTGTTCTCGTCCGCGACCACGCCCACTCCTGGCCCCGGCCAAGGCACCGTGTCCGTCAGCATCCGCGAATAGTCGACCGAGCAAACCCTATGGCAACCGAGCCGCGCTTCCCTTTTCTTCACGTGAACGTCTCCCCCGAAGACGCCGATTGGATCTCGAGCGAGCTCTTCGATCTCGGCGCGAGCGGCGTGGAGGAGCGCGACGACACCACGCTTCAAAAGAACGAGACCGCCGGCAAGGTCACCCTCGTCGCCAGCTTCGACACCGAAGAGGCGGCGAACGAAGCCTGCGAAGCGATGGCCGCGAGCCACGAGCCCAAGGTCGTCTTCGTCGTCGGCGACGCGTGGCGCGACGCATGGAAGGAGCATTTTCGCCCCTTCGCGGTGGCCCCCGGCATCGTCGTGCGCCCCCCGTGGGAGACCTACGAAGCCCAGGCGGGCGAGAAGGTCCTCGAGCTCGAGCCCGGTCGCGCGTTCGGCACCGGCCTCCACGAGACCACCTCGCTCGTGTGCAGCGCGCTCGCCGAGCGCAAAGCCGAAATCGAGGGCGCGCCCCTCCTCGACGTGGGAACCGGGAGCGGCATCCTCGCCCTCTGCGCGCTCCACCTCGGGGCAAAGAGCGCCTACTGCACCGACAACGACGCCGACGTGATCCCGGTCGTGATCGAGAACGCAGAGCGCAACGGCATGGCCGATCGTGTCACCGCGAACGCGTGTGATCTCTCCGACGTTCCGGGCCTTTTCCCCGTCGTCGTCGCGAACATCGAGGCGCGTGTGCTCGTGCCGATGGCAAAAGAGCTCTCTGCGAAGGTGGCCAAAGGCGGGCTCTTGGTGCTCTCCGGGATTTTGCTCCCGCAGGAGCCCGAGGTCATCGCCGCGTACGCGCCGTTCGAGGTGCTCGGCGCGCCGAAAAAGGGAGAGTGGGTCGCGATCGTCCTTCGCGCGCCCTCGTGAGCGGCGCTCGCGTGCATCGCGCTCCGATTCCGGGCCTTCGCGAAGGTCCGATGACGCCGTCCCCCGAGACTGCGCATTATCTCGTTCGTGTGCTGCGTCTCGTGGCGGGCGACACGTTCGTCGCGTTCGATCCCGAGGCGCGCACGGAGGCGACCGCGACCCTCGTCGACGTCGCGCCCGCGGTCACCGTCACGGTCGGCGTGGTGAAGGCCGCGGAGGTCGTCGCGCGGTGCGCGCGGGTGCTGCTGCAGGGGCTCGCCAAGGGCGACAAGGTCGACGCGATCGTGCGCGACGCGACCGAGCTCGGCGCGACGCGGGTCGTTCTCGTCGAGACCGCGCGCTCGGTGGTGAAGCTCGAGGGCCGCAAGAAGGACGAGCGTCGCGCGCGCCTCGTCAAGATCGCGGAAGAAGCGTCGCGCCAGTGTGGGCGCGCCGATCCCCCTGAAATCCTCGGTCCGATTGGCCTCGCGGAGGCGGTCGCGCTCGTGACGGAGGGGCGCAAGTACGCCCTCGCGCCGGGAGGTACGATCTCGTTCGGGCGCGAGCTCCGCGCGGCGTTCGCGGCCTCGGAGGCGCTTGCGTTCGCGGTCGGTCCCGAAGGTGGGCTCACCGAAGAAGAGCTCGTGCTCCTCGAAGCCAACGGCTTCTTGCGCGTCTCCATCGGGCCCTTCGTCTTGCGCACCGAGACCGTCGCCGCGAGCGTGCTCGGCGCCGTGCGTGTGCTCGAAGAGGCCTAAGAGAACCCGCCCCCTCGACGCGAGACCGACGCGCCGAATTGAACCTAGGTTCATGCGTCGCGGCGCCGTAGCGGGCACGGTGGCCCGCATGGCAAACCCAAGCTCGGGACGTGTAGGCGCCATCTGCGCGGCGACGTCGGCGATTCTCTTGTTCGTGCTGGTCGTGATGACGATCGTGCTCGGAGAAAGTCAGCAATCGTTCGAGGTGTTCTCCGCGCCGCCGCTCTACGCCGCAGCGCTGGTGGCGGGCGCGGCGTCGCTGCGGGCGATCGTGCTCGTCGACGATCTCTTCATTTGTGCCTACACGACGGCGACGGTGCTCTTCATCGCGTGGATCGCGGAGCGGAGGCGCTCGCCGTCGACCCTGCTTCGCCTCGTGCTCGGGCTCGGCGTGACGGCGGGGCTGCTCGATTGGATAGAGAACCACCACATCCTGGCGATGATCCGGATGTCGGAGCTGGGGTTCGTGCCGTCCGCCGCGGAGATCGAGGCGCAGATGGTGGCGAGCTCGCTCAAATGGATCTTCGGGCACGTCGCGTTCGCGATGATCGGGGTCGTGCTCGAGGGGCGGTCGCGGCTCACGAAGGCGTTTCGTGTCTCGCTCGTGGGTATTCAGCTCCCGCTCGGGGTGCTGCCGTTCGTGCTCGCGTCGCCTCGGCTCCTCGCGCTGGTGGGCTGGCTGCGATACGGCAATTTGATCGCGGGGTTCGTGCTCGTTGCCTATCTCATGTCGCGTTCGCGCGACGACGACGGAGCCGGCTCAGGTGCACCGGCGTAATCCCCAGATACGAGGCGAGGTGCTTGCCGGATACCCTCCCTTCGATATGGGGCATTCGCGCGAGCAGCGCGGCGTATCTGCCCTCCGCGTCGAGGCCGAGGAGCTCGTACTCGCGGCGCGCCTTGGCGCGAAAGAGGTCCTCGATCAAGGCGTGATGGGCGCGCTCCCACTCCGGAGAACGCGCACGAAGCGCCGTGTAAGAGGCATAAGGCCAACACAAGATTCGCGAGGGCTCCTCCGCCACGATCGTCGCGAGCGAAGGCCCGCCGCGCATGAGGTCGGCCATCGAGCCCGTGCCCGCGCCCTCGAACACGAACGCCTTGGTGCGCTCGGTGCCATCGGGAAAGAGGAAAAACTCGCGCAAGAACCCGCGCGCCACCACCGCCACCTCCGTCGCGCGATCTCCCACGTGGAGGAACACGCCCCCTCGCGCGAGCGACCGCGCGACCACGCTCGGGAAGGCCGCGGCGAGGGCCGCGTCGCTCATTGGCGCTACGGCGCGCATGGCCCGCGCGAGCTCGGCTTCGTCGTCGACCGTGAGCCGTTCCGGGCGCGCCATGGTCCCCATCGTAGGGCCGATCGAAGAGCGCGCGGGCGACGGGCTGATCGGTGCACCGACCGCGCCCCACGGAGCGAGGCGCGCGCCAAAGGTGCGTCGCGAGCTCCCCTCGGTCGGGCAACGCGGAAGCGCCGGCTCGCGCGCGTGACCCGAACGACCCGGGTCACGCCGTGTGCGATCGAGCGTGTTTCGCAGGAGAAAGGACCACGAAGGGCCCGTTTCCCCCTCGCGCGGTGACGATCACCCGTGTGATCACGCGTGGTTAGAGAGGCCCTTCCGGATTAAGGTGACTTAAGATTAATTCCTCGCGAGACTTGCGCTGAGCCATTTTTTCGCCGGCGTGGCGGCTCACCGGACCACGCCCCCAACGTCTCGAGCTGAGGTGAACATGCGTCACACGACGACCGTCGCGATTTGCTTTTTGGCCCTCTCCGCCCTCCTTCCCGGCTGCAAGAACGCCAAGAAGGAAGCCTGCGGGCACCTGCTCATCGAGGTGACCGAAGCGCACACGCAGGTCGCCAAGGTTCGCGCCGACAAAAACTCGAAGCTCGACGACATCGGATCGAAGCTCAAGAAGGAAGCGAAGGCGCTCCGCGAAGAGAAGATCTCCGACAAGAAGCTCTCCGAGCTGAAGGACGATTACGCCGACAACCTCCAGGCGATCGGCGAGACGTACGAGAAGGTCGTCGCGAAGACGATCGACTTCGAGGGATTCCTCCGCGAGACCTCGAAGGCCTCGAAGGAAGAGGGCCAGATCCAGGCCGACATCGTGGCCTACTGCAAAGAGAAGTGAGCGCGTGGCGGCAGGCACCACCCCCGCCGCCCGCCACCGAACCGCTTGCCAAAAGGCCCTCGCGCACGACGCGGGGGCCTTCGTGTTTTCACTGGCCAACGAGGCGATCGCGCAACGCGTCGGCCCGCGACCCTGCGCCAGTGGGGCTCGGATTGTCCATGCTTCATGGGGCATGCATGTAGGTAAATCCGTGCTATCGCTTGAAATTGCAGCGGGTCTCTCGCTCTCGCAAAGGACGAACATGCCTTCACGCGCTCGGTTCTGGCTCCTCTCTGCCTCCCTCGTCGTCGCCTCCACGTCGCTCGCCTGCACGGCCGAGACGGACACGGGCCCCGAGGCCGGCGATGACGAAGCGGCGGTCATTCCGAACATCGAGACGCTCACCGGCAAGAGCGTGCAGTGGGTCTATTCGGGTCCGCTTCCTTCCCTCGAGAGCCCCAAAGTAGAGGTCTCCATTCCGGCGTCGGTCGCGCTCGTGACGGGTCTCTTGCCTGCCACGTACGACGTCGCCAAGCTCCCCTCGTACGCGAAGACACGTCGCACCGAGAGCGGCCGAACCGAGCTCGCGATCGTGTATCCGGTCGCCACCGCCGCGACCGACAAGATCAACCCCGAGCGCAACGCCCCCTACCGCAACTGGCCGGGCGACAACAAAACGCTCTACTCGATCCCCTTCACGCCCTCCGTGAAAGACGCCGCGAACAGCGACGCCACGATGTGGGGCGGGTTCCCTTTCATCAAGTACTCGTCCGTCGGCCACGCGCTCCACGGCCCGATCGACGTCGCCCCCGAGGAAGAGGGCGGCGAGGTGTGGAAGCTGAAGCGCGCGCCGGTGTCGAAGGGCTGCAACCGCATGGCGGGCGAGCACATCGTGGAGCTCGCACACCTCATCGGCACCGACATGGCGACCCGCAACTACGTCGAGAACACCGTGCTCCGCACCGCGGGCAAAGAGGGTGTCGGCGTTCCGGTCATCGTTCGCGACGCGCAGGTGTCGTGGAACGGAAAGAGCGTCGACTCCGACTACCCCGTTCAAGCTGGCTACGAGAGCCGCGTGAAGCGCCCCGCCGCCGCCGAGGCCACCCTCTTCGCCGCGTGGGACGCGAGCGCGGAGTCGTACCGTTCGTTCGTGTGCCCGCTCGACAAGAAGTGGCTACGGCAGAAGGCGCTCACGTCGATCCCGAAGGACTACTGCAAGACCCGCTGGCCGAACGCCGAGTGGTACACGAATTGGTCCCGCTTCGGCTTCCGCTGAAGAGGCA
>JAAFHV010000297.1 GCA_013297655.1 Myxococcales bacterium | reverse complement strand
GCATCGCACCGAGGACGCCATGATCGTGCGCGACGGCTTGGTCGGTTGGCTCGGCAAGACCCCCCTCGTGAAGCTGCAGTCGCTCTCGTTGCTCACCGGATGCACCATCCTCGGCAAAGCGGAGATGGCGAACCCGGGCGGGAGCATCAAAGATCGCACCGCGTTCGGTCTCGTCGAGGCGGCGCGGCGCGACAAGAAGCTCGTCGAGGGCGGGCTCGTCGTCGAGGGTACCGCTGGAAACACCGGGATCGGGCTCGCGCTCGTGACACGCGCCCTCGGGCATCCGCTCTTGATCGTCATGCCGGACAACCAGTCCGAAGAGAAGATCGACACCCTCCGCGCGCTCGGCGCCGAGGTGGAGCTCGTGCCCGCGCTGCCCTTCGCGAACCCCGGCAATTATTACCATGTCGCCAAGCGCCGGGCCGAGGAGCGCGCGGGCTTCTGGGCCGACCAGTTCGAGAACCCGGCCAACTTCGAGGTCCACTATCGAACCACCGGCAAAGAGATCCTCGAGGACACCGGCGGCGACGTCGACGGCTTCGTGTGCTCGGCCGGCACCGGCGGCAGCCTCGGGGGCATCAGCAAGCGCCTCGCGGAAGACTCGAAGGCTACGAGCTGGCTCATCGACTGCGAAGGGAGCTCGCTCCACTCGCACGTCACGAAGGGCACCCTGGACGCCGAAGGCTCGAGCGTGATCGAGGGCATCGGCATCCGGCGCATCACGCAGAACTTCGCCGCCGCCAAGCTCGCGGGCGCCTTCCGCGGGACCGACGCCGAGATGATCAAGATGCTTCACTTCCTCGGCAAGCGGGACGGCATCTTCCTGGGCGGGTCGGCCGCGCTCAACTGCGTGGGCGCGGTGAAGCTCGCGCGGAAGCTGGGCCCGGGGAAGACAATCGTCACGTTGCTGTGCGACGGCGCGGGCCGCTACCAGAAGCGGCTCTTGAACCCGACGTGGCTCGCGGAGAAGGGCTTCGATCCCTCGGCGAGCGACCTGTCGTTCGTCACCTGAGCGTCGAATTGTCTCGCCAAGAATAGCCACGGTGGGCGTGGTTCCGAGGGATTCCATGCAGTAGAGTGCAGGGATGAGAAAGCACCTCTCTGCGGTCGCCGTCGCCGGTTCAGTCGGCGCTGCTCTCCTGGCGGCCGCCTGTGGCCTCGGGTTCTCGGAGATCGAGATCGGCGCGGGGACGGCGCCCTCGGGCACGACCGTCCCGACCGGTACACCCACCGGCACGACGACGACCACGGGGACCACCCCTCCCGGCGGTGACGCCTCGCCCCCACTCACGGACGGGGCGCTGCCCGGGGATGCGAGGCCGGAGGACGCCGGGGCGAACCTCGACGCCGGCGACGCGCGGCCGCCGCTCACCACCGCGAACCCTAGCTTCGCGTTTCGGTTCGAGCTCAACGGGATCTGCGGTCTCTTCCCCACCGTCTACTGCACGAGGAACGACGGGTCCTACGGCCCGCGCGGCACGTACCGGGGCACCACCGCTTCGTTCGGCGACGCGCCGAACGTCGCAGGTGCGGGCTCGAACTTTTGGAAAGCGCTCAACGCGGACTCGGAATACGTAGACGTCGACAATGTCGGCGACGTTATTCCCGCCGCCACGGCGACGAAGCTTACTGTCGCGGCATGGGTGCGCCGCGCGAACGGTCGCCGGAGGGATGCCCGCATCGTCTCACTTGCGCCGAAGACCGGTAACGGGAAGCCAGGAGATGCCGTCTTCGAGCTCGGCTTCAAGGCGGACGACGACACGAAGCTCGTGTTTTCGATCGACGCTGACCTGGCAGCCGGCAAGGAGTCTCCAACCGGTCAACTCACGGCGGGCGCGTGGACATTCGTCGCAGCGACCTACGACGGCTCCCTCGCAAGCGATCAGCTTTGTTTTTACCGTGGATTCGAGGGCGCTGCGGTCACGCTCATCGCGTGCGTCGACGACGGCGGGCGCACGATGAAGCGAGCGAACAACGTGCGCCTCGCGATAGGCGGACCGGCGAATGACCGGCATCGCACCGCGGAGCGCTCGTTCGGCGGCTCGCTCGACAACGTGTTCGTCTACGTTGGCGACGCGCTCGATTTGGTCGAGCTGGAGAAGCTCCGCAAGGACTGATTCCCCGTGGCGACCCGCTGCGGTCGATACGCTCCGAGTACACCTCTCAAATCACAGGGTCACAGCGTCGCCAAGAACGCTCCCATCGCTTTGCGCTCGTCGGGGGACATCTCGTTCGCGCGGCCCATGCTCTTCGACTTGGTGAGGAGCTCGTCGAGCGACGTGTAGGTGCCGTCGTGGAAGAGCAGCGGGCGGGTCGTGACCCCGGCGAGGCTCGGGGTCATGAAGGTGCCGCCGCTGCCCACGTCGTGCACAGCGCGGTCGGTGTCCGCGCCGCCGCCGGCGTGGCAAGTCGCGCAGTCGTGCTTCGGCGAGACGAACAGCTCGCGTCCCTTCGCGACGAGGCCGTCGTTCGCGGCGGGGGCGCGCTTGCGGGCGCCGAGGGTCGCGACGTACGCCGTAAGCTTCTCGCGGTCGGCGTCAGGGAGGCCCGTTCCGCCGAGCTGACGCTCGGTGACCTTCACGTGCTCGGCGAGGGTCTTGTGCTCGCCCTTCCATCCGAACGGGCCGGAGCCGAGCTGGCCCTCGAGGGTGCGGGTGCGGCGTTTTCCCTGCGGCGTGCTCCACACGAGCGCGTCGTCGGCGCCGTCGACGTGGCAGCTCGCGCATCCACGGCCGTCGCTCGAGATGCGGCGGTCGAAGGTCTCCGCGAAGAGCTCACGGCCAGCGAGCCACGAAGCCTCACGAGGGACCGCGCGCGGCACGGCGGTGGTGAACACGGTCGCGAGCTTCGGTGCGGGCTTCGGCTTGGCGACGATCGCGGGAACGGAGTCGATCCCGTCGGAGGAGTCAAACGGCGAGGGCATTGCCACGACGGGCTTCGCGCGCGGGGAGTGCACGAGGTGGTGCGCGGAGAGCGTGTGCGAGAGGCGTGACCACACGAGCACGCGCCCGCCTTCGCTCGTGACCACGACCGCGGAGGGAGAATCGGGGACGTCGAGCGACGCGACGGTGGTGTGCTTCTCGCTGACCACCTCGACCCGCTTGGTTCCTTCGCAGGCGACGAGGGCGACACCGAACGACGACGCGAAGGTGGCCGCGACGGGGACGAGGCATTTCGTTTGCCGGCCGAACCGCGAGCCGACCATGGTGGTGGATCTGTGGTCCGAAGCGCGCACCTCGCGCAGCTCGAAGTGCTCCGGTGGGCCGCTCTCGACCGAGGTGCCGTAGCCGGTGATGCCGCCGGCGCCGCCGCCATTGCCGAACCCGACCTCGAAGCCATCGTTCATGAACGACATCCCGAGCGAGTTGTTGGAGGGCACCATGAGCTTCTTGTTCATCCGTTGCTGGGGCGCGATCTTCGACATTGGACGCGGGACGAGATCCGGGCGCGGGCTCACCATGACGAGCGGCGTGAGCAAACGACTGCCGTCCTCGACGCCGGTGCTGAGCACGACGTGGGCGTGGCGCGCGAGCTCCCCTTTGCACTCGGCGCGCTCGTTCTCTTCTTTCGACTCCGGCGGGACGGGGGGACAGATCCCGTTCGTGCCGTGCACGGCGACGGCGCGCTCGACCTTGTCGGACTTGGCGGCAAGATCCTTTGTGCTCACGAGGGTGGTGCCGTCGAACGTGGCGTGCGCGATCGCGACGCTCTCTCCGTCGTCGGTGACGACGAGCCCACGCGGCTCACGAGCGACCGAGGTGCGCGCGCGCTCGCCGAGGCCGAGGGGCTCGAGCGCGACCAACGTGTGGGTCGCGCCGGTGGTCGCGTAGAGGGTTTTGTCGTCTGGCGAGAGGGCCAAGCTGCGCGGGTCGTCGGGGAGCTTCACCCGCCTAACCTCTCGATAGTGCTGTCCTTTTACGTGACGAGCGAACACCGCGATGCTGCTCTCTTCGCGGAGCACGACGGCGAGGGTGCCGTCGCCGAGGAGCATGCCTTCGGAGGGAGGGCTCGAGATCTTGGAGGTGGAGAGCACGGCCCCGGTCACGGGATCGAGCTCGTCGATCGCGGAGTCGTCTTGGTCCATCACGAGCGCGACGGGGCGATCGGCGACGCGGCCGAGCACGAGCTCCGACGAGCGGCGCGTGTCCTCGCCGAGGCGCGCGACGAGCACGGGGGGCAGCTCGACCTCCTTCGGCATGACGAGCGCGGCGAGCTTCTTTCCGACCCCTGCGTCTTTCGAGGCGCCGCGGCAGCCGGTGGCGGCGAGGGCGAGGACGAGCGCGAGACCAACGTGCTTGGCGTGCATGGCAGTACTTCGCGCCGCGGGACCGGAGTGTGACTCGGGTGCGCAAAAAAGAATTCGTCTCGTTTTGTGCGCCCGCGGCGTCCGTGGCCGAAGCGACGCGGGCTCGCCCCTCACGCTCTGCGAGAGCGCGTCACCAATCAGAGCGACGCGCGATGTTGCGTCGAACGGTAACCTCCGCCTTCGAGAGCCGTAGCTGCCGCTCGCCGGTCGTTTCGAAGAACGCGTCGCCGAGGCGCTCGGCCACCGCCTCGTGGGACAGGTAGTGCTTCGACGCGACCTCGGTGTCGTAGACGGCCTCGAGCAGGTGGTCGAGCGCGAGCGGCGACGGATCGTGCGCCCACTGGATGACGAGCGCATCGGCGGGCACGCGCAGCGCCCTCGCCACGCGCAGGGCGTCGAGCGGGACGGACGGAGAGAACACGGACCACACCACGATCCCATCTTCGCGTGGACGCTCGGGGCTCCCGTGAGCGGGCTCGCGGGCGGCACGGAGCGGCGTCGCGAGCGCAGCGTCGATGGCGGTCGTAAAAAACGCCTCGAGGGCGGCCGACTCTTCTGCGGTCCACTCCCACGCGTCGTCTTCGGCGTCGGTCGCGTCGCCGACGATCGCCTCGATGTCGCGCGCACCGAACGGCGCGTCGCTCGGGCCTGGCGCCTGGTCGAGCCACGAAACGAGAAGCGACGGGACGAACCAGGCGAGCCGACGCGGATGCACTCGGTCGAAGCCGTGGTACGGCGCGCCGCTCGCGCGGAGGGCTTGGATCGGGATCGCGAGCCGGTCTTTCTTGTGGGCGCGGAGGATGGCGTCGAAGTGATCGTTGAGCTCGAGCTCGTGGGCGTCGAACCATGTCGGCGGGCGCGGCTTGGCGAGGTGCTCGGGGAACACGTCGAGGAGGCCCTCGAGGGCCCCCCGCAAGGCCGCCGCGAGGTCGGGTCGTCCGTCGAAGCCGATCATCCGCGCAGCTTCGGGCACGCGCCTCGATGGATGCAACGGCCAAACACGCCGAGCACCAGGAGCGCCCTCGCCGCGCGGAACGCGACAATCCTATTTCGATCTCCCTGCCCCTCTACTAGTGACGGGGATCGTTATGACCGCGAAAAATACCGAGGGTTCCGAAGCCGCCACGCTGCCCAAAGCCTCCGCAGAGCAGGCCATCATCGAGGGCCGCAAGCAGAAGGCGGCGCGTCTTCGCGAGCGCAAGGAGAACCCCTTCGCGAACGACAGCGTGCCCCGGAACGGCGGCACCACGTTTGCCATCCACGCGCTCCGCGCCGAGGTCGAAGGGGCCCGTGCCGAGGGCGAGGGTCGTTACGACGAAGCGAAGGTGAAGGCCGCGACCGACGGAAAGATCTTCCACCTCCGCGGCCGTGTCATCGCGATCCGCGTCGCGGGTGGCCTCTCGTTCCTTCGTCTCCGCGACGGCACGGGCGAGATTCAGGCGTTGTGCGACCAGTCGAAGCTCGGTGCAGAGTACACGAAGCTCGACGACCTCGACATCGCGGACGTGATCGAGGTGGAGGGCACGCTCACCGCTTCCAAGCGCGGCGAGCTCTCGATCGAGCCTGCCCGTATTCGTCTCCTCACGAAGGCGTACCGGCCGCTCCCGGAGAAGTGGCACGGCCTTCAAGACGTGGAGACGCGCTACCGCCAGCGGTACGTCGATCTCGTGGCCAACCCCGACGTGGCGCAGGTGTTCCGCGCGCGGAGCTTCATCATGCGCGCGGTGCGGAAGATTTTGGACGATCAGGGTTTCCTCGAGGTGGAGACGCCGACGATGCACACGCTCATCGGCGGCGCGGCGGCGAAGCCGTTCAAGACGCACCACAACGCGCTCGATATGGAGCTCTTCATGCGCATCGCGCCGGAGCTCTATTTGAAGAGGCTCCTCGTCGGTGGGCTCGACCGCGTGTACGAGATTGGTCGTTGCTATCGGAACGAGGGCATCTCCACGCGCCACAACCCCGAGTTCACGATGCTGGAGTTTTACCAGGCGTACGCCACGTACGACGTGCTCATGGACTTCACCGAGGTGCTCCTCCGCGGCGCGGACACGGCCCTCGCGGCGGCGATGCCGGCGGACCAAAAGGCATGGAAGGAGGGCCGTCCGTTCACGTTCGACGAGCCCTTTGCCCGTGTTCCGATGGCCGACGCGGTGAAGCGTGGCGCCGAGCTCACCGACATTCCGGCGTGGAAGACCGCCGTCGCCGAGAGCGGCACTGGGCTCGTGGCGCTGCTTCGTGGGGGCTTCGTCGACCAGATGAAGGAGTGGTCGAAGAGCTCGCCGCGCGCGAAGAAGCTCGACTGGGGCAACCTGCGCAAGGGCTTCGAGAAGTGCGACAACGACGGAGAGCGATTGTTCTGTCTTTACGAGTACCTCTGCGAGCCGTTCTTGATGGACGACTATCGCTCGAAGGACGGCACGAAGAGCCTGCCCGTGTTCGTGAAGGACTACCCCTTCGAGACATCCCCTCTCGCCCGCAAGAACGACACGCGCCCCGACTTGTGCGACCGCTTCGAGCTCTTCGTGCACGGCCGCGAGCTCTGCAACGCGTTCAGTGAGCTCAACGATCCGGAGGACCAGGCCGCCCGCTTCTTGGAGCAGGTGAACAAGAAGGCCGCCGGCGCAGAAGAGACGATGGACTACGACGAAGACTACGTGCGCGCGCTGGAGCACGGCATGCCGCCGGCAGCGGGCTTCGGAATGGGTATCGATCGATTGGTGATGATGTTGACCAACTCGGCGTCGATCCGCGACGTGGTGTTCTTCCCGCTGCTGCGTAAAGAGAGCTGAGTTTCGGGAGGTGGTGGTCGAGCGGCGTTCGGGCTGAGGCTCGGACGCCGTTTTGGCTTTTGCGCTGTACTCTTTGCTCTTTGCTCTTGCTCTCTGCGCTTTGCTCTCTGCGGCTTTGCTCTCTGCGCTTTGCTCTCTGCTCCTTGCTCCTTGCTCCTTGCTCTTTGCTCTCTGCTCCTTGCTCTTTGCTCCTTGCTCCCTGCTCCTTGCTCCCTCGGCCCTCCGGGAGCGCCGTGGAACGGCGCCGCACTCGCCACTGCGCGAAACGGACCGAGTGGCCGGCGCCCAGTGAAACTACCTGTCTCCCGAAGTACGTCGATTACGCGGTTGGTCTCCGACAGCCCACCACGTCGCACGCGCTCTTTCCGATCGTGGCGCCCGACGTGGCGGTCATCATGGGCGACGGATTCGCCGGGCGAAGGAGCCGCGCGGACGCCGAAGAGTGGCTCCGTTCGCACCCGGAGATGGCCGCGATTGGGCTCGTGCCCGTCGCGATCGGGAAGGGCAAATCGCGCGAGAACGGCGGCGCGGCGCTTCGCTTCTTGGTCGGTAAAGGGCACGGCGACGTCATTCGTGGAGTGGCGCGCCAGTACGGCGCGGCAGCCGAAGCGGCCCTCACCGAGGTGCTCGCCCAAGATCCGGCGGATACCTACCCCACGAAGATGCCGACGCTCCCTGCGTTCTTCGATCCGGAGGCGCTCCCGAGGCCGCGGCTCTCGAATGGCGACGATCTGCCCACGAGCGCGGTGGTGAACCTCGCGACGATGCTCGCGTTCTCCACTCCAGAGGCGCCCTACGGGGGTATCGCGCAAGTGAAGGCGGCGTGCGATGCGGCTTCGCTCGACGCGTTTGCGTGGGGCCTCTTCGAGGCGTGGTTGAAGGCCGGGTCGACCCCGAAAGAGCAGTGGGCGCTCTTCGCTCTTGGGTATATCGGAGGCGATACGTCGGCGCGCAAGCTCACCCCGCTGATTCGCGCGTGGCCGGGCGCGGGCCTGCACGCGCGGGCGGTGCTGGGCCTCGACGTGCTCGCGCTCATTGGCTCCGACATCGCGCTGATGAACCTCCATGGTGTGGCCGAGAAGGTGAAATTCAAAGGGCTCCAAGAGAAGGCGCAGGAGAAAATCCTCGCGATCGCAGAGACGCGCGGCCTCACGGTGGACGAGCTCTCGGATCGCCTGGCGCCGGATCTCGATCTCGACGACGACGGCTCGAAGGTGCTCGATTTTGGCGCGCGCCAATTCCGTGTCGGCTTCGACGAGGCGCTCCGCCCTTGGGTGCGCGGCGCGAACGGAGAGCGGCTCGCCGAGCTCCCGAAGCCGAACAAGTCGGACGACGCCGCGATCGCGAAGGCGGCAGTCGAAGCGTGGAAGACGCTGAAGAAGGACGCCAAACAGGTCGCGGCGGGGCAAATCTTCCGGCTCGAGAAGGCGATGTGCTCCGAGCGACGCTGGGACGGTCCCACGTTCCGCACGTTCCTCGTCGAGCACCCGCTCGTGCGACATTTGACGCGCCTCCTGCTCTGGGCCACCTACGCCAAAGACGGCGCGATCCTCTCGACCTTCCGAATCGCGGAGGACGGCACGTTCGCAGACTCCGAAGACAAGCCGATCACGATCGCCGACGACGCGATCGTGGGCATTCCGCATCTGCTTCGCCTCGACGCGAGCACGGTCGCGGCGTGGGGCGAGCGCTTCGGGGAATACGAGATCTTGGCGCCGTTCTCGCAGCTCGATCGCGAGACGTTCGCGCCGACGGCGGAGGAGGCCACGTCGAAGTCGCTGGAGCACGTGCACGGGATCACGGTGCCGACCGGGAAGGTGCTCGGGCTCCTCGCGCGTGGGTGGGAGAAGGGGCCGCCGCAAGACGCGGGCTGGATCTGGGAGTGGACCAAAGAGCTCCCTGGGTGCGACGCCCCGGCCTCGCTTCACCTCGACACGGGAGTGCTCGCTTCGGGAATGACGGAAGAGCCGGAGCAAAAGCTCGGATCGGTGAGCCTCCCCGTCGCGGCGGGAGAGCTCTCTCCGGTGGTGTTCTCGGAGCTCGTGCGGGACTTGGTGTCGATGAAGGGGTGACCGGAGGTTGGCCCGCGCGCCCGCGATATCGCGTACTTCCGCGGGCGCGCAAAAGCCGACGGTATCGAACCTGTTCGGTGCTCTACGCTCCATCCCCAGATGTGGCGCACACACCTTCGTGTTCTTCTCTCGTTCGTCTGGCTGCTCGCCTGCGTGCTGGCGGAGCATCACGCGTTCGCCTACGTGGCGCCGCCGCTGGTCGGCGCCGTCAACGACACCGCGCACCTTCTCTCGAAAGACGAGCGCGACGCCCTCGAGGAGCGCCTCGCGGCGCATCGAAAGGCTCACGGTCACGAGGTGGTCGTCTTCACCCTGCCGACCCTCGGGGGCGAGTCGATCGAAGACGTGGCCTACGCCGCGTTCAACACCTGGAAGGTCGGGCGCAAAGGCAAAGACGACGGTGTGCTGCTCGTGATCGCCACAGGCGAACGGCGCACGCGCATCGAGACCGGTAAGGGCATGGGCGGCGAGATCACGGACCTTCAATCGAAGCGCATTTTGGCCGAGCGCGTGGGCCCGCGCATGAAAGAAGGAAAACCGGCGCGCGCCATCGCCGACGGAGTCGACTCCATTCTTTCGCTCTTGCTCGGGGGCCCCCTGGTGCCCGACGGGGGCACTTCGTTGCCGTCGACGCCCGGCGCATCGGCCTCGCCGAGCGCTCCCCTGTCCGGGGCTCCCTCGCGTTCGTACGGACCGACGGGGCCCTTCACCGATCCCTCGTCGGCCTTTCCGGAGCCCGCGGCCACGCGGTTTCGAACCGACTACGAGCAGGCCGTGCGAGAGCATCGCGCCGCGTTCGCCGCGCTGGTCGTCGACGACGACGTGGATCCGCCAAGCGCGGCGGGCACGAACGTGACGAGGTTTTGCGCGGACGTGCCCGGCGCCTCAGGCATCGTGGTGGTCTCTCGCGATGCGAAGCGCTTCTATGTCTTTACGTGCGTCTTCTCCGTCGACCACGCGAGTCGGCTAAACGAGCTCTCTCATAAGCTGACCGAGCGCCTCGCCACCTCCGAGGATAGCGTGCGCCCGCTCGTGTTCGTCGAGGGGTTCGGTCAGATGTGCCTCGATCTCGAAGCCGACAAACCGCTGCCCGGTGTGGTCGCGCCCGGCTTCTGGGCCCGTCGCTACGCCGATGGCACGTTCACGCTCGCGTTACCGTTCGCGCTCGTCGTCGGGGCCCTGCTCTTCGGGTACCTCGCCGCCAAACGAGGTTGGAATGTCGGAGGAGGGGGAGGAGGAGGGAGCGGAGGTTCCTCGAGCGGAGGTTCCTCGAGCGGAGGCGGGGGCTCTCTCGGAGGTGGGCTCTCCGGCGGTTCCTCGGGCAGCTCGGGAGGAGGCTACACCGGCGGCGGCGGCTCGTCCGGAGGAGGAGGCGCGAGCGACGGGTACTGAGCGGGGGCTCGGGGGTACGACAAACGCACGCGCGGAGCCCCTCCCCGCCCTCTATTGGGGAGTACGACAAACGCACGCGCGGAGCCCCTCCCCGTCCTCTATTGGGGAGTACGACAAACGCACGCGCGGCCCCCTCCCC
>JAAFHV010000296.1 GCA_013297655.1 Myxococcales bacterium | reverse complement strand
GTCAAGCATATGCGAGCGAGTTAACGCATCATGGTCTCTTTCGCGTCGAAGTTGCGAATGAGACCATGATGCGTTAACTCGCTCGCATATGCTTGACCCTCGCCTCCCCGTCACGGTGCTCTCCGGCTTCCTCGGAGCCGGAAAGACGACGCTCCTCAATCACGTGCTCTCGAACCGCGAGGGCCTGAGGGTGGCTGTCATCGTCAACGACATGAGCGACATCAACGTCGACGCGCGAGTGGTAGACGAGAAAAGCACGCTCTCTCGGGTCGACGAGAAGCTCGTCGAAATGCAGAACGGCTGCATCTGCTGCACCCTTCGCGAAGACCTCCTCCTCGAGGTGAAGAAGCTCGCGGACGAAAAACGATTCGACTATTTGCTCGTCGAGTCGACCGGCATCTCGGAGCCGCTCCCCGTCGCGGAGACCTTCGCGTTCTCGGACGCCGAGTCGGGTGCGAGCCTGTCCGACGTCGCGCGCCTCGACACCATGGTCACCGTCGTCGACGCCAAGAGCTTCCTCGACGATCGGCAGTCGGAGGACGATCTCCGCGCGCGAAAGGCCGCCCTCGGCGACGACGACGAGCGCTCGGTGTCGGACCTCCTCGTCGAGCAGGTGGAGTTCGCGGACGTGCTCGTCATCAACAAGACCGACCTCGTCGCGACGGAGGACATCGGGCGCCTCGAGGCGATGCTTCGACACTTGAACCCGGACGCCAGAATCGTGCGCGCCGAACGTGGCCAAGTCCCCCTCTCGAGCATCCTCGACACCAAGCTCTTCGACTACGAGAAGGCCTCCGCAGCGCCAGGCTGGATGAAGGAGGTGCGTGGTGAGCACGTGCCGGAGACGACGGAGTATGGAATCTCGAGCTTCGTCTACAGGGCCCGGAAGCCCTTCCATCCGAAGCGTTTTTGGGACTTCGTGAACGCGGGGTGGGACGGCGTGCTCCGCTCGAAGGGATTCTTCTGGCTCGCGACTCGCATGGACGTAACCGGCAGTTGGTCACAAGCGGGCAGCACCGCCGCCGCCGAGCCCGCGGGACACTGGTATGTCACTCTCCCGCAGAGCGAGTGGCCAGAAGACCACGAGACGCGCGCGCGCATTCGGGCCGACTGGGTCGACCCGTGGGGCGATCGCCGGCAGGAGCTCGTATTTATCGGCGTGGAGATGAACGATAGCGAGCTCGTACGTGGCCTCGACGCGTGTTTGCTGACGGAAGCGGAGATGGCGAAGGGCGAGCCGAGCTGGAGTCACCTCGAAGACCCGTTCGCCGCTTCGGACCACGGCGAAGGCTGAGCCGATCCGCTCGAGTATCGCGGCGCCGGGCAGATACACCGCCCGGCGCTCGCTGCTTTAGCCGCGGGAGATCTTTTTCTCCACGAAGACCACGTGTCTACGAACGACCGGGTCGAATTTTTTGAGCTCGACCTTCTCCGCGGTCGTCCGCTTATTTTTCGTCGTCACGTAGGCGTAGCCAGTCCCTGCAGTCGAGACGAGCTGGATGATATCGCGCATGGTTGCTTAGTCCTTTCAGCAGTCAAGCTAAGGCGCCAGCAACACTAGCGCAACTCGATTGCATTTGTATCCAAGTCCAGAACCAGGTCGCGTCGCCACCCGAAAGGCCTAGCTCGCTAGAGCACCGAACCGCTTAATGACCGAGGATTTTCGCCGAGTTGCGAGGCGTGCGAGGCGCGACGACGACGCTACAGGGCCGCAAGTCCCCGACGAGGGGCGAGTCCTACTGCTGCTAGCCGAGGAGGAGCAACGAAGCACGGCGAAGCAAATCGGCGAAAAGCCGACCGAATTCAGCGGCTCGGTGCTCGAGGCCGCCACTCAAGTCGAGGTTCGGCGCGCGGAGCGCGACGGCCGAGGCGCGGTTCGGACAGCGGCGACCGCGGTCCCCTCGGCGGCGGCGACGCGCAGATCGGCGAGGGTTTCGCGGACGTGGTGGGCGAGCTCGTGCTTCTTCGTGTCGCTCACCCAGCGCTCGAAGGCGCTCTTGAAGACGGCGATGCCCGCTTCGGCGACGAGGCTGGCGGCGACTTTGGCTACGCCGCGGCGGCGCAGGCTCTCGGCGATCGCATCGCCGAGCGACGAAAGCTTGATGAGCTCGCGTTCACGAAGCTCCGCGTGCGACGCCACGACGGCCTGCCGTTTGCGGGCGTGCGCACGACGTGCCTCGAAGATCGGGGAGGTGGCCTCGAGCGCGACCGCGACGGTGTCGAGCGGGCCCAGCTCTTTCGGCGCGCCGCCGATCGCAGCGACGATGACCTCCGCGAGGTCCTTCGACCCGCCGAACAGGACCTCGCGTTTATCCGTGAAATAGCGGAAGAACGTTCGCTCGGTGAGCCCCGCCCGCGCGGCGATCTCCTCCACGGTAGTGCGCTCGTAGCCGCGCTCTCCGAAGAGCTCCAACGCAGCTTCTTGCAGCCGCTCGTAGGCGTTCGGTTCCCAGCGGCCCATGGCCTGCAACTCTACCTGATTGCAGTGACTGACATCAAATGCTACCCGTGATGTCAGGTTCTGACATCAGGAGGTTTGCCATGCGTGTATTCGTCACCGGCGCGTCCGGTCACATTGGTTCCGCCGTCGTTCCGGAGCTCCTCACCGCGGGGCACGAGGTATGGGGTCTTGCGCGCTCCGACGCTTCGGCGGCGGCGTTGGCCTCGGCCGGCGCCACCGCGCGGCGGGGCGATCTCGACGACCTCGACTGCCTCCGCGAGGCCGCCCGCGACGCCGACGCCGTCATTCATCTCGCGTTCAAGCACGACCTGGCCTTCAGCGGCGATTTCGCGGCCGCGGTGACCGCCGATCTCCACGCCGTCGAGGCCATCGGCGCGGCGCTCGCGGGCTCGGGGAAACCCTTCGCGATCGCGGCGGGGACGATGTCGCTCGCGCACGCAATGCGTGGGCGCGCCGGCACGGAAGAGGACGAGGGAGCGGGCCCGCGCGCCGTCTCGGAGAGCGCCGTGCTCGCGCTCGCCAAAGTTGGAGTCCGTTCCTCGTCGATCCGCCTCGCGCCGACGGTGCACAGCGCGCTCGACCACAACGGCTTCGTGCCCACGCTCGTCGCGACGGCTCGCAAGAACGGATTTGCCGCCTACGTGGGGGAAGGTGCAAATCGCTGGCCCGCGATTCACACATTGGACGCGGCGCGCCTTTGCCGCTTGGCGATCGAATCGGCAAAAGCGGGGTCGCGGATCCACGCGGTCGCGGACGAAGGTGTCGCGTTTCGCGCGATCGCGGAGGCCATCGGTCGCGGCCTCGGGCTGCCAGCGCGCAGCGTCCCGCCAGCGGAGGCGGGCACCCACCTTGGTTTTCTCGGGGCGTTCTCACAGCTCGACAACCCGACGTCGAGCGCGCTCACTCAGCAGCGCTTGGGCTGGAAACCGGCGCACCCCGGACTGCTCGCCGACCTCGCGGAGCGCCATTATTTCGCGCCGGCGCCGAAGCCCTGACGCGACACGAGACGAGACGAGACGAGACGAGACGAGACGAGACGAGACGAGACGAGACGAGACGAGACGAGACGAGACG
Source organism: Myxococcales bacterium (assembly GCA_013297655.1). GTDB lineage: Bacteria > Myxococcota_A > Polyangia > Polyangiales > Polyangiaceae > JAAFHV01. The sequence continues at coordinate 7,260 of JAAFHV010000296.1, read as the reverse complement.
AGACGAGACGAGACGAGCGGGCGGGGCGCTCGGGCGCGTCACCGCGGGGCGCTTTTGCTACGCTGCTGTTCTATGCGACGCGCGGTCTGCTTCGACCTCATGGATACCGTCCTCCGCGACCCGTACAAGGAGGCCCTCACGGCGGCGACGGGGCTCGCGCTTCGTGAGCTCGGCGAGGTGCGTAACAAGGATACGTGGCCGCTCTTCGAGGCCGGTGAGATCGACGAAGCGACGTTCGTAGAGCGCTATTTTCCTGCCGACTCGGGGCACACGTTCGACATGGACGCGTTTCACCGCGAGCGCCGCGCCGGATATGCCTTCTTGCCGGGGATCGAGGCCATCCTCGACGAGCTACGCCAAAACGGCGTCGCGCTCTACATCGCTAGCAACTACCCGATTTGGATCGAGGAGGTTCGGACCTCGTTCGAGCTCGATCGACGGTTCGACGGCGTCGTCGCGAGCCACCACGTGCGCTGCCGAAAGCCTGCCCCGGAGTTCTACGCGGCGCTCTTCGCGCGAATCGAGGAGGCACCACACGAGGGTCTCTTCGTGGACGACCGCAAGGAGAACTGCGACGCCGCCGTGCGTGCCGGCATGCCTGCTCATGTGTTCGTCACCGCGGCGCCGCTGCGGGAGCGCTTGGTGACCGACGGTTTCTTGCCGCGCTGAGCTCGCTCGGCCCGAAGGTCGCACGGCGATCGGCCCCCGCGCGCGAATACGATAGGATGGGCTCGTGGAAAACGCAGCCATCGCCCGCGCCCTCGACGACCTCGCCGACCTTCAAGAGCTCTCTGGAATCGCCGTGTTCAAGGTGCGCGCCTTCCGCAGCGCCGCGCGCGCGATCGAGGGCCTCTCCGAGTCGATGGCCGAACGCGTGAAGACGGGGAAAATCACGGGCATTCGTGGCGTCGGCGAGGGGGTCGCGCGGCGCGTGACGGAGCTCCTCGACACGGGCAAGATCGCCGAGGCAGAAGATCTGCGCGCCAAGCTGCCACCCGGGATCTTGGACCTCGTGAACCTCCCCGGCATCGGCCTGAAGACCGCGCAGCTCGTTTGGAACGAGCGCAAAATCTCCTCTATCGACGAGCTCGAGGCCGCCGCGCGCAAGGGTGAGCTTCGTGACCTTCCGCGCTTCGGCGCGAAGCGTGAGGAGAAGCTCATCCTCGCGATCGAGGCGTATCGCAAGCGCGCGGCGGGGCCGAAACGAAGGCCGATGGCGGAGGCCCTCGTGATCGCGGAGGAGATCGTGGCGCGCATGCTCGCGGTGCCGGGCGTGGTCGCGTGCGAGCCGGCGGGAAGCCTTCGAAGACGCGCGGAGACAGTGGGCGATCTCGACATCCTGGTCGCCGCGGACGAGGGCGCGATCGCGGCGATCACGGCGGCGTTCGTGGACGGCCCCGACGTGAGCGAGGTGCTCGCGCGCGGCGACACGAAGAGCAGCGTGGTGCTGCAAGGAGGCATGCAGGCCGACCTCCGCATCGTGCCGCCGTCGTCGTGGGGCGCGGCCCTGCAGTACTTTACCGGGTCGAAAGACCACAACGTGGCGATGCGCACGATCGCGGTAAAAAAGAAGCTCAAGGTGAGCGAGTGGGGCGTCTTCGACGAGGCGGGCGAGAAGATCGCCGGCGAGACGGAGGCCGACGTGTACGCCGCGATTGGCATGCGTGTGATGCCGCCCGAGATTCGCGAGAACCGCGGCGAGATCGAGGCCTCTCAAAAGGACAGCCTTCCTGCGCTCGTCGAGCACCGCGACCTCCGCGGCGACTTGCACATGCACACCAACGAGACCGATGGCCGCGGCTCGATCGAGACGATGGTGGCCGCCGCGCGCGAGGCGGGCCTCGACTACATCGCGATCACGGACCACTCCGAGACACTCGCGTTCGTACGGGGGATGAGCCGAGAGCGAATGCGTGCGCAGCACGGCAAGATTCGCGCGGCATCGGATGCGCTCGGATTCCCGATCTTTGCCGGCGTCGAGGCCGACATCATGAGCGACGGGAGCCTCGACATGGACGACGAGCTCGCGGGCCTCGATTGGGTCGTGGGCAGTGTGCACCAGCGCCTCGATATGCCACGAGACGACATGACCAAGCGCGTGGTGCGGGCGATCGAGTCGGGGAAAATCGATTGCCTCGGGCACCCCACCGGCCGGCAGCTAGGCACCCGCGATCCGAGTCCGTTCGACATCGAGAAGGTGCTCGAAGCGATGAAGCGCGCGGGGGTGGCGATCGAGCTGAATAGCTCCCCCACCCGGCTCGACGTGGACGAACACTTGGCGAGAATGGCGCGAGAAGCGGGCGTGCCGGTGGTGGTGAACAGCGACGCGCACTCGACACGGGAGATCGCGTTCACCCGATTCGGCATCGGGATCGCGCGCCGGGCGTGGTTGAAGAAGAACGACGTGCTGAACACGCGGTCGGCGGCTCAGATTACGGCGTGGCGGGAGGAGCGCGGGCGGCGCGCGGTGGCGCGTTGAGAGCGGACGACGGAGTAGTCCGTGATCCGACGCGCTCGTCTCGCGAGCGACAAATCCCCGCTCGACTTCGTATTCCGCACACGACTGCCCAGAGAGAGGCTCCCGCGGCGACGAGGGGCGCACCGACAATCGCACCGCGAGTAGGTACGCACCGCGAGTAGGTGCTCGGGCCCTCGAGTGGCGTGCGACGCGCGGGCCGCTCAGCGCGCGGGACGTTCGGTCATCGAAGCGCGAGTGAATCCGGCGTTGGTAACGGCGTACCCCATCGCGCGGAGGATGCGAGCCCCTCGCACGCGTCGTACGAAGCCATGCCCACATACGACGATCGGCTGCCCTGCTGCCGTCGGAGTGCCTATCCGCGCCTCGAGCTCCTCGAGCGGAACGTTCGCGGCTCCCTCCAGGTGAGAGTGGCCGTAGTCTGCAGCGAGGCCGACGTCCACGAGAGGCACGCCTTGGCTCGAAAGAACGCGAACCTTCTTTCGTCTCGTGTCGTCGAGCCACCAAAGCAATATCGTCAGCACGACGAAGATCGTTCCCGCGGCAATCATCAAGATTTCTTTGGCACCCATTTGCGCAATCTCGTTTCGGGCCGCGGCGCGGCCGCTCGCGCGGCTTGTTCTTCCAAGGCCGGCCGGTGGTACTCAATCAGTCCGATGGCAAGGACCATTCAATCTGATGGAGAGCGCGACTCGCGGGCTCGAAGGCTCGAGCCGAGCCGCCGAAGAACCACGAGCAGACGCGCGCCATCGAGGAACTGCGTTGCACTTCCCGGGCCGTGAGGCGTCGAGATCGCTTGGCTCCGACGCGGGCCCTGCGCGCTCAGGTCCGGCCTGCGGAATGGCCTCGATGGCGGCGTCCGGTTCGCCAGAGCGCCAATGGCTCTCGGCGGCCACGGTGCGCACCGCGAGCGGCGTCTCCACCGAGCGCGTCATAGCGGCGGCGCGACGAATAGCGCCGCGGCTCGCTCCGCGACACCCTGACGCAGACCACGCCCACGCCATCCGACGACGACGACGACGACGCGAGGATACGATCGCGATCGCGCCCTGCGACCTTCCTCGCGGGCACGAACGACCGTGGCATTCGCGCGTGCGTTTTTGCACAACCCGTGTCCGAGAATGGGCAAAGCGGGGGCCGCGCGAGTCGCTAGGCTGTCAGCGCGGCCGGACAGTCTCGCCACCGCATAGAGCTCGCCGACCGAGTCGGCCATAACTCCGCGCGACGAGCCTGAGCTCGAAAACGCGACTACCTACGACGTGGGGCACGGGCACGCACGCAGCGCGCGCCCTGCCCCGTGGGTACGCCAAGAAAGAAATGGAAGGGATCCGCCGTGCTCTCGAACCGACACCAGAACCCGCCCGACGACAGAAGAACCGTACTCTCGTCCCTCTGGGTCTTTGCCATGTTCAACTATCTCTACGCAGACGTCATGGGCCTCATGGACCCTCCGATCCTGAAGCAATACCTAAGCGGGCAGGTCGACTCCCTCGCCATCACGCAAGAGCTCCTGTTCGGGGCGGCGATCTTGATGGAAATCCCCATCGCCATGACGGTCTTGTCCAGAGTCTTGAAGTACCGCGCGAATCGCTGGGCGAACATCGTCGCTGGCACCCTCAAGACGCTCGTGGTCCTCGGTTCGCTGCTTATCGGAAAGCCTACCATTTATTACATGTTCTTCTCGGCCATCGAGATGATGTGCACCGCGTGCATCGTCGGATTGGCGTGGAGGTGGGCGCCACCCTCGGGCTTTGCCAACGAGCCGGGCGCGACGACTGAAGTCATTACCTAAGGTCCCTTCACGAGCGGAAGCCGGAGCGGGCTGTGCGACTACGGAACAGGAATGGCACGCAGCCCCGCAGCGCCCGCACCGATGTACACCGTGCTACCGACGACCACGTGCGGGCCGACGTCGCTCGCGAGGAGCTTCGACGAGGTCGGTGAGTCGAGGTCGATCTTCGTGACCGTCGCCGGGACGGAGGGCTGCCCGGCCGTCCACGCGCCATACGCATGAACGACGAACGCGTTCGTCCCGGCGAGCGGCGAGATGCGCCCCACGTTCGCGCCGAGCGTGATCTCCGCTCCCCCCGCGACTGCCCGCGCGCGAAGCTCGTCGTCGAACGAGCTCGTCGTGTTTGCCGTGTAGAGCACGTACTTTCCCGACTCGGCGAAGCCCTGCGGCGTGGCGGTGGGGGTCGCGACGAGCGTCGTCGTGGTGAAAGGAGCCTCGAGCGACACGAGCATGAGCGCGTAGCTCGTACGCTTCTCGAATCCGCTATTCCGGCTTGCAGAAGCCGTCGCCACGATGGCGTTTCGGCCATCGGGCGATATGGCGAGCACCTCTGTCGTGCCCGAGGGCAGCACCGCTTCGCCATTGCCAGGGGTCGCTGTCGAGGCCCGGACGAGCGCCCCAGTGCCTGTCGTGGTGAGGAGGAACGTGCCATCGGGCGAGACCCTCGCCGAGGTGACGTCGGACGCGAGGCTCGTTTGAGTCGACGTTGTCATGTCGACGAGCGTGCCACCGCCGCCGGTCTTCACCGTAACGGCGTACTCCCCCCGCGCGCTCGCGTCGAAGCCGGGCTTGACGTCGACGTGGGTGAAGACGAGCTTCCCCGCGGCGTCGAGCCCGCGCACCGTCGCGACGTCCTCGACGCGGCCGCAGCTCGACGTAAAGAGCCTATTGCCGAGGTGCCGGAGACCAATGGTGCATCCCGTCGCGACCGTAGGCTCGATCTCCTCTTGGCTGGTCGCGGCCGTCGCGGGGGAGGCGGTCACGATGCGCCCGATGCTCGACGCCGATATCGGACCGGTCATGAAGGCGACACGCGAGCCGTCGTCGTTCGTGGAGAACACATAGGGAAGCGAGCCCCCATTCCCCGGGACGCTCACGAGCCCGCGCGCGGAAGACCAGAACCGCAGCGTGCCGTGGCCGAAGGGAGAGCGGGTCGCCGACCAAAGCGCCACCGTGTCGCGCGAGGCCGTGACGTAGTCCGAGTTGGCCGTAGACGGCACGAGCGCCTGGGTCGTCTTCGTCTTCGTGTCGTATACCTCGAGGGCCTTCGTAGGGATTGCCCCTTTGAAATAGACCACGTGACCGTCGGTCGTGGCGGCGAGCACGCGCACGTCCCCCGCGACGACGAGCTCGCCGGGCCCTTGCGGCGGAGGCGGCGCAGGCGGCGGATCGACTGGCGCGCGCGGAAGATCGACGCGGGCGGGCGGCGGCGGTGTGCTCGCGGTCGGCCGCGGAGACACGACGCCCGAGTCGTCGTCGCTCGTACCGTTGTCACACCCGCCCACGAGGGCCGGCGCGGCGAGAAGAAGGCTGGAAATCAGGGAGCGACGGAGGAGGAACAGAGTGAAGGGACGCATGCGCCGCCCTACAGCAACACCCGTGCCGACGAGGTTGAGTGGTTGAACCACTTTGAACATGCGGGAAGCCTCGCTTGTTGCGAACGGGGGTTCACGCGCGGGGGCGGACCCGGATCGCCGCGGGAGCACGAGCTTGGCAAGGGGCCATCGTCCCGGGGCAGGACGACGCCGTGGTATTGGCCGGGCCATGGGACTGATGGCCGCGCTACGGGAGGGGTCACACGGCGTACGACTCTCACCACCAGCAGGCTATCGCCTCGACGAGGATCGCGAGGACGCCCTCAAGCTCACGGACCTCGAGCGCGGGGTCGGCTGGTTCTTCTATGTCTTCCCCGGACTCCACCTCGACCTCGACGCAGAGCACCGCGACGGGCTGCGCCGCGCCCTCGAATGGCCCGCTCGCGACATGTTCGATAGCCTGTTCCGTGCGCAGCGACGTGACGACGAAGCGCGACCACGAACGGCCGATCCTTCGTGGTCACCGATGATTGACGTCGAGCATCTGCTCGTCGACGGAAGCCCAGCGTTGCGCACGGTGCACCGAATGGCTTACGAGGCCGGCCGAGAGGTCGTGATGGGTCACTTGCTCGTACCTCTCCGAAAGGGCCTCTTCGAGGTCAGGGTAATCTGTCGCGATAGCTTCACGGGGCTCCGCGAGACGGCCCTTCTCGATGCGCGGATGGCCGAGAGCCCTCCCGGTACGGACGCGCCGGGCGGTCTTCGTCAAGCCGACTACGACGATCCCATGCACGACGCCGCATTTCCGGAGCACGCCCTCAGCCGCACGCGAGCCGCGCTCCATTGGCTACTATCCGAGGCAGATCTCCGCGTCCTCGAACGTTCGGAGGCAAAGGGAGTGGGCGAGGTGGAGCTCACGAAGCTTGGCTGTATCGTGCGCGCGCCACCACGCTTCGTGCACGGTTCCTCCGAAAACGAGGGGAGCTTCCATCGCGTGTCGTTCTGCGGCACCGACGGCGTTCAGCACCTTCTGATTACGCGCGACGACGCGCCAGTGCGCCCTAGAATCCTACGCGACGAGGCGATCGCCCGCTCGCGACGTATCCACGAGGGCGATGGTGTTCGCGACATCGTGGTCGGCGTCGAGGTGCTCGATGCTTCGACGGCGCGGCCGCTGGTGCTCACGATCGTGGAGGGAACCGGCCACGTTGGTCGACTCCGAAACGCCATGTGCTGGTTCCTCGACGAAGGGGACAGGCCATGGTCGCTGTGCCTGACCGCGACGGCCGCGGTGCCAGCGAACGTCCTCGCCGCGGAGGTGACGGATACGGCGCGCTCGCTGCGCTTCACCACCCCTCCCCCTCCGCGACGGCCGTGGTGGCGGCCCTGGTGAGCCCTGCGCGCACGTTGCCTATCGTAGTTTGGCCCGCGATCGTTAGGATAGAAGGCGTTCGCGC
>JAAFHV010000295.1 GCA_013297655.1 Myxococcales bacterium | reverse complement strand
TGCGCGATCGTGAGCTTGAGCGCGGCCTTGTCTGGCAAATCCGGGAAGACGAGCTGCACGCTGCCTTTGCCGAAGGTGGTCTCCCCGATGAGCACCGCGCGATCGTGGTTCTTCATCGCGCCGGCCACGATTTCGCTCGCGCTCGCCGAGGAGCCGCTGACGAGGATCGCGATGGGGTAGTTGGGCTCGGTGCCGTCGGCGTGGGCGACCTTCTCTTCGCGGTCCTCGGAGGCGTTGCCCACCGTCGCGACGATGGGCCCCTGCACGATGAACTTGTCGACCACGCGCGCGGCTTGGTCGAGCAATCCGCCTGGATTTCCGCGCAAATCGAGGACGAGCCCCTTCAGCTCGCCGCCCTTCTTGAGCTCCGCGAGGGCCTTGTCCAGGTCGGCCGCGGTGTTGGCCTGGAACTGCTTCAAGCGCACGTAGCCGATGCCGCCATCGAGGGCGTGCGACTCCACGCTCGCGACCTTGATCGTCTCGCGGCTGAGGACGAACTCTTTGGCTCCCGCCCAGCCATCGGGGCCGTCGCGGTGGAGCCACACGGAGACCTTGGAGCCGGGCGCGCCGCGGAGGTGCTGCACCGCCTCGTTGAGCCCCATGTTCAAGGTGGACTCGTTCCCGATCTTCACGATGCGATCCATGCGCTTCACGCCGGCGCGACCGGCGGGGGTGCCCGGCATCGGGTTCATCACGGTGAGCTGCTGATCGCGAATGGAGATGACGATCCCGAGCCCGCCGAACTGGCCGCTCGTGGAGAGGTTCATCTCCTTGTAGGCCTCGGGCGAGAGCAAGGTGGAGTGCGGATCGAGGGTGTGGAGCATGCCGTTGCACGCCGCGTACTCGACCTCGCGGAGATCGACCTCGGTGCCGCGGAGGCCCTCTTGCACGAACGCGAAGATGTCGCGGAGGTGGCTCGACACGTCCCAGGGGCCCTGCACGTTGTCGACGCGGAACTCTTTTTCCTGAGTGTCTACGCGCACTTTTACGGTGGGTGCGCCCTCTTCGTAGATCACGATGACCTGCGCCACGTCCTTCTGGACGTAGTTCAGCGCCGACAGCAGCATGTCCTTCGGCTTCGCGCGCTTGGGGTCGACGTACCGGTCACGGACCGTCTTCAGGACCTCGTTCACGACCTTGAGCTGCGTGAGGTCGTAGGTCTGCGCGGTGTGGGTGGAGCTGGCCGCGCTCGCGGGCGCGAGGCCGTGCCAGAGACCACCCCCGTGAAGACGCAGCGCGAGCAGCGCCGAGAGACCGAACGCGCCGAACAGCGCAGAACCCTTCACGACCTTGGGCCATGTGGACATCGGCTCGAGTATACGCACCGAGACGACGAAAGACCCAAGCCTTTGCCCGCTCGTTCACCTCGATCGACGCGGAGCGCTCGCGCGAGGGTTCGGGACGGAATGTACGCGCGCGGGCGGGCGTTGGCGGTTGGGCCGACGCGAGGGCGATCAGGCCTTGCGAATGACCGCGATGTAGAAGCCACCGAAGATGGCGGCGGGGCCGTCGCAGAGGGCAAGCTCGGCGCGGCGGAGCACGTCTTTCAAGAGCGGCACGCGCATGAACGCGGCGGCGGGAGTGACGATGCGCACGCCGCGAGCGGCCTCCACCCGGGTGCCGGGGGGCAGGATTTTCCCGAGGCTCCACGGCGCGTCGAAGCGGGTGTAGACCGCGCTCTCGTTCGTCTTGTCCGAGATTTTTCCGGCCGGGCCGAGCACCTTCGCGAGGGCGCGGAAGCTCATCGGGTTGTAATGCTCGGCGAGGATGACGCCCCCCTTGCGGGTGACGCGAGCCATCTCCGCGAGGGCCTTGCCGATGTCCGGGACGTGGGCGAGCACCTTGAAGGAGCACGTGACGTCGAAGGACTCGTCGTCGAAAGGGAGCTTGGTGGCGGAGCCTTCGGTGACGTCGAGGCCACGCTCGCGGGCGAGGGCGAGCATGCCGGGCGAGAGATCGATGCCCTTCGCGCTCTTCGCGAACCGACGGATGCGCTCCAAGATGAGGCCCGTGCCGCACCCGACCTCGAGCACGTCGCGCCCGAGGGCGTAGCGCTCGGTGAGCTGGATCTCGAGGTCGTCCACGAGGGCGTGGTAACCGTCGGCGTCGTTCGGGCGACGCTTGTCCTCGTAGCGCTTGGAGAACTCGTCGTAGTAGGCGCGGGTGTCTTCGAGACCGGACATGGGCCTCGTTCTACTCGGGATTTCGCCCGGAGAATAGAAACCGACACGCTTCCCGCGTCGCGCTCCCCCGCCCCCACGTTTCCCCGTCGCCTCACGCTCCTCGCGTCCTGCTCTCGCCTCGCGCTTCCCGCTCTGGCCCTACGACCGCGCCGCTTCGAGGCTCGTCGGTGCCGCGCGCTCGACCTCGCGCTCTTCCACCGGCGACGTGCCACGCACGAACGCGAACACGAGCGTGGCGGCCTCCACGTAGCCGTGGAACCCGAAGAACGAGAAGTACACCCGGCGCGCCATCTCGGCCCCGAGCATCGCGAGCGCCGGCAACGCGAGGCAGGCGAGCAGCACCCACGGGAGCATGCGCCCGAAGTCGCGGCCGAGCCCTCGCAGGGTCTGCGCGAAGGTGAGCGAGCCCTCTCCGCGGAGCGCCTGATCGGGTACGACCCCGAGCCAGAACGCGTAGTGGATCGAATCGGTGTAGACGTGGGCGAGCACGAGCGCGGCCGCCACCCGCGGGGTCACGTTCGGCCCGAGCCAGGCCGCGACGTCGTCGAACGCGACGCCCCCGAAGGACGCGACCGAGAGCGGCGGGACGAGGCACACCAGGGCGAGCCCGGCAAAGAGCGCCACCACCACGCGCATCGCTTTTTTATGGCGAAAGAGCGCCACCCAGAGGGCCACCACGCCCAAGTTGTGGAGGTGCACGAACGCGAGGCGACCCGCATACGCATAGGGCGACACGACGAGCACCACCACGAGCGCGACGAGCACCGCGACGGCGAACGCACCGCGACGGACGGAGCCGCCGCTGGCCATGCCCACGATCGCCGACGTCGCCGCGAGCGCGCACCCGAGCGACACCTCGACCCGCACCGCGGTGGCCACGATCGCGGCGCCCGGAGCGCTCACGAGGGTGACGACACGAGCGCCGACGAGCCCGAGGCACGCGACCACGAGCGCCAAGATGTATGCAGGGTGCATCTTTTGGCGGAGCACGAGGTAACGCACGGACGCGGCGACGTGGGGCACGCCGAGCACGAGAGGCCCGAGCGCGAGCGCAGCGCACGGCGCGACGAGGGCGAGCACGAGGGCCACGCCGATCGCGACGTAGGCGCGGAGGAGTACCCGCGCGTCACGCGACCGTACCCAAGGGAAGATACGCGGGTGCGCTGCCGCCCACGCCAGAGCGCGCGATCGCAGGCGATCGAGCGCATCGACGGCGTGCGTGGGCGACGGCGCGCGCATCGAACGAGCGTAACCCCGTGGCGAGCCGCTCGTGTCGAATCTCGCGTGAGGTTCTTCGAGGTGTGGCGCGGCCGGCGCTCGTTCGGCAGCTTGCCCCACGCGTTTCGAGCCCTGCGAACGACGAGGGCCGCGAACGACATGTAGGCGGCATTCCGTTTCGGCGCCTATTTTTCGGCAAACGTCCGTTTCATTCTTTCCTATCTTCGTCACTGGCAAAAAGCGGACTACGCTCGATGCATGAGCCTTTTTTCGCGTCGGCTACTGCAGAGCATTTTGGGCACGTTGGGCGCCACCGCCGCGGGTGCTGCCTGCGGGTCCACGACCGCGCCAGAATCCACCTACCCGGACGCCGAAATCACGGCAGACGCGGGCACCTCGCGCGAAGCCGAGCCCGCGGAGCGCCCGGATACGAGCATAGGATACGATGCCACCGCGTTCCCGTCGGACGGAGCCCTTGCGTGCCCAGCCAAGCCTACGTCGACCACTTTCGTGGACGAAAAGGCGCTCTGCGGTGGCACCGTCGACGCGGGAGGCCAATACCGCGCAGCTCGCATCTGTTTTCCTCTGCCCGGCGACGGAGGCACGTGCGCCTCGACCTACGATCGAACGTGCGTGCTCTCGGCTTATTCGTGTGGGCTCTCGCAGTTCGGCTCCGCGGTCGCGTGCGGGCCTCTCGAGACGATGCCCGAGGCGTGTTGTTACGAAGTGCTCGGGGGCTGCGCGGTCGGACGCCCCTTCACCGTCGACGGCGTGGCGCGGGTCGCGCTCGTCACGGATGATTCCGGCTGGGCGACGGCGATCGCGCCCTCGATCGCGGAGCTCGATGCTACGACCCGGGCAGCGCTCGCGGCGGCGTGGACGGAAGAGGGAATCACCGAGCACGCGTCGGTCGCGTCGTTCTCGCGGATGGCGCTCGAGCTGCTCTCCCTCGGCGCGCCGGCGGTGCTGGTGGAGGACACGCTCACCGCCGCCCTCGATGAAAAGCGGCACGCGACGGGCGCGTTCGGGCTGGCGAAGGCGTACGGCGGAGTGACGGTCGGTCCAGGAAAGCTCGATATTTCACGCTCGCTCGACGCGAGCGGCATCGTCGCGATCGCGGAGCGTCTCGCCTCGGAGGGGTGCGTCGCGGAGACGGTGTCGGCCGCGCTCGTGGCCGAAGCGTGCGCGCAGGCCACGTGCCCGGTGGTGAAGGCGCACCTCGCGATCGTCGCGGAGGAAGAAGCGCGTCACGCCGTGCTCGCGTGGCAAACGCTCGGATGGATCCTCGCGCACGCGGACGTGACCAGAGACACACGAGAGCGCGTCGCGGCGATCTTCGCGCACGCCGAGCAGCATGTGGGCTTCGGCGTGACCCCCGTCACGGGCGATCGTGAGGCGCTCCGTGGCCATGGCCACCTGCCCCTCGCGGAGAAGCACATCGTCGCGCGAGGTGTGCTCGCAGGTGTCGTGCGTGAGGCGGCGAGGGCTCTCTTGAAGCGCGGGGCCGGGGTGGATGCGGCCGATGCGGCCGATGCGGTGGATGCGGCCGATGTGGCGAACGCGACCAACGCGACCAAACCAACCAAGACCAACGGAGCGAACGCATAGGCGCATCGCGCTGCAGGCCCCCCCAAGAAGCGCCCCACATCCGTCCGAAGGCGTGGGGCGCTCCCTGGAAAACAGACCCTAGATCCATCACTGAACGCACGTCCAGTGCAATCTTGGGGCTTCAGCGATTTGCAGCGATTCGTCGTGCGTTTGCGTGCCTGCGAGAGCTCGGAGAAAAGTGTGCGACATGCGCCGTGGCGTGGCTCTGCCCCTTGCCATGAACCTCCGCTCCACTCGGGCCCTTTGGACTTCCACTTTCGCCGTGTCGCTCGCGCTCGCAGCATGCAGCGCGACCAACGGCACGTCTTCCACGTCGTCGTCCTCGGACGGTGGCGACGCCGACGGAGGAACGAGCACCACCAACGACGCCGCCGCGAGCAAGCCGAGCAGCCCGAAGGCGATCTGCGCTTCCCTCATCGACTGCATGGCCGACGTCGCCCCCGAAGCGGTCGGTGGGCTCGTGTCGCTCTACGGTGAAGCGAGCAACTGCTGGAAGGGCACCGCCGCGGAGGAAGAGGCCTGCGGAAAGGCTTGCACGAAGTCGCTCGAGGCGCGCCCCGAGTGCGTGGCGACGGCGCGCGATCGGCACTACCTGGCCCTGTGCACCAACGATCTCGGCGCCGCTCCCTTCCGCTACGACGCGGCGATTCGCTACTCGTCGCGCACCGGCGGGACGATGACCCTTCGCATGCTGTCTGCCGCGGCGCAGACGTTCCAGCCCTCGGTCGCGATCGGCGCGGTGCCGGCGATCACGCTGACGGTGAAAGGCACGCAGGCGAGCGGCAAGACGAGCGAGCCGTTCGTGATGCCGCCCGCGGTCATCGATCCGAACGCGCCGTCGATCCGCGTGACGAGCTTGGAGGTCGAGCGCTTCCGCCTGGAGAACGCGGGCTTCTGCTCCGACATGACGCTCGAGATTTCGTCGCCGACGACCCGACCGATGGAAGGAGGATGCGTGTACATTCCACTCGAAGAGGGCGCGACGATTCCGCAGCTCTCCCAGGGCGCGATCCGGAGCTGCACGGGGGCGATCCCGAAGACGCCGTGAGCGCGACGACTGGCGGCTCGAGCGGTGTCCTCGCGGAGCACGCGCGAGCGAGGGCCCCCGGGAACACGAGCGCCGGGCGGCGATTGACGTTCATCGCACGACACAGGCGCTCGGGGGGCGATGGAATGCCTTGCTCTTGCTCGCGGTCGCCGCCTCGGCCGCGAGCTGCAAGAAGCACGAAGCGGCTGCAAACGCCCGCCGCGATCAGCGTCGTCTTCCGGCGCGGCGCACGAGGCGCGAGCCTCGCCCTCGACGTTCCGAACGTGACGCGCGTTCGGGTGACACCCGCCTCCGACCCGTGCACGACCACGTACCGACCTCCTGGACCGGCTCGTGTCCGCGCCGATGTCGTCCGTTCTGCGGGCGTGAGCGCCCGCTGGAGGCGGCTCGTCGCAGAGCGCGGGTGGATGGGGCCTTCATCGAAGACTGCGGGAAACGCCGTGATCCGCCGGGCGCGCGGGCGCACACCGATTCGACTCGCCGATGCACGTCCGCCGATCGTGCGACGTAACAGCGCCGCGTCGAAACGACGAATCTGCCTAGTTCCGTCGAGTGTTTCGTCATCCGTTCGGGCAGCGCGCCAACTGCATACGAACCGTGTCGCGGGCGTCTCATGCCTCACCGCGACGCCTCGGGAGGACCCTCGAGCCGCGACCAACCCAACCCGAAGGATCGAACACCATGAAGCTCTCCCTCAGCACGCCCGCCGCGATTCTCGCCCTCGTCGTCCCCGCGATCGTGCTCGCCGCGCCGCCCGGCGCCTCCACCGGCCCCGCCGCGTCGATTCCGCAGGGGCCCGTCGTCCCCGCCATCCCTGGCTGCGACGCAGTGCTCGACGCGACGATCGCAGACATCAACAAGCCGCAAACGCAGCCGCAAGTGACCACGATGGCGACGATCATTGCCAATGACACCGCGTACGCGGAAGGCCGGCCCGCGGGCACCGGATTCCAACCTTCTGCCGGCGGAAAAGCCTCCCCGAGCGGCGGCCGGCTCGTCGGCTCGTCGAGCGTGGGCGCGGTCCCGTCGAGCACGTTGTCGCCCCTGACGTACGAGATCTCGAAGGGCACCTCCGGTAAGGCGATCTTGAAGTGGACGTTCCAAGGCAAGCAGCACCAGAGCAACGTCGACACGTGTAGCTCGCGCATTTGGACCGCCGCGGATGGATCTTCCACCGTGTCGATCAAGCTCTTCAATACGCAAGCGGTCCCGCGCTGAAACGCACGAGCCGAAAGGCTGCTCGGCGTCGAATCGTGGATGATGCATGAATCCGCGACGTCCTCGGAAGAGGGAGGAGCCGGCCCTCGAAGCGTGTTGCCGTCGCGCAGACGAATTTTGATTGGACGCGGCCCGGCGACGACGTCACGCTGGGCCGATGCCTCTCGCCGTCTGCCTGGTCTGTGCGCGCCATGTGCGATTGGCCAACGCGGTTCGTCCGTTCTGTGGAAGCGCGGAACGCGAGACGCTACGAGCGCCCGTGTCTCGCGCCACACGCGCGCTCGTCGTGCTCGGGACGAGTCGTGCCATCGATGCCGAGACCGACGGGACGTGAGCCCAGCATGCGTACGCTGGTCGCTCACGATCGTCGCGATCGGCCTTTTGATGCCGCGCGCGGCGGAGGCTACGTATTCGATCGTCGTGGTCGACACCCGCACGCACCGTATGGCCGTCGGGGTGGCTTCGTGCGTGCCGCTCGATACGGTCGCGAAAGTTGCGGGGCTCGTGCGCGGGAGAGGTGCGTTCGTCACTCAGTCGTACCTGCGCGAGGCGGCGCACGTGGAAATCACCCGCGACCTCACGGAAGGCCAATCGGCGAGCGCCACCTTGGCCGCGGTGACCGCGCTCACGACGGACGCGGATCGTGATCTGCGCCAGTACGCGGTGCTCTCCCTCGCCGGAGAAGCGGCGGCGTTCACCGGGCCGCGCGCGCTCGCCTACGCCAATCATGGCACACTCCGGGTCGACGGGCTCGTGGTCTCCGTGCAGGGCAACGTGCTCAGCGGGAGCGAGGTGCTCACCACGATGGCCGACGTGTTCGCGGCGGCGAACGACGATCCGATCGATCGCACGATGCGCGCGTTCGAGGCCCCCTCGATGCGCTCGCCGCGGGTGGGGGACGCACGCTGCCTCGGCTCGTCACGCACCGCGCGCGCGGCCACGTTCGACGTGATGGGAGACGATCCGAGCGAGGATTTGCACGTCGGCGTGGACGAAGAACGGGCCGAGCCGCTGCCCGCGGTGCGGACGAAGCTCGACGCGTGGAGGAGGGAGCACCCCGTCGCGATGGCTCCCGCCCGAGACGCGAGCGCCGGGGGTGAGCCGACGAGCGCCTCGCCCTCGCCGCGGGAGAGCACGGGTTGCGGATCGAGCGCAGCGCCGGCAGAGGGTGGCGCTCTCGGGCTCGGGGCCATCCTCGGATTGGCGACGATCGTACGGCGACGACGATCTCGGCGATTGGCTTAGACAGGATGGTGGCGAGCCTCTGCGGGAGGGGCTCGGCGCGTCGACGGACGCCCCCCGAAGACCTCAAGGGACGATCGGGCTCGAGAAGAGCGAGAGCGCCTCGACGAGCTCGCCCCGATTCTCTTCGAGGATGAGCGATACCCACGCTTCGGTCTCCCCCACCGCGCGGCTGTCGTTGCGGCTGAGCCCTTGGAAGGCGTAATGGCGAATCAATTCCGGGAACGTGGAGAGGCTGCCACCGTGGCCATAAGGTGCCGTGAGGGCGCTCCCGCGCAAGGTGGGCGTGCGAAAGGCGCCGAGCAGCTCCGGAGTGCTCGTTGGGAGATACAGCTCGCGAAACGGCCCATCGGCGTACTCGGCAGTGCGGAGTGGATTCGTCGCGAGGAGGGGGAGCCCGATCGCGGCGCCCTTGTCGGCCGTTCCGTCGCGGCGGCCGGTGGCGAAGCGGATGTTGTGGAAAGCGTCGTCGGTGAGGCGCGGCCCGTAGTGGCATTGCGCGCAGCCCGCCGTGAAGAACGTGCCGAGACCACGTTTTTGCGCGGCGGTGATGGCGGCGCGATCGCCGGCGAGGTACCGGTCGAGCGCGTTGGGCTCCGCGGTGATCGTGCGCTCGAAGGCCTCGATGAGCTTGCCGACGCGGACGAAGACCTGGGTAACCGCCATCTGGTCGTCCTTTGCCATCCGGTCCCACGACGCCTCGCCTGGCTTGCCGCGAGCAGGAAAACGCGCGCCGTCACCGAGCGGCGGGAGCGGTGACGACGGGAAGACTGCCTCGTACCGATCCTTGTAATGTGCATGGATGCGGTGGGCGACCTCGAGGCGCGTGGAGTCCATCTCGAGCGGGTTCTCGAGAGGGCCCGCCGCTTGGAGCCAGAGGGTGTCGACACGGCCATCCCAAAATTGGAATCGTGCGTGCGACGCGTAGAGGACGGTCGGCGCGTTGCGATCGCCCGCCGCGACGCCCACGCTCTGCGGCTTGCCGTCCGCGTATCCCTTCTCCGGGGCATGGCACGTGCTACAGGCGATGGCGCCGGTCGACGATAATTGGGTATCTGTGAACAGCTCTTTTCCGAGGGCGGCGGCAGCGGGAAGGTCGGCGACGGCGTTCGTGGGCTCGGCGGGCGGCTTGCCCGGGTGCACCATCTCGTGGAGTACGTCCCAGTGGTGGCGAGGAAACACGCCGTCCTCGAGCGCGCTCGGAGGTAGCGGCGGCCGGGGAGTGCCATCGAGATCCGCGAGCTCGCGGCGAAGCACGCCCGCGAGGCGCTCGGGCTCCGGATCGGCGAGGAAATTCAGCGCGACCATCGTTCGTGAATCGACGATCGAATAGAACGGGAGGCGCCGGTCGCCGAGGCCGAGACGTTGCGAGACGAACTCGGGCTCGGCGGCGACGATGTCGGCGTGACCGCCGAGCTCCGGCTCGACCCGCGCGAGATCGGCGCTCGTGCGCACTGCGACGTTGTTGCGATCCGAGATGACGAGATCGACGAGCTCCACGCGCGACGCGAGATCGGGCGGGACGAGCTCGCGGGTGTGCTTTTGGCTCCACTGGCACGGTCCGCAGAAGGTGGCGGTGTGACGGAGGAGCAGGATTTTCGAGGTCTTGGCGCAGGGCTCGAAGCGCGACGCGAACGAGAACGTGCCTCCGCCGAGGGTGGGAAACGTGAGCGCGGGCAAGGGCTCGAAGATGTCGACGGTGGTGCGCTTGGGATAGGGCGCGGGTTTGCCGTCGATGCAAAGCGACCCGCCCGCGTCGACGCGTGAGCCCACATTCGCGTCGACCTCGGTGGCAGCGGCGTCGCTCGCGACGATGGGATCTCCGTTCGTGGAGCAGGCGCCGAAGACGGCAGCCCCGAGCACGCCGGCGAGCCCGACGAGCACACCCGCGAGCGCCTTGGTTCGCTCGCCGAGCACGCGCGCGGGCTCGTGGCGGGAGGTGCGGAAGCGGCGCATCACGCGGGGAGCTTAGCAGGCCGTTGATTTTCGGACCGAGGACCGTCGTCATCCGCGCCCGACCCGCCGAGGCGCGATCCGAGGAGCGTCTCAGGTGCGCGCCTAGTTTTCTAGGTGAGCACGCACCGGAGGATTGCGCGCGCTTCCAGCGCCGAGACACACGAAGGCGGTCGGGATGCGGTGGCGACGGGCCGACGGGAGAAAATCAACGGGCTGCTCTAGACAGGATGGTGGGCCAGTGCACCTGAGAGCGCGGGTTACGCTGCGTCTTGGGAAAGAAACGGCGCAGAGCCGCAGCAGGAGACTGGCCCATGAGCAAGGTACGATTCGTCGGACTCGACGTC
>JAAFHV010000294.1 GCA_013297655.1 Myxococcales bacterium | reverse complement strand
GTCGTGAGCGCGAACGCGAGGAGGTGAGGAATCATGGGCATCACCCTACGAACCCGCGCCGCTGCGGGTCAGATGCCGAAGGTCTCGGTCGTGGTCATGGTGGCGCCATGACCTCGGGCACGTTGACACGCGCCGGGCGCGCTTCCATCGTGGTCGGACCGTGATCCGCGTCCTGCTCGTCGACGACCAATCTCTCTTCGTGGAAGGGCTCCGCATGGTGCTCTCGGTCGAAGAGGGCATCGTGGTGGTCGGCGAGGCCAAAGACGGCGCGTCTGCCCTCGCGATGGTGGAGTCGGCGCGCCCGCACGTGGTCCTTATGGACCTGCGCATGCCCGGAATGGACGGCGTGGAGGCCACGAAGCGCATTTCTGCGCGGTTCCCTCGTGTAAACGTGCTCGTGCTCACCACCTTCGACGACGACGTGAGCATCTTTCGGGCGCTCCGCGCGGGGGCCGTCGGTTACCTCGTGAAGGACTCTGCGCGCGACGTGCTCGTCGGCGCCATCCGCGCCGCCCATCGAGGTGACTCGGTGCTCGCGCCACATGTGGCGCGGCGTTTGGTCGACGAGTTCGCGAAGCTCGCGACGCGTGGGCCGGACTCCGCCGCCCACCCCCTCTCCGAACGCGAGGTCGACGTCTTGCGTCTTCTGGCTCGCGGCGCGAGCAACAAGGAAATCGCGATCGCGCTCGGCCTCGTCGAGGGCACCGTGAAAAATCACGTCTCGCGCATCCTGGAGAAGCTCGGCGTGGACGACCGCACCCAGGCCGCGCTGGCGGCGCGCGAGGCGGGGATCGTATGAGCGAGGCGGGCGACGAGAGTGAGACGGTGCCGCTCATGCTCGGCCCGGGCATGTCGTGGGCCTTCGCGGGCACGGTCATGGCGAGCAGCGCCGCCGCGTTCAGCCTCGGCGCCGGGGTGCCAGCGTTCGTGGCGACGGGCCTCGGCGTCGCGATGGTGGTGCTCGCCGCGCGCGCGGCGCACGTGCGAAGGTCGCTCGTTCCCCTCTATTTTGCCGCTCAATCGGCGCTCGCGGTGGGCATTTTGGTGCTCGGTGAGGGCCGAGGGGTGCTCGTCGTCATGCCGCTCGTGAGCCAGCTCGCGGTGGTCGCCTCCCGCCGCACGGTCGTGCTCTACGCGACCGCAGGCGCGGCGGTCTTCGCGGGCGCTTTCGGACCCCACGCCGCGAGCGTGGCGATGGTCTTGGGTCAGCTCGCGGCCTTCCTCGCCGCCGCGCTGTTCACCATCGTCTTCACCGACGTCGCGCTTCGGGAGCGACGCGCACGTACCGAATCGGAGCGCCTCGCTGCCGCGCTCGAGCAAGCACAGTCGCGTATCGCCGAGCTCGCCGTGGCCGACGAACGGGTGCGCCTCGCCGGTGAAATCCACGACGGGCTCGGCCACGCGCTCACCGCAGCGCGGATGCAGATCGAGGGCGCGGCGGCGGTCCTCGATCGTGATCCGGCGCGGGCGAAGGAGGCGCTCGGCAAAGCGTCGAGGCTCGTTCGCGATGGCCTCGCCGACGTGCGCCATTCCGTCCGCGCGCTTCGTTCGGACGGAGAGGAGGCCACGCTCGAGGCGCGCCTTCGGCGGCTGGTCCACGAGACTCCAGACGAGCTCGACGTCGACCTCGCGCTGCACGGCGAGCGACGCGCGCTGTTGCCGTCGGAGGAGCACGCGCTCTTCCGAGTGGCGCAGGAGGCGCTGACCAACGTCGGTCGCCACGCGCGGGCGACCCGCGTCACGGTGACGCTCGACTGCCGCGCGCGGGAGACGGTGCTCGAGGTCGTCGACGACGGTCGCGCCGACAACGCGGTCGTCTTCGGGGTTGGGCTCACCGGGATGCAGGAGCGACTTGCCCGCTTCAACGGCTCGCTTGCGGTCGATCGTGAGCATCGCGGAGGGGTCCGCGTGCGCGCCGTGTTGCCCGCGAGGGCGACGGCTGGGGAACCGCGCTAAGAGCCCGTTGATTTCGGACCGATGCCAGTGCCTGGCGCGGGATTGGAATCAACTGGCGGTTAAGGCTCCGCGAAGCGGAGGAGCCCGTCATGCTTCCTCGGGTGGAGAGCGGTTCGCGGAGCCGATTGGACCGCGCGCTTCGCATCACTTGTTCAGCTCGAACCGCGTTCGCAAGCGCCCCGCAGCCGATCACGCTCGTTCCCTGGGTTATCCACAGTGCGCATCTGGCTCGCGAGCGGCGGTGCCCCGCCGGATTCGGAATAAACAGAACAAGCGTGCTCCCACACGCGAATGTGTCTGCTCTGTTTCGTGTTCGCCACAATGATCTTCTTTGCAGTCTCCGGGGTCGGAGGGTGACATATGGCGGCGTCCATGGTTTATTGATGGTTGCGCTTTTCGCCTGTTATTTGCAGAAGTTGCAAGAGGCTCATGCAGCAAAAGGTCCCGTCTGGTATCGATTGGTCGGAAGGTGTTCCGCTCAGCCGATACGTCGTCTACGACCGTATTGCGAGTGGCGGAACGGCTTCGGTTCACCTCGGGCGGCTCGCGGGCGTAGGCGGTTTTGCGCGTATCGTCGCGATCAAGAAGCTCCATGAGCACGTCGCGACCGACCCGAAGTTCGTCGCGATGTTGCTCGACGAGGCGCGGCTCTTGTCGTCGGTGCGCCACCCCAACGTGGTGACCACGCAGGACATCGTGGAAGATGGCACCATCATCGCGCTCGTCATGGACTACGTCGCCGGGGTCCCCCTGTTCGACGCGATGAAAGCGCTGGTCGAGCGTGGCGAGCCCATCCCGACGCCGATCGCTCTCGCACTCGCCGTGCACACCCTCCAGGGGCTCGATGCGGCGCACGAGGCCGTCGATGGCGCGGGGAAGAAGCTCGAGATCGTGCACCGCGACGTCTCGCCGCAGAACATCCTCGTCGGCACCGACGGGCTCGCTCGGATCATCGACTTCTGGATCGCGCAGGGAGCGGAGCGTCTGCAGACGACGCAAGCGGGTGAGGTGAAGGGCAAGGTCGCCTACATGGCGCCGGAGCAGCTCAACGGCGAGCGCATCGATCGAAGGAGCGACATCTTCGCCGTCGGCGTGGTGCTCTGGGAGATGCTCACGTCGAAGCGTTTGTTCTTCGAGAAGACCGAGGGCCACACGGTGGCGAACGTGCTCCAGAAGAAGGTCGAGCCGCCGATCCATGCGGGCTTCGCGACGACGGCGCTCAACAGCGTCGTGCTTCGATCGCTCGACCGCGATCCCAACGTCCGCTTCCAGACGTGCGCCGACATGGCGGACGCACTCGAGGAGTCGATGGCGATCGCGAAGCCGCGCGAGGTGGCGGCGTGGATAGAGCGCGTCGACCCTGCTCGCCTCGCGGAGCGTCGTGCGATGGTTCGCCGCATCGAGTCGCTCGCGGTCGAGGCGCCGCAGCCTTCGTCGCAGCGTATTTCGCGCCTGCTCGCGGCCGTGAGCGAGACAGAGCGTTTTCCGCCGCGCTCGCCTCCAAAGCCAATCGCGCCCGCGAAGCCCTCTCCTCCTCCCGCGCGAACCGAGCCGCCTACCGTTCGCCCACAAATACGGAAGGTGAGGACGTCGTCCGATTCGGCAATAACGAACATTCGTATCGGCTCGAAGGGCGAGATAGACGAGATTCGTAAGCTCTACGAAGCAGGCAATGTGGCCGCCGCGCTCGTGCGAGCCGAGACCGTCCGGGTGGAAGAGCGCCTGGCGCCGTCTTCGATCCCGAGGGTGAACCTCTCGCTTACCGAGCTCCTCAAGCTTCCCCTCGATCATCGCGCTGGCTTCATGCTCACGCGGGTCGACGGCGCGACGGACGTCGAGTCGATCCTCAACGTCGCAGGGATGCCGCACGGCGAGGCGATCGCGGTCTTGGAGAAGCTCCTCACGGTCGGCGCGGTGAGCATCGTCGGGGACAAGGGTGCCGACCCCGCCGACGACGTGACGCTCCCCCCGAAGAGCCGGCGATAGCCCGGCCACGTCCAGGGAGATCCCGCGTCGCGTCGCGTCGCGACTGACGTTGGCGCCAACGAGGTGAATTACATCCGTTCGCTCGCCACCCGACCCAGGCGGACCGACCCCGACTGCGGGCCGACCGACGTTCGCGGCAACCCGTTGAAATCACGACTGCGGGCCGACCGACGTTCGCGGCAACCCGTTGAAGTCACGACTGCGGGCCGGCCCGACTGCGGGCGACCGACTGCGGGCGACCCACGACCGCGGGCCGACCGACGTTCGCGGCAACCCGTTGAAATCACGGCGTTCACTCGGCGCCCGTGTCTCCCCGACGCCTCGCCTCACCCTCTGCCTCTGAATGCCCCACCCGTCACCGCGGTCTGATGAAGATGACCTCGATCACGACGCGCGTCGGTCTCGGTGCAAGCATCTTGTTCGTCGTGTCGTTGTCGTCCGCGTCGTCGTCGTCCGCGCCGGCGGCGACCTCAGCAAAACCGAAACCCGAAGCGTGCGCCAGCGCGTTCAGTTGTGGTGCCTTGAGCGCGCACCTCGCCGGCCGGCAGAACGACTACCCCGGCGCCTTCAAGGCGATCCGCCGGGGCTGCGAGATCGAGACCCGCGCTCCGAGGAAGGGCGACGCCAAGTTCGCCTGCGAGCAATACGCGGAGCTGCTCGTGAGCGCCGGGACAGCGCGCGGCGGCGACCCGCCTCGTGGCATGGCGATGCTCGAGGAGATGTGCAAGGCGCGCCCCACCACCACGAGCACCTCCATAAGCCCATGCAGCGCGCTCGCCCGTGAGTACGACCGTCCGCCGCGAGCGAGCGGCCTCCCCCGTCGAACCGACAAAGCGGCCGCGCTCGAGCGGGCTGCCTGCGATCAGGGCGACGCGCTCTCCTGCAGCGCCCTTGGCGACTTGTATCGAAAAGGGGGCCCCGGCCTCGCAGTCGACTTGCCTAAAGCGCGCGCTGCGATGGAAAAGGGCTGTAGCGGGACTGACCATTACGCAGCGGGTGTCTGCGGGTCGCTCGGCAGCATGATCGTCGAGGGCAAGCTCGGCGCCGCGCCCGATCCCAAGGCCGCGATGCCGTATCTCACCAAGTCGTGCGCCGGCGGCTATCGCTGTGATCTCCTCGTCGGCCTCCTCCTTCGCGACGGACAAGACGCCGAAGCGGTCCGCGTCTTCGATCGGCCAGGGAGCTTCTTCGGTACGAAGAGCGAGTGGGCACTCAAGTATTGCCGCGAGGGATACAAGGTCATGTGCAGTCGCGTGCCGGCACTCCCGCGCCAAAGTTAGGGGAGCCCTCCGTCGCACCGACCCGAGGCTCCGTTCGACCGCGCGGTGCGCTCGAGACGGCTCCTCGCGACCAGGCGCCCGCCCTGCCGCGATGGCACCCCCAGCGCCTCGGCCACGACACGGGAACGAGAACGTGAGACCATCGCACGCGCTGGCTCTCGACTCGAGACTTTCAAAGGAAAAATCCCGTGAAACACTTGAACATTTACTCGCTCACCCGTGCACCGGGCGCCGGCTCCGAGCCGCTCTCGCTCACCCTCAAGGTCCGCGGGGCCGCCGAATCCGTGCTCCCGAAGGACGGCGCCAAACAAAGCCTCGCCGCCGGGGCAGCCTGGAAGGTGCGTGAAGCGTTCGCGTTCGAGGACGAGTGCACCGTGGAGCTCGGCGACGGCACCAACACCGGCACCTTCACGGCCAAAGATCCCACCGCCCACACCGCCGCGTCGTTCGCCCTCGGAAACGACGCCGTGAAGATCATCTTCAGCGTGACGGAGTCGGCCGCCAAGTTCGACGAGCGCTACCTCAACCTGCACACCATCAAGTGCGAAGCGAGCGAAGAGGTCGGCGCGACCGAGGTCTACGTGATCGTCAAGACTCCGTCCGGCGAGGTCCGCTTCCCGAGCGAGAAGGACGAATACGTGAGCCTCGGAAATGGCGAGTCGCTCGATGCCAAAATCAGCTTCCCGTTCGACGGCGAGGCCACTGTCGAGCTCTGGGACGAAGACACCGGCGAGGACGACCCGCTCGGAACTTTCGATGTCGCCGCCCTCACCGAGCTCGCCCGCGCAGAGCTCCGAATGGACGCGTTCTTCATCGTCGACTATTCGGTGACGGAGGAGATCCCCTCCGAGTTCCAGCACGTCGCGAGCGTCTAGTCTCGAGGAGCGCAGAGAGGGCGAATCGCGGCTGCTTTTGGGCCCGGTTCGCCCAGCTCGTGCCGCGTCGCGTGTGGGGCGTTCGTTCGAGCATCGATTCGGATGGCCCCGAAATGGTCGCTCGATCGCGATCGGAGAGGTACGTTTCGGGGATGCTCTTCCGATCGGCCGTCGCGCTCGTCGCGCTCGTCGCGCTCGTCGCT
Organism: Myxococcales bacterium; assembly: GCA_013297655.1. Lineage (GTDB taxonomy): Bacteria > Myxococcota_A > Polyangia > Polyangiales > Polyangiaceae > JAAFHV01. The sequence goes on along the minus strand of JAAFHV010000294.1, from coordinate 4,557 downwards.
GCATGCGCGCCGCGCCCAGAAAATCCGGAGCCCACCGGCGAAGCGCCCACGCTCGAGCTGCTCGCCGCCTGCACCACGTACACCGCGTGCCTGCAGTCGCACGAACGCGCGCAAGCTTATGCCGCGCGTTGCGGCGGGTGTGCCGAAGGTCGCGACGTGGTCATCTCGGTGCGCTCGCGCCTCGACAACCTCTACAGCGAAGAGCACCGCCGAGCGTACGAGCGCGCCCACCGTCGCTGACGTTTCGTTCTTGCGGACTTGCCACTCCGTCGTGGCCATCGTCTCCTGTTCTGAGCGTCCGAACACGGCTTCCTGTTCATCGCCCAGTCGCCGACCACCCTTTGCGGGGCGACGAGACCGTCGCGCTCAGCGGCCCGCCTTGGCCTCTGCCGTTCGACTCGCCGCCGGATCCATCGCGAGCACACGCGAGGTTCGTACGTCGCGCGCCTCGAGCTCGAACGGAGTAGGCACTTCGTACCGCGCGAGCTCGCGCGCACGACGAGGCACGTAGGGTCGGCCCGAGTCGCCGGTGAGCACCGTCTTCGTCCGCGCCAGCCGTCGAAACCACCGCCGAAAGCGCGCCGAGGGGCCAGGCTCGTACCACACGTCTCCCGCGAGCACGACGTCGACGTCCGCGAGCGAATCGCCTACCAGGTCATGCGTCGTCACCGCGATCGACAGCCGATTTTCCTTCGCGTTCAGCTCCGTCGCGACCCTCGCGAGCGGGTCCACGTCGACCGCGCGCACGTGCCCACCCACGAGCGCCGCCGCGAGCGCGACGAGGCCACCGCCGCACGCGAAGTCGAGAACACGCCTCCCGCGAACGATCTCCGGATGGTCGATCACGTACCGCGCGAGCGCCTGCCCACCCGCCCACGGCACACACCAAAACGGCACGTCGGCGTCGTCGTCGTCGAGCCAGCGCGCCGTCTCGAACCACACCGGCGCCACCGCCTCCGCGCGATGCATCCGAAGCTCCGGCACGAGAGGCACCGGCATCGGCTTCGTGTGCTCTCGAACGAACGCGCCTCGCTCTTCGTCCGTGTGCCGAACCGTTCGTGCCAACCGGGAGAGCGAAGCTCGCACGGAGGGCACGATGGACCGTGGGGAGGGGGGTAGGCACGACCGACCGACGCCACGAACGTGCGCCGCGAGCGCTGGCGGATTCCTCGGCTCGCTCCCTCGCCCGTCGCCCACGTGCGCCTCCGAAGTGCCTCGTCGCGAGGTATCCCGCGAACGCGGGCAAGAGCGCGGGCAAGGCATGCTCGCCCCGCCCCGCGCCAAAACCGCCCCCGAGCCGACGACTACTTCAAACCACCGATGCCCTTCCAAAACAGGCCACGAATGGCCTCGTGGCCGGCGGCGTTCGGGTGGATACAATCTTTGTAATACCAGTTCTTCTCGGCGGGCTGGTTCACGTCGTGGCCCTTGTAGAGGGCTTTCAGGTCCAAGAGCCTCACCGCGGGGTATTTCGCGGCTTCTGCCGTCATCGCCGCGTTCCATTCCTGAACCGCAGGCTCCGTGGGCTCGCCCTCGGGCCACAGGCCGAACGCGCCGGCGCATTTGCGGTCTTCGGGGGTGAAGCGGAATCGCCCAGTGCCATCGCTGGGGTCGAAAATATTCGTGATGAGGATATCGACCTTCACGCCCGGGCCGAAACGGTCGGGGCGGGTCAGCTCCGTCATCGCGGCGCCGAAGCCGGTCGCATATGCTGCGATATCGGCCTTCGCCTTCTCGGTATTGCCCAAGACGACGGCGGTGAGGCCAGAGAGCACGTCGTTGCCGCCGATGGTGCCGACGACGAGGACCGGACCCTCCAACGTGGCGGGCAGGCTCTTCACCTGATCGACGAGGATGGAGCGGCCGCCTTCGGCCTTCTCGGTCGCGATCGCTCCGCCCTTCGACACCTTCACGACACCCGTGCTCGGATCGAGCTTCCAACAGGTCGCGAGGTCGAAGCCCTTCCACGAGGGATACTTCTCGTCGTCGTTCTTCGCGAGGAGGGTGCGGTAGAACGGCTGTTGCGACGCGAGCGTCTCGCCGCTGCCGACATCGGAGATCGAATCGCCCACCACGACGAGCGTCTTGTAGACGGCCGTGGGGCAAGCGCGAGTCTCGCTCGTCGCGTCGCCGCCCGCGTCGATCGCGACGGTCGCGTCGGCGGTGGCGCCCGCGTCGCTCTCGGGGGTGGGCGTCACGCTCGTAGCGCTGCAAGCCGCGACAGAAAGCAAAGCACCGAGCGCACCAAAACTGCGACGCATGACCATGGGTGGACCTCCGCCCGGGGTTCTATCACCGTTGGCGCGAGGAGACGCTCGATTCGAGTGGCTCGCTCGCCGTCTCCGCCAGGCGCGCGCGAGGGAAAAAGGCCAGGCCGACCGTAGGACCTGCGTCACCGATCGCGCCGGCCGTGACGTCGCGTTCACATGCACCCACGTCAGGCCAGGCGATCGTGCGCCAAAGCGTCGGCCCCGAGCCGGCACGAGGCTTGCGATAGCGCGTCCGCCCTCGAATGGGGGCGACCTTCCTTGGAGAACCGAATGAAACGTATCCTAACTTCCTTTTTGATTGTGGGCGTGATGGCCGGCGCGTCGCTCGCTCCTGGCTGTGCGAGCGAGGCCGAGCAGAAGGCGCAGGTCGGGCTCGATGCGTTCAAACGCTGCGACATGCGCGCGGCGCGAGACTCGTTCAGTGAGGCCTACACGCTCGACACGCGGAGCGATTTTGCTCTCGCGTATGCTCTCTCCGATCTCGCCGTGCTCGCGGAAGATCCGTCGCTCCAGCCCACGTTCAAGCGTCTCGGCTTCAGCGCCGACATCAAGACCGAGTTCCTCTGGGGTCAGGGCGGCATCCTTCAAAAGCTCTCCGAGCGCACCACCACGTGCACCGCGCTCGAAGAGTCGTTTCGCAAGGGATTTCCCCACCCCGCAGCGCAAAATGGCGGCCCCGATTTTACGGCCACGATCGACCCCACCCTCACCGTGGGCGAGCTTCGTGGGGTGCTCGCCGGCATCGCTCCGCGGTTGGCGCGTATCGCCGAAGCGCTGGAGACGTCGGCCAAGGGCACCGAGAGCAGCTTCGAGCTCGAGGGCGGGTGTGGCGTAGGCAAGTCGGTCATCCAAAAGCCGGAGCTCTTCGCGATCGCGAGCGCGCTCGAGGCGTTCCGTGGCGCGGTCGAGGCGCTCGAGGCCTACGACGGCGAGCTGAAGGTGAAGCTCCTCCTCGCAAAGGGCTCCTCCGAGGCCGAAAATCGCGCCTTCGTCGACATGATGAACCAGCATTTCATGCGCCTCGTGAAGCCCGGGGCGATGGGCGCGTCTCGCACCACGCTGCTTCGTTCGCTCGACCTCGCCGCGCGCGGGCTCGATGCCGTCTCGGCGATCTCGGCGACGCCAGCGAATGCCCTCTTCGATTGGAAGGCGTTCCCGCCGGGGGTGCTCGCGGATCTCAAGTCGTACGTGGGCGCGGCGCGCGGGGGCCTGGAGAAGAACGATCTCACGTTGGTGCCTCGTGTCACGCCGGAGCTGCGGGTGAACCTGGCTTCGTTCTTCTCCGAACCGCTCGATCTCGGAAAGGTGGAGTCCCCGGTGTGGAGGGTAGATTCCTATGTACCGCCGCCCGCGACTCCTACGCCGCCCACCCAATACTCGGTTGGGGTAAGCTCGGTGCCCGTGGAGAAGCTGGTCGCGCCGCGCTTCGGCGCCGGCACGTTCGACTCCGCGCGCAATTACGAGTGGCCCGCCTTCGAGCAGCTCGCCGACGTCCAGAGCACCACCTGGGAGAGCGTATTCGACCCTCAGCGCAGGTTCCGTGAAGGATACACGTGTGCCTCGTCGGCTCCCGCGCCGACGCCCTCTCCCTGAGCCCACTACGAACCGGGGCCGGTCACCGATGGCCCGCCCCGGCGTAAACCGCGCGTCACGGCGGGGCCATCACCTCGCGCTCTCGGCCTTCGTGTATTCCACACACGCGCCGCGCATTCCCTTGAGCGAGCGCGCGTTCTTTCCATCGATTCCGCTGCCCACGCCACCCGAAGGACCGAGGAGCACGAGCGCATCGCAGCCCATGCGGCCGGCCTCGTCGCGAAGCTGCTCGAGGGCCATCGCCTCGGTCCCTCCAGTGTAGATGCTCTCTTCTTCTACCGTCAGCAGCGCGATATCTCGCACCGGAACAGTGGGCCGCGTCGATACATAGAGGTCTACCGCGCTCGCCGCTCGCGGGACGCGCGGCTTCGTGGGCTCCGCGAGCGGGATCACTCGAAGCGCGAAGCCACACGCCGAGCTCGTGAGAACGAGCGCGAGCACCGAGGCGTGAGCAAACGAGGACAGATAACCATGAGGCGTCCGCATGGCCGCCCCTCTGCAAGTCGCGTGCACACGCGCTGTCGTCCGCGCTGGAGGAAATCGTGGAGCCTGCCCGCGCGAACGATCCGACCTAAAAATTACGATTGATCGCGGGCTCGCTCGGATTCGCCGCTGCGGGGGGAGGCTTCGCGGCAGGGGGCTTCGCGGCGGGCGCGCCTTCGCCTTTCGGCGCGACGGACGCGTGCGAAGCCGT
>JAAFHV010000293.1 GCA_013297655.1 Myxococcales bacterium | reverse complement strand
TGAAGCTGCTCGGCACCAGCGCGGACGCGATCGATCGCGCCGAAGAACGTGGCCGCTTCGACGCGCTCCTCGAGAAGCTGATGCTCAAGCGCCCGCGGAGCGCCGTCGCGCGAGGGACCGAGGACGCGATCCGCGTCGCGGAGGAGCTCGGTTATCCCGTGCTCGTGCGCCCGAGCTACGTGCTCGGTGGTCGTGCGATGGCGATGGCGCACACCCGCTCCGAGCTCGAGCGCTTCGTGCATCTCGCCGTCGAAGCGGCGAGCGAGACGGAAGCGAAGACGATCTTGGTCGACGAGCTCCTCGAGAACGCGATCGAGGTCGACGTCGACTGCGTCGCCGACGGCAAACGCGCCGTCATCGGCGGCGTGATGCAGCACATCGAAGAGGCGGGGGTGCACTCCGGCGACTCCGCGAGCGTGCTCCCGCCCCACTCTCTCGGCCCCGAGATCGAGCTCTCGATCGAAGAGCAGACCCGCATGCTGGCGCTCGAGCTCGGCGTGGTGGGGCTCATGAACGTGCAGTTTGCAGTCAAAGGCGCGGACATCTACGTGCTGGAGGTGAACCCGCGCGCGAGCCGTAGCGTCCCGTTCGTCTCCAAGGCGACGGGCAGGCCGCTCGCGAAGGTCGCCGCCAAGGTCATGGTCGGGATGAGCCTCGACGACCTCGGGATCTTCGATTTGCCGACCCCGCGTCACGTCTCGGTGAAGGAAAGTGTCTTTCCTTTCGCGAAGTTCCCTGGGGTCGACACGATCTTGGGGCCCGAGATGCGGTCGACCGGCGAGGTCATGGGGATCGCGGATACGTTCGCCCGCGCCTTCGGAAAGAGCATGCTCGCCTGTGGCGTCGCGATCCCGATCGCCGTGCCCGGCAAGCGTGTCTTCGTGAGCGTGAAGGACGCCGACAAGCCGCTCGCGGCGGTGCTCGCGCGACGCCTCCGCGCCCTCGGCCACGACATCCTCGCGACCGCCGGCACCGCCGACGCGATCGAGCGCGCGCGGGTGCCGGTGGAGCGTGTGCAAAAGGTGAAAGAGGGCTCGCCTCACGTCGTCGACGCGATCCGCGAGGCCCGCGTCTCGATGGTCGTCAACACGACCGTCGGCGCCGACGCCGTGCGCGACAGTTATTCGCTCCGCCGCCAAGCCTTGCTCACGAACGTGCCCTACTTCACGACGATGGCGGCCGCGATCGCCGTGTGCGACGCGATGGAAGCCGAGCGCGGCGGCGGAGTCGCGGTCCGCTCGCTCCAGGAGTGGGCCGCGGGCTGAGCCTCGCGCACGTTCGTTCCGCGCCCCGTGCGGTTGGTTTGCACAGACAAGCCGCTCGGTTCGCTACGTCATCAGGGGACGACCTCGACCTGTTTGCCCTCGACGAGCGCGACGGAGAAGAGCTTCACCACCTTCGAGCCGGGGGTGAGACCCGACGCGAGCTCGATCGCGGCGCCGGTATCACGCTCGATGACGACCGGTACGAGATGGATCGTACCCTCCGGTGTCACCGTCGCCACGCGCACTCCCGACGCATCGGTCGAGAGCGCGGTGCTCGGGATCTCGAGGACCTCGTGCGCGGTGGGGAGCGAGAGAAAGAGCTCCCCATACATGCCCGGGATGAGCTCGCCCTTCGGGTTCGGAATGCGAATTTCCGTTTTCATCGTGCGTACTTGCGGATCGAGCACACCGGACGAGCGCGCTACCTTGCCCTCGAACTTTCGAGCGCCGTACTCGCGCACGGTGAGGTTCGCGACGAGCCCGGTCGCGATCGCGGGGGCCACGTTTTGGGGCACGTCGACCATCACCCGAACCGGGTCCGACGAGGAGAGACGAAAGAGCGGCGTGGTGGTGGACGCGAGCGAGCCGCGCTCGATCGTGCGCGCGTTGACCGTGCCCGCGAACGGCGCCGTGATGCGCGCGAACGACTTCGTCTCGACGAGGCGCCGCACGTTGGCTTGCTGCGCGTTGATCGCGGCTTCGCCAGCCTTCACTGCGGCCTCGTCGACGAGGAGCTGCGCTTGCTTTTGCTCGAGATCTTGTTTCGTCGCCACGCCTTGCGGGGTGAGGATCGCGTAGCGGTCGAGGTTCGACGACGAGAACCCTCGGTTCGCCTTCGCCTGCGCGAGCTGCGCCTCGACCTGCGCGAGTTGCGCGCGGCCCTGGGCGAGCTGCTGATCGGTCTCCGGGGTGTCAATCTCGGCCATGAGCTGGCCCTCGGTCACCTTGTCGCCGAGGTCGACGTGCCACTTCCGAACATAGCCGGGCACCCGCGCGTAGACGGTGGTCTGTTCGAGCGGCATCACGCTCGCCGAGAGACGGAGCGCCTTGTCGCTCGCGACCACCTTCGGGGCCACGACTTGCACTCGCGTCACCGAGGCTTGTTCCTCGGTTTTTCCCTTGCGAAGCTCCTCCTCGGCCGCGCGCTTCGGGAGCCAAGCGATCACGAACGCGGCCGCGAGGATGGCGACGCCGACAGCCCCCATCGCGACGAGACGCGCAGGGGAGAGCTTCTTCGGCGGCGGGAGATCGAACCCGAGATCGTTCGGGTCCGCGTCGTGAGGAGGAGAGGCCGAGGGCGGAGTTTCGGGCGAGGTCATAGGGCTTCGAGCTCCGGATTTTCGACCGGCGGTTTACGACGAAGGAGGCTGTACATCACCGGGACGAAGAACAGCGTCGAGAGCGTCGCGACGGACAAGCCTCCGATGACGGCGCGGCCGAGGGGCGCGTTCTGCTCGCCGCCCTCGCCGAGCCCGAGCGACATCGGGAGCATGCCGATGATCATCGCGAACGCAGTCATGATCACCGGGCGAAGACGGGTCATCCCCGCCGCGAGCGCTGCCGTCGTCGCGTCGTCGCCTACTTTGCGGCGATCGTTCGCGAAGTTGACGACGAGGATGCTGTTCGCGGTCGCGACTCCGACGCACATGATCGAGCCCATGAGCGCCGGCACGCTGAGCGTGGTGTGGGTGAGGAACAGCATCCACGCGATGCCCGCGAGCGCGCCCGGGAGCGCCATCAAGATGATGAACGGATCGAGCCACGACTGGAAGTTCACGACCATGAGCAAATAGACGAGCACCACCGCGAAGAGGAGCCCGAACGCGAGCCCGCGGAACGAGGACTCCATGCTCTCGACCTGGCCTTTGACTTTGATGTTCGTCCCACGCGGGGCCTCGCCCTTCAGCGCGGCGATCGCCTTCTCGACCTGGGTCGCGACGCTGCCGAGATCGGTCCCGTCGACGCTCGCCTGCACGTCGTACGTGCGGGAGGCGTTGAAGTGGGTCACGTTCGCCGGTCCGGTTCCGCGCGTGACGGTCGCCACGTTCGAGAGGAGCTGCGGCGCGCCACCTTCTCCCGTGGAGAGCGGCGTGCTCGCGAGGTCCTCCAGCGAGTCGATCGCGTATTGGGGAGTCTGTACCGCGACGGAATATTGAACGCCGCGCTTTTGATCGAGCCAAAAGCTCGGCGACGTTTGGGAGCTCGACGACAACGAGATCAAGAGGTCACTCGCGATATCGCGCTCCGTCATGTTCTGCAGCTTCGCCATCGAGCGATCCACGTTCACGCGGAAGTTCGGCACGCGCGGGACCTGCGCGAGGTGCACGTCGACCGCGCCCGGGATCTTCGCGACGCGGGCGGCTACCTTCTGCGCGAAGGCGTACGTGGCCTCGTCGCTCCCCGGCGCGCCGACGATCTGGACGTCGATCGGCGACGCGAGCCCGAAGTTCAACACCTGGGTCGAGATGTCCGGCGCCAGAAAGAAGAAGGTGGTGTCGGGGTGCTTCTCGGCGAGCGCCTTCCGCAGCTTGCGCACGTAGCCCTGCGTTTTTCCGTGTTCTTTCAACGCGATGAGCACATCCGCGTCGGCGGGAGAGATCGCCACACCCTCGCTCAGCGATAGGTTGATCCCGCTGTAGGGAGTGCCGATGTTGTCGATCATCGTCTCGATTTGGGCGGGCGGGATGACCGTCTTCACCGTCTCTTCGATCGCGAGCACGCGCTTCTCGTTCTCTTCGATGCGGGTGCCCGGCGGCGAGCGAACGTGGAGCTTTACGAGGCCGGCGTCGACGCTCGGGAAAAAATCGCGACCCACGATCGTGAGGAGTGACACCGACGCGAGCACGAACACGGCGAAGGTGGGCACGAAGATCTTCCGGTGGCCGAGCGCCCACGCCAAGTACGTGCCGTATACGTGGCGCACGCGATCGAACGCGCGGTTGAACGCGGCGTGGAAGCGCCCGAAGATCGAAGTGGGCACGTGCGCATGCGGGCTCTGATGCTCCTCTGATTCTTTGCCGAGGAGCATGTTCACCATCGTCGGCACGAGGGTGCGCGAGAGCAGGTAAGACGTGAGCATCGAGAACACGACCGCGAGCGCGAGCGGCACGAACAACGACCTCGCCGCGCCCGAGATGAACATCACCGGAACGAACACGATGCAGATGCAGAGCGTCGACACGAACGCCGGACCCGCGATCTGCTGCGCGCCGTCCACGATCGCGCGTAGGAGGGGCTTCTTTTGGCCCAAGTTGCGGTGAATGTTCTCGATTTCGACGGTCGCGTCGTCGACCAAAATGCCCACCGCGAGCGACATCCCGCCGAGCGTCATCACGTTCAAGCTCTGGCCCATCGCCGCGAGCACGATGATCGCGACCAAAATCGAGAGCGGGATCGAGAGCACCACGATGAGCGTGCTCCGCCAGCTCCCGAGGAAGAGCAAGATCATGAGCGCGGTGAGGGTGGCCGCGATCGCCGCCTCCTTCACGACCCCGTCCACCGCCGCGCGAACGAACAGCGATTGGTCGAAGAACACCTTCACGTCGAGGTCCTTCGGGAGCCGCTCCATCGTTCCGGGCAGCATCGCCTTCACGTCGCGCGCGATGTCGAGCGTGCTCGCGTTGCCGTTCTTCAAGATCGACATGAGCACCGAGCGCTGGCCGCCTACGTGCACCATGTTCGTCTGCGGTGACGCGCCGTCGCGCACGCTCGCGACGTCGCGGAGGTACACCGTGGTGCCGTTCACCGTCTTGATCGGAAGGTCCCCGATCTCGGCCATCGCCTCCGGGCTCGCGTTCAAGAGAACGGGATATTCGTTCGGTCCCATCTTGGTGGTGCCGGTCGGCAAGATGACGTTTTGGCTGCCGATCGCAGCGCTCACGTCGCGAGGGGAGAGGCCCCACGCGTAGAGCCGCTGAGGATCGAGATCGACGACGATTTGCCGCTGCTTTCCGCCGTAGGGCCACGGGATCTGAGTGCCACGAATGGTGGCGAGGTCGGCGCGGACGAAGTTCGTCCCGTAGTCGAAGAGCTGTTGCTCACCGAGGGAGTCGCTCCGCAACGCGGCCTGCATGATCGGCACGTTCGACGCGCTGTAGCGGATGATGAAGGGGGGCGTCGCACCGGGCGGCATCTGCCTCACGGCGACCTGCGAGATCGCAGTCACCTGCGCGGTGGCGGCCTCGATGCTCGCGCCGGGCTGGAAGAAGATCTTCACCACCGCGATGCCCGTCAGCGACTGGCTCTCGACGTGCTCGACGTCGTTCACGGTGGTCGTGATCATGCGCTCGTAGTTCACGACGACGCGCTTCTCCATCTCCTCCGGAGACAGGCCGCCGTAGTTCCAGATGACCGAGATGACCGGGATGTCGATGTCCGGGTAGATGTCGGTCGGCATCCGCGTGATGGAGAAGACGCCCATCAGCAAGATGAGCATCGCCATGACGACGAACGTGTAGGGGCGCTTCAGCGCGGTAAGGACGAGCCACATGGAGGGATTGCCTCGCGGTCACGTGCGAAAAGTATGCTCGCGCCCCCGCGCCTACCTTCGTAGCGCGTGGCCAGCGAATGCTCCAGTGTAGGCCAGGCGCTTCACCGGTCGCCGCGGTCGACCGTGCGGCAAAACGCCACACGTGCAACGTCGAGCGACGCATGAACGCCACGACCTCTGCGCGGCGCGGTGAGCTTCCGCCTCAGCGGACTGCGGCGCGCTTCTTTTTGGCTTCTTCCTCGAGCTGCTCGAGCTCGACGCCCGATGGGTCGAGCTCCGGGAAGATGGCGACTCGGAGGCGCTGCTGGATCTCCTCTTCGCGGACAGCCGCGACGATGTCGCCGACCCGAGTCCGCACGTCCGCCTCGCCGTCGACGCGAACCAGCATGCGCCCGGCGGCGGCGCGAAGGTCCTCGGAAGCGTCCGGATCACGCAGCAATATCCATAGATCTTCTTTTTCGATCGTGCCGCCGCGATAGCCCGTTTGGGTCATCATGTTCGCGGCTACGTCGATTCGGGCGAGCCAATCGCGCGCCCCCTCGCTCCCGCGTCGTAGCGTGTCTACTCGTGTGCGGGTCTCTTGTTTCTCGGGGCCCTGCCCGCCCGCGCGCGCCACACACGCGGCGAGCTGCGCGCCCATGATGCGGAGCTCCTGAGCGTCTACTCCCGCGCCGGCGAACGAGCCCACCCGGTGCCGGGTCCGAAGGGCGTAGCCGCCCGCGCCGAGCTCGAACGTCGAGGGCTTGAGCCCGACGCCTTGCACCGCCGAATAGGGTACGTGTTGGCGCTGGAGCCCGGCGAGGGTCACCCCCGTCGGCCCGATCCGGACCCACTGATCGGTCTGTCGAAACGCTGCGCCGACGATCCCGAGCAACGCGGGAAAAAAGGTCCACGAGAACAGCATCCAGCCGAGAACCGGCCACGGCGTGTCGTTGCCCGCGAGCCCCCCCAAACCCAACAAGAGCGAGCAGAAGGTCAGCAACGCGGCGATCGCACGGCTCGTCGTGGCCCAGGTCTCCGCGCCGCCGGGCACGAGCGGCCACGAGATGTCTCCGAACCCTCCGTGCCCGATGCCGAGCGCCTCGCGCGCGCGGTCCATCTCCGCGTCGGAAGCGAACACGAGCGTCGTCGGCGTCTGCCGGTTTTTGCGCGCGAGCGTGAGCGCGACGCCATCGGGGAGGCGCGCGGTCGAGGCGCCGGTCACGTCCTTCGCCGAGATGGTCTGGTTTCGCAGCCCCGCCGACCGAACATGAAGCGCGCCACCGCCGGGCACGACCTCGACCTCCTTTGGAGCGAACCGTGGGATCACCCCGGGCAGCATGAGCACGAGCATCAGCGACGTGGCCCCCACGAGCGTGGATGGGCTCACCGCGAGGACGAGCATGGCGAGGGGGAGGAGGGCGAACGGCGCGAGACGGTTCTTCCTCGGTCCCTCCGCGTCGTGGAGCACCGCACGCATGGGTCGAGGATACGTCCGCGACCGTGCGTTTGGGAACTTGGCGCGCCCGGCCGTGCGTTCGTAGCAAGAAGGCGCGAGACGCCCCGCCGTACGGTCGGGGACAGGATCGGGAAAAGAAGGGCGTCCATCAGGCGTGAAGGGGTTTCCATGCGGAACCAATTGGCTATGCTGCGACACGTGGAAGAGCGGTCCAAGAGCGCCCTCGTGGCCCTCCTTCGTGTTCGGAGGGACGGCGCGGAGCGTGCGTCGGTCGAGGTTCGGCGCGCGGAGAGCGTCGTCGAGGGGGCGCAAGCCAGCCTCGCCGCAGCCCGCGCCGAGCTCGACGCGCACCTCGACGAGCGTCTCGCTTTCCAGAACGAGGACCTCGGCGTCGCGGTCCGCCCCGAAGCGCTCGCCCAGCGCGGGACCTACCTATCCGTGATGGACACACGCATCGCGAGCGCGCGCGGCCTCGTGACCGCGCGCGAGCAAGAAACGAGAGCCGTGGAAAAGATCTGCGAGGACAAACGGCGGGCGCTCGTCGAGGCGAAGGCCCAAGAGCGCGCGATCGAGGCTCGGCTCGACGCGATCGGCAGGGACGAGGCGCGCAGCCTAGAGAAGTCCAACGAGGACGACGCGCTCGAGGCCCACCTCGCGAGGCGCTCGTGAAGCGCGCGCGTTTCGCCGCGATCGCGTTCTGCGCGATGGCCGGGTTGTCTCCCGCCGCCTGCCGCCGCGGCGAGTCCGAGCCTCCGCGTCCGCCTTCTGCTGCGCTCGATGGCGAAGCCGGCGCGCCGCACGACGCGACGGTCGACGCGGGCACCGGAAGTGGGCTCGCGATGCGCCCTTGGCTCGACGACCCGCGCCTCGCGGCGGTCCGCGCGGCTCTGCGCGCCCGCGACGCGCGATCGGCGGCGATGGCGGCCGAGGACGCTGCCACGAAGCCCGGCCTCGCGTCTGTGGATTCCTGTGCGTTTTCCTATATTTCGGGGCGCCTTGCTGGACAAGCGGGCGACCTCGTCGGCTCGAAGCGCGCTTACGCCCGCGCCGCCGCCGATGCGTGCGTGCTCGCTCCCTATGCCAAGATCGGGGTCGCCCGCGGCGCGCTCCTCGCGCACGCGTTCGAGGAGGCCGAGAAGGTGCTCGCGACCGTCGTCGACGTCGCGGCGCACGACGAGGTCGCGATGCTGCGCGCCGACGCGCTCGCGCTCTCGGGGCGAAGGAAAGAGGCGTTGCCGCTATGGCGCAAAGTGCTCGAGGGCGCGCCGAAGGGGCCGCATTGGGCTGAAGCTGCGGGTCGTCTCGCGTCTGCCCTCGCCGACGGCGACGCGGGGGACGCCGCCGCGAGCGCGCCCGAGGCCTACGCCCTCGCGACGCGGGTCATCCTCGAAGCGCCTGGCCGCGCCGAGGCCTATGGCGCACGAGCCACGCGCGCGCGCGCAGCGGCCCTCGCGAAGTTACCGGTCGAGCTCACCGTCGAAGAGCGGGTCGGCGAGGCGCGAGGCACGCTCGAGGCCGGTGATCCTCACCGCGCGCTCAGCCTCGCGCAGGCGCTCGTCACCGATCCGAGGGCGACCCCGAAGGTCGCGTGCGGCGCGGCGATGGTCCGCGCGCAGGCCGTCGCGAAGACCGCCAAGAGCGCGCCCCAAGCCGACGCGTGGGGCGACGCGATGGGCAAGTGCGGAGAAGATCCCGAGCTCGTCACGGCGCTCTATTCTGGCGCAAAAGCGAGCGCGAGCGCCAAACGACCACAAGAAGCGCTGTTCCGTTTCGGCGAGGTGGAGAAAAAATTCCCCGCTCATCGCCTCGCCGACGACGCGGCGCTTCGTGGTGCGATGGTGGTCGACGAAGAGGGCGATCGCGCGCTCGCGATCGAGCGTCTCTCACGGATCGCCGACACGTACCCCGACGGCGACATGCGCGGCGAGGGACTCTTTCGTGCCGCGCTCCTCTCGCTCCGCGGCGGCGACGCCGATCGTGCTGCGGCGCTGCTCGCGCGCGTCGACGAGCTCTTTCCCGACGATCGCCATTGGGCGACGGCGGGGCGCGCTTCATTTTTCCGCGCGCGGCTGCTCGAGCGGAAGGGTGACTCCGCGGGCGCGAAGAAGCTCGATCAAGAGATCGTGCTTCGCGCGCCGCTCTCCTTCTACATGGGTCGCGCCTACGCCCGCCTCGCCGAGGTCGATCTCGCGTCGGCGCGCGCGCACCTCGGCGCCGTCGTCGAGCGCGATAGCCGCGCGCCCTTCGCCGTCCCCGCGCGAACCGTGATCGACTCGCCCGCGTTCAAGCGCGCGGTGTCGCTCCTCGAGGTCGCCGACGTCGAAAACGCGCGCCGCGAGCTCGTCGCTGCCGGCGCCCTCGGTGAGAGCGCCGCGCCGGAGCTCGTGTGGCTCTCCGGCGAGCTCTTCGACCGCATCGGCGCGTGGGACACCGGCCACGGCGTGTCGCGCGGGCGCGTGAAGGACCACCTCGCCCACCTCCCCGAGGGCGACTATCGCAAGCTCTGGGAGACGGCGTACCCTCGCGCGTATCCTGACGACGTCGCCAAGGCGACTGCCACTTACGGCGTAAGCCCGGCGCTCGTTTGGGGCATCATGCGCGAGGAGTCGAGCTTCATCGCCGACGTGCGCAGCCCCGCCAACGCGTATGGCCTGATGCAGCTCATTCCCTCTACCGCAAAGTGGGTATCCGACGGCGCGGTCGTGCACGAGAACGACTTGAAGCGGCCCGAGGTCTCGGTCGATCTGGGCACGAAGCTCCTCGGAAAGCTGCTCGTAACGCACAAACACCCGGCCCTCGCGATCGCAGCCTACAACGCGGGCTCCGGCGCGGTGGGCCGCTGGACCGCGGCGCGGGGCGGCGACGACCTCGAGACGTTCGTCGAGGAGATCCCGTACGAGGAGACACGCAATTACGTAAAGCGCGTCATGGGGAGTATGGCCGCGTACGCCTATCTCTACGATCGTGCCCACCTCGAAGACGTCTTGCGAGTGCCCACGAAGGTCACACGTTGAAGCGCCACGAGGGCCCTCAGCTCGCGTTCGATTTCGGCGCCGAGCCCGCGCCGTCCGAGCCTGCGGCCCCCGCCCCGCGCGAGCCTCCGCGAAAGCCTCGTCCTCGTCCTGCGCGACCTTCCGCGAGCGAGGCTCTCGAGCTCCGCGCGCCGCTCGCGCCGTCGCTCGAGCCCGTCGACGTCCGCGTCGCGGAGCCGTCCCGCGCGAGCCCCGAGGTCCGAAAGGCTACGCCGAGCCGTGAAGCGCGCGACTCCGAGAACCGCGCCTCTTCTGCGGCACGCGAAGTCGAGGGCCTAACCGAGCCGCTGCCGGAGCGCCCGCCGAGCGTGCTCGTGCGTCGTCCGCCGCCGGCGCGCCTCGAAACGGTCCCGACCGCAATCGCTCCGGACCTCGTCGGTCTTCCGTTCGACCGCGGAGGAGCGCCCTCCGACACAGGGGAACCTCCGCCCTGCGAGGGAGATCCTGCGTTCGATGGCAGTGACGTTTTCGAGAGTCGAGGTGCAGCTCCACTCGAGGGCGCGCCGTTCGAGATCGGGGCCCCTCCGCCGTTCGAGGGGGATCCTGCGTTCGATGGCAGTGACGTTTTCGAGAGTCGAGGTGCGGTTCCATTCGAGGGCGCGCCGTTCGAGGGGGAGCCTGCGTTCGATGGCGGTGACGTTTTCGAGGGCCGCGG
>JAAFHV010000292.1 GCA_013297655.1 Myxococcales bacterium | reverse complement strand
CCGTCGCGATCGATTCCAATCTTGCGCGCGAGCGGATCTTCCACGCTGACGAGCGAGCCCTTCGCGCCATACCCCAACGTGGTCTTTCGCGCGCCCCACGAAGCCGAGGCGACGCGGTTTCGCTGGTCGTACGCCACGTCGAGGGCGGCGACTCCGGGGGCCTCCCGGCGCACGGGGCGGCCTTCCGCGTCGAGGCTCGTGCGGTATACGCGGCCCATCGGCGTCGTGGTGGTCCACGTGCGCGACGCGCCCTCGTAGCGCATGGTGGTGCGGCCGTCGGGGGTGCGCCGCTCGCCATCGAGAGTGACAATCTCGCCCGCCGGGTTCGTCGCGGCCGCCCACGAGCTCTCCACCAGCCGCGTGATGCCGCTCGGGGTTCGCACGGTGTGGCGCGCCGCGTACGGGGCCAACATGCCGAGGCGCGGATCGGCCTCCGTCACGACATCGAGGGTGGTGCCATCGGGCAACGTGGCCTGCGTCGCACCGGACTTCTTCGTGGTCCACGAGAAGGTCGTGCCGTCGCGATCGACCAGGCTTCGCACCTCGTCTACGCCCGGCCCTGCTTTGAACACGTGCGACTCGCGACGACCGAGGCCGGTGAGCAGATCGACCTTGGTGCCCGCGGCGGCTTTTTCCTGCGAGAACGAGAAGCGCTGGCTCTCCGCGTTTGCGTCCGTCACGAGGCGACCGTCGGCGTCGTAGCTCATCGTGTGCACGCCGCCGCCCTGGTCGGTGCGCTTCGTGAGGAGGCCTCCGCTGGCGTACTCGAAGCGCTCTTTCCGACCGAGCGGCTCGGTGATCTCGGAGAGGAAGCCTGCCCCGTCGTAAGCGAGCGTAGTGGCGTGGCCGAAGGGACCTACGATCTGCGTCGCGCGCCCGCTGCCGTCGCGCGTGATCGTGACCGCGTTTTGGTGCCGGTCCTCCACCTTGAGGAGTCGTCCCTGCGCGTCGTATCCAAACGAGAGAACGGGCGCATACGTGAGGCCGTCGAGGGTGCGAAGGTGGCGTCCCTTGGAGTCGAAGACGTAAATCTCGGAGCCCGATTCGTCGGGCAGCAGCGTCTCCCCGGCGGAGGTGCCGGGGAACGGCGAGCGCAACGTGACCACTTTGTATTGCGACTCTTCCGTCGCGTACACGGTGCCGTCGGGGCCTACCGCGAGGGTGCGCGTGGAGATGCCCGAGAGCCGACCCGAAGAGCCCTCGAGCGCCGCGCGATCGCCGCCCCCGGCATACGCCTGCACCCGTCCGCGGTCGACGCGACGAATCCGAAGATTGCCCTGGTCGGCGACGTAGAGCGCGCCCTCGGGATCGACCGCAACAGCGGTGGGTCCGCTGAACGTGGCGCTCGCGGCGGGCCCTCCGTCGCCGCCATTGCCCGCATCACCCGAGCCGGCGAACGTGGTCACGAGCCCGGAAGGATCGACGCGCCGCACGCGGTTTCGCCCTTGTTCGGCGACATACAGCGTACCGTCCGGGGCGACGGCGAGGCCTCGCGGCAAGAGCAGGTTGGCCCGTCGCGCGGGAACGGACTCGCCGCTCTCTGTGCCGCCACCGACGCATGTCTCTACCCTTCCCCCGGGGTCGAGCCGATAGACGACGCCGGTGCCTTCGGAGGTGACATAGAGGCTCCCCTCGGGCCCTTCGGCGAGCGCGGTGGGGCGCGAGAGGGTGACCTCGTTCGCGGGGAGCGGATCGGCGCTTATGGTCTTCGTGCCGCCACCGAGCACGGTGCGAATCACGCCGTCTTTGCCGACGCAGCGAACGGAGTCGCCATATTGTTCGGCGAAGCACACCCGCCCATCGCGGAGCACAACCACGGATCGTGGGGTGTTCAGGTTGGCGGCGGTGGCGGGCCCGCCGTCGCCGGTTTGGCCTTGGGTTCCGGTGCCGGCGAACGTGCTGATGGTGCCGTTCTGGATTTTGCGGATACGATGCCCGAGCGTCTCGGACACGTAAATCGTGCCGCTTCCATCAATCGCGACGCCCTCGGGAGAGGAGAGCTCGGCGGCCAACGCGGGCCCGCCGTCGCCGGCGTTTCCAAAGCGGCCATTGCCGGCGATGACACGCACGGTGGCGCCGATGTCGGCCGCGTAGCGTGTAGTCCCGTCACCGCGGTAGAGCACACAGCCGGCGGGATCGTAGACGTGGTGTTCGGAGAGCGACCACCCGCCGAACCCGAGCGCGGTTTGGTCACGCGCGCCGAGGGCGACCTCGTAGCGGCGATTCAGGCCCACCTCTTGGCGGGTTCGGTCGCCCGTCACCGCCTCGCCGTCGCCGAACGCGCCGAACGAGCGCGCGTTTTGGTACACGCCGTCGTACACGAGCCCCACCCGCACCTCAGCCACGGTCTGGCCGGGCCAATCACGCCCGTACGCGTCTTTGCCATTCCACGTGAAGGTGTGGGTGAGGTTCGGCGTGAGAGGCGCGATGACCTTCGTCTCGCTCACGCCGAGCACGCTCACGGTGATCTCGGCGCGCTTCGCCGTCGCCGGAACGGTGGCCCCCGTCACCGGGATTTGAATCTGGCGCGCCTCGGTGCGCCCCGGGACGCGGTCCGAGTGGTAGTGCAGATACACGCCGGTGCCGACGAGCGGAATGTCCTCCGCGAGGGTGCGTTTTTCGCACTCGTTTCGAGAGAGTCAGTCGCTATCGCGCAGCGATATCGGCTGGCTCTACGAACTGTGGATAGGGAAGCCCGCAGGGCTGACCGAAACCACGAACCAGGACCCGCCGTTGCCGAGGCACGGTAGTCCCGGACCGCCTTTGCCGTCGCCATCGGGCGGAAACACGGAGCTGGGCGGGGGCCCAAAGGGCCAGTTCAAATCCCACGACGAGAAGTGGGACATGGGCACGCGCAGGTAGCTCTTGCCGGCGGCGAGGTTCGCCTTGGCGAGCACCGCGAGCTCACCGGCGGTGATGCCAAGCTTCGCGAGATCGTCGGCGCTCTCGGGTTGGCCGTCGCCGTTGGCGTCGATCGCGGGCCCGGGGAGAATGGCCACGATGACGCCCGAAGGCTCGGCTTTCCAGCCCGAGTCGCCGTCTTCGAGGGCGCCAGCGGGCACGGGCGCGCCCACCTTCATGTGGAGGAAGTTGTCGACGTAGGTGATGACGGGCGTGTCGAACGCAACGCGCACGTCGGGCCCGGCTTCGTCGAGCGAGAAGCCGGAAGCGTAGGTGTACGCGCTCGCGGGAGGCAGCTCGCCCGGCATCGCGGAGGGCCCGGGCGCGCCACGCGAGAACTCGGTGATGCGCAACGTGCCATTCGCGAGCGCGGCCTTGCTGCCGTCGGCCTTGATGGTCTCGGCGCGGGTGCCGGGCGGCACGAGCACCACGGCGGTGCGTGTGTCGTTCTGGTCTGCCGAGGGCTCGCCGCTCGCGACTTGCCAATCGCCCTGCCCGAAGGTGAGCGGGTTTCCCTTCGCGGAGGGAGCGATCAGCGTGACATCTTCGAGCGTGAGATAACGATTCGGCTTGGGCTCCGCGGTGCGGTGCGCGAGCAACTTGCCATTCAGCTCGAAGCGCAGGCGCGTGGAGGAGCCGCCGAGCACCACGTATCCAAAGCGCCCTTCGCCGTCGGTGCGGGTCTCGCCGTAGCGCGACTCGCGGGGGGCGCGAACGCGCACGTTGGCGAGGGATTTACCGGCCTCGTCGAGCACGCGGCCGCGAACGACGGAGACGCGGGTCGCCTCGAAGACGGCCTTGTCGACGGAGGTTTGCCGCGGGCACGCGCCGTCGTAGAGGAAACGGACCGCGTCGGCGAACGAGGCGCCCGCGGTGCCGTCGATCGCCGGTGGCGCGCAAGGGTCGACGATGGGACCAGCCTCGCCGTTGGGATCCGGGGGCTGGCCTCCGTCGACTGGACTGCCCGGAAGCGGCTCGTCGCTGCAGCCGCCACACGCCGAGAGCGCGAACGCGAAGAGGAACACGAGCGCAGCAGGCCAACGGATACGGCGAGGCATGCGGGAAGGGAGCCACGCGGGCGCGCTTCGGTCAATAGACGATGGCGACGGGGGCGTCCGCGGCGTTCAGCCAAGAGTCGTGCCGTGCGTAAAAAATCCCGACATTCGAGGTCGACTACGCCACTGGTGGCGTTCCCTATGACATGAGTGTCCGAGGTGCGCGGGCACGCGACGCGGCTGGCGGCCGGTCGTCGTGCGCGGAGCGGCGTGGCCCCGCACGCGGCCCGCCTTCATCAGCGGGCCCAATGCGGCCTTATCCTGTTTCGTGCGACGTTGACGCGCGCACGACCGCCCGTGGTCGGTGCCTTGGGCTCGATCTCCGTCGTTAAGCTCGCGATGACGGAACCGTCGCGTCCTATCCGGCCTACTCCCACGCTTCCGCTGTCCCGAAAAAGTCTTGGACGAGGGTCGCGGGAACCGCAAAGTCCAAGGGGACGAGCTTATCGAGGCAGCTCGTGTCGGGAGCCTTCGGGTTCTCGAGGAAGCTCATGAGGATGATGGTACCGCACGACCTCCGCTCCTCCGTACCCGAGGCGTTCGCCACGAGCGCCGGCGACGAGGCGATCACCGTGTGCGTCGCCGATGCGACCTCGACGTAGTGCTGACCAGGACGGGCAAATGCCGCCTTTGCCTCGCGCGCCTTCCGAACGAGGGTCGCCGGATCGAGCCCACCCTGAAGGACGAGGACGGGCTTCTCACGTGTCGCCCACTTTCCCATGTACGGGTCGGCCGGGTACGTTGGCCAAATGCCAATCAGCGGGTCCATCGCGGAGGTGACGTCGCGCGACGCCACCGAAGCCTCGCGGATGCCGGCGAGGACCGCCGCCGTGGGAGAGGGCGTCTCCCAGAGCTCGGAGAAGAGCACGTTGTTCGAGAGCACGAAGCCCCATTGGCGAAGCATCTCGTTCGGCTTTCCCTCGCCGATGAGGGACGCGACCAAGGGCTTTAGCACCGTCACGTCCCGCGGCTCGCAGCGGTCGGCGCGATACACGATCGCAGGAATCATGCGACGGTGCTCGGGGTTCATGAGCATTTGTCCGAAGGCGCGCCGCAAAAGGACGTGCGTCTTCTCCGCCGAGACTCCGATATCCGGACAGTGCCCGGCCTTGAGCTTCGTGAAGAGGGCATTCGCCTTTGCCCACGGATCGGCTCCGAGCTTTTGCCCACAGATAGGATCTTTGGCGCACACGCCGAAGAAGTCCTTCGCCGCTTCGTTCGCGTCCTCGTCTTGGCGCGCGAGCGACGCGCCCGGCGGGGCGACCGCGTCGAGGATGACCCCCTCGGCCTGCTCGGGAAAGAGCTGCATGTACCGATTCGCCCAATACGTGCCATACGAAACGCCATAGACGAATACCGGCTGCCCCGGCACCTTGGCGCGTTCGACGAGGAGACCGAGGTCGTTCGCGGCGTTCGTCGTCGAAAATGCCGCGAGCCCTTCGCCCCATGTCGCCTTTGCCTCGGCGATGCACGCGGGCCACTCCGAGGCGGTGATGAAAAAGCCGCCCTCGGTCTTCGCGCCCTCGGCTGCGCATCCAATCCGGCTCGACTTGCCCGTACCGCGATGGTCGGGAAGATAATAATCGACGTCTGGAAAGCGGGCTCCGATGACCTCCGCGAGCCCCTCGAAGACGTACGCGGAGCCTCCGGGGCCACCTTGGAGCATCCAGAGCTGGCGTAGCCCCTTGCCCCCCGCGGGGCGGTAGCGCTTCACGCGCATGTCGATGGTCTTCCCGTCGTTCACGCCCGCGCGGAGCGGGACCTGTGCCGTCGTGCACTCGGCCGGTGGGCCGCCACCCTCGCTCTTTAGGCTGCACGGCTCCCAAGCGAGCGGCTCGGGGGCCGCGTCGACCCCCGCGTCGGTTGGTGGGCTGCCTCCGTCGGGCGCGACCGGGACAGGCCCCTCCGAGGACGAGCAGGCCGCAAGCGCGGCAAAGAACGGGACGACAGCGAGGGCGGCGAGGCGCATGGACATGCCATTCGTGGTGCCAGATGCCCCCGAGCGACGAAACGAACAGCGCCTAACATCTCTCGTGTGGGTCACTCCCTCCCGCGACGCGCGGGATGTCCACGCTAGGCAAATGTGCTTCCGCGCTCGTCGCCACGACCACCTCGAGCGAGGGAAAAAAGCGGTAGCCCGAGCCGTGGGTCTCGATCGCGACGCCGAGGCCGAGCGCACGGAGCCGACGCACGGCCATGTACACACGCGCGGCCCCCGACTCGGGCCGCATCCGCTCCCCAGGCCAGCCCGCCGCGAGCATCGCGGGCACGTCGAGGGCGCCCTCGGGGTCCGCCTCGTTTTGGCGAACGAGGGCCTGGACGAGACGACGGAGCGCGACGCGCCGGCCGAGATCGACCACACGATCGTCGATGCGGAGGCGGCGCCCTTGGTCCTCGAGGACGAGGCGCGCGGAGACGGTGCCCGCGAGACGCAGCGAGAGCAGACGAACCCGCTCGTGCGCGGCGACGTCGTCCATCGTGCGAAGGGCGATCCGGGCCTCTTCGAGCGCGAGGCGCGCCTCGGCGGCGTCGCGCTTCGCGAGGGCGACCTCGGCGAGTGAAGCCCGTGCGTCTACCTCGCCATCGCGGTCCCCGTTCTCCTTCGCGTCGACCGCGGCGCGGACGAGCACACGCTCCGCCTCTGCCAGCTCGCATCGGCCGAGCCGAACGAGACCGTCGAGGATGTCGACACGCACGAGGTGGAACGCATCACCGGCGCCGGAGAGGGAGGTTCGCGCGCATGCGGCGAGGCGCGCGGCCTCGTCGAGCCGCGAGCCACGCAACGCGGTGAGCGCGGCATTGGCCATCACGATCCCCTCCAGGCGAGGCGCACCGCAAGCCCGAGCGAGCGCCAGCGCACGATCGAAAGCGCGCGATGCGGCCATTAGCTCTCCGAGGTCGAGCTCGACGAGGCCCACGATCTGCGTCGCCGCACATTCGAGCACGAGGTCGTCGAGCGAGACGGCTGCGCGCACCGCCGCGAGGCCCTCTTCGCGCGCCTCGTCGTGCCGGCCACGAGGGCGGAGCGAGAACGCCCGGAGCGCCGAGATCCAGGCGAAACGCGCGGCGTCGAGCCCCTCCGCGCGCGCCGCGGCGAGCACCGCGAGCGCCCGTTCGTGGCGCCCACGAATGGCAAAGAAGCGGGCGAGCGCAATGCCAAGATCGGCGCGTTCGCCCGCGGCGTCGAGCCCCTCCGTGGCCGACCACGCGCGCTCGAGGAGAGATCGGTGAAGCCAGGCCGGCCCCGACGTGACGAGCCCCGCGTCGAGGCGCACCGCCACTCGTGCCGCCTCGATGGCGAACCCGTGGGCGAGCAGCGTCTCGAACGCCGCGAGGAAGTTTTCGCGGTCATCGTGGAGGAGAGAGAACGCGGCCTTCGCGTCTGCTCGGGCGGCGAGGCAGCTCGAGAAAAAGCGGGCGTGCGCGAGCTCGTACCGGACGAGGCGCTCGGGCTCGGAGGTGCGCGCCCTTCGCGCCGCCTCCGCGCGCACGACGGCGATCACCTCGAATCGGGAGCCGCGCGGGACGACGAGCGAGGCGGACACGAGCACCTCGACGCGCGAGGCCGCATCTTCACCGAGCACCGCCTGCGCCGCAGAGAGATCGAACGTGGGACGGAAGACGGAGAGCGCAAACAGATCGAGTGTGGCCGCCTCCCCGAGCTCTCGAAACGACGGATCGAGCAAACGCGCCATCGTGGCGGGAGGGAGCGGCGCGTCGAGCGCGTCGTCGTCGAGGGCCGCCTCGCCGACCTTCGCCGCGCGCATCGCGACGATCTCGATCGCCAAGGGGAGGCCTCGGAGCCGCGCCGCCGCCCGCGCGATCGCGATGGGAGGGATGGTGTGCGACGGGTTTCGGCGCACGATTTCACGCGTGAGGAGGCGCAACGCCGCCGCGTCGTCGAGCGGAGGAACCGCGAGAACGAGCTCGCCCGGGAGGTCGAGCGACCAGCGCGACGTCACGACGATCGTGGCCTGGGAGGTCTCCGAGACCTCACGAACGACCTCGCGCACGGCGTCTCGCGGAACGTCTGCACCGTCGACGACGAGCAAGGTCGTGGCAGCGTCGAGGCACGCGCTGACCTCACCCCACGTATCGACGGGCTCGTCTACGAAATGGATGCCGAGGGACCGCGCGATCGCGAAGAGCACGTCGGTCGCCGACGAGCCTGTGGCGTAGGCCACGTAGGCCTCTCCGGAGGCTGCGACCTCGCGAGCGAAGGCCTTCGCGAGTGACGACTTCCCCACCCCGGGCGGCCCGGTGAGGACGACGAGCCGTTCACCGCGCGCCCTCGCCGCACGAAGCCGCGTGAGCGTGCCCGAACGTCCGACGAGGCCATCTTCGAAGTCGTCAAAGACCACACCGCCCGGCAGCAACCCGCATGCCAAGCAAACCCCTTGGTTTTCCAGGGCTTCATCGTGAGCGTGCGTTCGTTGACGGTCTGGCTTACGCGGCTCCCGTGCGGCAACTGGATACACAGATTGGCCGAACGGGAACGGGGGGCGAGTCGTGGCCGCGGATAGGCCCACAGAAAAAAGGCCCCGTCTTGCGACAGGGCCTCTTTACGTATCAGCGCACTTCAAGCCTCACTTCTTGTCGCCGTTTCCCTCGCCGTCCGGCGGCAACGGCTCGTCGCCTTCGAGGGGGTCGGGTTTGCGGTCGGCGCGGCGGCGCTCGCGGTGGAACGCGCTCGTCGCCTCACGGATCACCTCGGGGGTGGAGCGGTAGGCGTGGCGAACCACTTTGCGAACCTTACCGAGCCGATTGCGCAAGAGCTGGAGGTAAACGTCGCGCGATTCGAGCGCGTCGTTCGAGGAGCCCGTCGCCTTGCGGCGGGCACGAAGGGCGTCGCTCAGGAGCTCGCCTTCTTCGATAAGGGCGCCGTCGAAGTCTGGAGACTGCGCGAGGCTAGCTTCGTACTTCTTGGCGTGACGAGCGTAAGCGCCGAGGGAGTCGGCGAGCGCTGCGATGGTGGCGGGCTCGGTCTCGTGAGAGCGCTTGAGCGCCTCGACCGAGTCGTCCTTCTCGTTGCGAACACCGTCGTCCGCATCGAACTCTACCGCGAGACGGAGCTCGCGATTCACGAAGCGCGCGCGCTCGAGCTGGCGATCGTCGACCGCGTTGGTGGTCACCTTCGCGCCGTCGCGCGCGACCTCGGCCAGGTCGACGAGGTGCACGATCTCGGCGGCCATCGTCTCCCCGAGACGGTACGCATAGAGGGAGAGCGAGCGGTACTTATCTGGATTCGGGCTCTTCCAGTATTTCTGAACCATCAACGCGCAGTCGATGGCTTCGGCGACGAAGATCGAGAAGGGCATTCCCGGCTCGACGTCGTCGTAGATGGTGGCCTTCGCCTCGGCGGCGATGGCAGCGACGATCTCCGGAGTAATGTCGCTCCGGATCTCGAGCGCGGCGGTGGGCTTCTCGAGGAGAGGGCCCTGATACTGCTTGGCCGGCGCGGCCTTGGCAGCTTTCGCCGCATCGGCCTTGGCAACCTTGGTGGAGCGCGCAGCCGTAGACGTGGACTTGGACTTGGACTTGGACTTGGTACGCATCAGATCTTCCTTGTTGAGGTCAGCGTCGTTACTGACGCCCCTCACTCGGCCGCCCGCGCCGAGGCGTTGCGTCCGCGATGCGTTTTTTTTCTCTTTCTCCCGAGCTGAAGATTTTGCGCACGATCCCGAGCAGTTACGCAGCCCACGATTTTGCTATGTCTGCGCGCGACCACGGAAGTGGGCCGTTGCGCGTCGTCGTCGTGGGGGTGGCACGGCCCTTCCTGCTCGCCCCATGTCGTCGTCGTGCGGGTCGCGAATCGGGTACCTTGGCCGGCGAGGAGGCTCGCGGGTTGGTGCGACTCGGCCGAGGGCGCGTGGCGATTCGCGAACGGCGCGGTGCGAGTAGGTCGACTTGGTGGTGCAAGTCGGGTCACTCGGCGGTGCGAGTGAGCTTACCGGGTGGTGCAAGTCGCCTTACTGGGTGGTGCAAGTCGCGATCTGGGCGGTGCAAGTCGCCTTACTGGGCGGTGCGAGTCGCCTTACTGGGCGGTGCAAGTCGCGATCTGGGCGGTGCGAGTCGCCTTACTGGGCGGTGCGAGTCGCACAAGTGCTCGACACTACTGGTCAAATGCGTGAATTGCCGCGAGCGTGGCGTCGCGGTCTGAGGCGTCGAGCCGACGTCCGCGGCGTCCGTCGTGTCCGTCGTGTCCTGAAGGACCGGCTCTCGCGCGATCGCGAGGTGGCCGCGGACGGTGGCGAGGGTGTCCCGGGACGGAGGGCCCGAGCACGTGAGGCGCGAATCGTGGGTGTTCCCCGCGACGCGCACGTATCGAGAGCCGCAGAGCGGGAAGCGGCGCCGACACCATCTTCACGAGACGGTGCTTCAAGGTGCCGTGCGCGACGCGGTGCTGGCAGCGGGCCTAAACAAGCGCGCGAGCTGCCACACGCTGCGGCACTCGTTCGCGACGCATTTGCTCGAGGCGGGATACGATATTCGGACGATTCAGGAGCTGCTGGGGCACAGCGACGTGAGCACCACGATGATTTATACGCACGTGCTGAATCGGGGCGCGCACGGCGTGCGGAGCCCGCTCGACCGCGTGCTGGGGCCGGGGCGAAGCGGGTGAGGTGGTGCGAGGCGCACGTGGGCAGTGGGCACACATCACGGGCGGGAACGTGGGCGGTTTAGAAGTGTGCCAACGGGGCTGGAGCGCGCGGTGCGGGCGGGCGAGATTGGGCGGGCGCGGTAAGTAGGGAATATTGTTGGGGCGCGACGCGGCGCGGTGCAGCGAGAGGCGTGGGATGCGAGGGATCCACAACGCCACGTTGGCGCGCCAAATGTGGCTCGATGGCGCAATATTTTGCGGGTTTTGGGGGCGAATAAAAGTGACGGGGCGCCAAGAACGTGCGTTGACAGCGGGCGATCGGTGGCTGTTC
>JAAFHV010000291.1 GCA_013297655.1 Myxococcales bacterium | reverse complement strand
TCGAGCATCTCCGGGGTCACGCCACGAAGCACGTCGTGCTCGATCGTGAGGTGGAGGCGACCATCGGCGAGGACCTCGACGTTCGTCTTCGCAGAGTCGAGCGGCTTCATCGCCGAAGTCCACGGCAGGTTCGCGACAGGCGGCAGCGATTCGATTCGGGTCATGATTCCTCTCCCTTCACGTTGCGCCCGCCGGCTCGGGCGCGCCGTGTCGTCGCGCGCCAATGGCATGATCCCCGGCGCCACCACGCCGGGCGCGTGCCTTGCCCCGACTGAGCATTTTGTTCGACATCATGATTCGAGGGCACCGCCCAACCCGCGCCCGTTACGCTCGTTCGACGCCATGTACCGAACCCCAGGAACCGTCGATCCGGTCGCCGAAGTCGAGATCGTGCGCGAGTCGTCGCGCCAGCCGGTGATGTTCCTCGCGATCGCGTGCGGCTCCTTGGTGATGGCCGTGGCGAGCGCGGTCACCAGGTTCCTCGGTGGGCCCGAGAGCGCATTGCCCATCGCGGTCGTGTTCGTGCTGGCGGCGGTGCTCTCGCTTTTCATGTGGTCCGTCGCATTCAAGAGGCTCGTCGTGTCGCACGTGGCCGAAGAGCGCGCCCTCGTGGTCGTGCTCGCTGCGCGATCGACCAGCCGCGAGCGCCACGTGTTCCACGCGCGGCCCGAGGTCGAGCTGAAATACGTGCACCAGACCTCCACCTCCGAAGGCCCAGATCGCCCGGACGTGTACAAAATCGTGCTCCGGGGCGCGCCAAAAGGCGCCGTGATCGAGAAGCTCTTCGTCAAAGAGACCGCCAATCGCATCGCGACCGCGCTCCGCGCCGCGATCGCGACGTGGCCACCGGACGACACCTGACGACCGTTGGCATGCCTCGGGGTCGCTGGCCGCGCTCCCGGTGCCGTGTTACTTCGCGCGCATGCGGATTCTTCGAGGTGTGGTGGGTTCGGTCGTGCTTGGCCTCGTCATCGGCGCGGCGGCCTGCTCGGAGAGCGAGCCGGGGGTCGCGCCGAACAGCGACGCTGGCGCCGATAGCGCGGTGATCTCTACCGACAGCGGCGATGGCGCCGGTCCGTCCGCGGGCGAGCTGGACGCCGTGCTCGAGCCGATCCGCGCGAAGGCCGGAGTGCCGGCGCTCACCGCCGCAGCCTACCGTGGCGGAAAGCTGCTCGGACGCGGCGCGGTGGGTACGCGGAAGCAGGGCGGCGAAGAGGCCGTCACTCTCGACGATCGCTGGCACCTCGGCTCCGACACCAAGGCAATGACAGCCACCCTCGCCGCGATTCTGGTGGAAGAGGGACTGCTCGATTGGAACAAGACGCTCCTCGACTTGCTCCCCGACGTGCCGATGGATCCCGGCTTCGCGAGCGTCACGTTCGAGGCGCTGCTTTACCACCGCGCGGGGCTCCCGCCGAACCTGTCGCAGAGCTGGATGGTCGCGGCGTCGACCTCGACCGACCTCGTGAAGTCGCGGAAGGACGCGGCGATCGAGCTCCTCGTCGCGAAGCCCGCGCAGAAACCTGGAACCTACATCTATTCGAACGCCGGATACATCGTCGCCGGCGCCATCCTCGAGTCGCTCGCGAAAGAGAGCTGGGAGACGCTCATGAAGAAGCGAATCTTCGACAAGCTCGGAATGGCAAGTTGCGGTTTCGGCCCGCCCGCGGCGGAAGGGTCGACAGATGCCCCTTGGGGACACTCGGGAAAGAAGGGCGCCTACGTCCCCGTCGCTCCCGGTGTTCGCGCCGACAACCCGCGGCCGCTCGGCCCCGCCGGGACCGTGCATTGTACACTCGCCGACTGGTCCAAGTTCGCCCACGCCCACGCGCGCGGCACGAAGGACGAAGGCGGGCTCGTCTCCAAAGCGAGCTTCACCAAGCTTCAAACACCTGCTCCGGACGGCGACTACGCCATGGGCTGGGGCGTGGTGGCGCAAGGCTGGGCAGGCGGAAAGGCCCTGTCGCACTCGGGGTCGAACACCATGTTCTACGCGACCGTTTGGGTCGCCCCGGAGAAGGACCTCGTGCTCCTCGCCGCGACGAACGCAGGAGACGACGCGGCCGCCACCGCGGTGGACTCGGCGTTCGCGCCGCTCATCGAGGCCTACGCGAAGTAACTCTCGGCGACGGGCCTCGTTGGCTGCCGTGTAGGCTGAAGGGCGTGACGGGAGCCCACTCGACGTTCAGGAAGCCTGCGCGACGGGCAGGACGACGCACGGGCGTTCGCCCATGACGGCGGGGCGAACCGTGCTCGCCGCGCTGCCACGCGCGATGTTGGACGCGCTCGCCGATCTGGGCCACGACGCGGACACATGCCTCGCGGCGTCCGGCCTCACCGCGCACGATCTCGCCGAGCTCGACGCGCGGGTGCCCCTCGCGCGCCACCTTCGGCTCTGGGAGGCGATAGCAAGAATCAATCCCACGATTGGACTCGATCTGGGGGCGCGCATTGGCCTCCGCGCGCTCGGCGTCCTCGGGTTCGTGGTGGAGCACCGGGCCACGATCGGCGAAGCGCTGCGTGATCTCGAGCGCTTCCGGCGCTTGGTGCTGGAGGACGCGGTGCCTCGCCTCGTCGTGCGACGTGGGCGAAATGGCCGCGCGGAGGCCGCGCTGATTCAAACCTTGCCCGCGAGCGTCGCGCGGCTCGGGCGACCGGCCGAAGCGCAAGTCGCCACTTCGTTCACCACGCTCCGCGCGCTCGCGGGCGACGAATTTCGCGCATTGGCCATTTCTTTTCCCCACCCCGCACCGGGGAGCATCGCGCCCTATCGTGCCCTGTTCGGCCTCGAGCCTACCTTCGGCGCGACCCACGCGGAGCTGGTGTTCGACGCGCGCTGGCTCACCTGCACCAATCGCCGCGCCAACCCCGCGCTCGCCGACTACCTCGCCAAACACGCCGCCACGCTCGCGGCGAACCTCGAAGATCCGAGCTGGGTCGACCGCGCCAAACGTGTGCTCGCCGACACGTTGACTGGTGATCCCACCCCCTCGCGCGTGGCGCGCACGTTGGGCACGAGCACGCGCACCCTCCAGCGCCGGCTCACCGAAGGGGGCACGTCGTTCGCGGCCCTGCTCGACGAAGCTCGTCACGAGCGCGCCCTCGTGCTCCTCGCCGATCCGAACAAGACCGCGAGCGAGGTCGCGCGGGCGGTGGGTTTCCAAGAGCCGGCCACGTTCTTTCGCGCGTTCCGGCGCTGGACCGGGCTCACCCCAAGCGAGCACCGCGCAGGGAAAAATAGCACCGGCGCGTGATCCTTCGTGCCTGGAAGGGCGCGCGACGAACCCGCTCGCGATCCCTCACCCAGCAAACGGAGGATCGGGGCGCGCGGACACGAACGGCTCCCTCGACGACGCCTCCTCTCGGCGTACGCGCGTGCCTTCCCTCGCCCGCGCGATTCCCGCTACGCTCGGCTCATGGCGAAGGTGCTCGTGTGCCGGTGCGAGGACGTCACGCTCCACGAGCTCGACGACGCGATCACGCGGGGCTACGACGACGTCGAGTCGCTCAAGCGCTACACCGGCTTCGGTACGGGGTATTGCCAAGGCAAGTCGTGCCTCGCGATGTGCGCGCAGCGGCTCGTGGAGCGCGGGTTTCCTGCGGCGCTTCCGTTCACGCCGCGCCCCCCCTTCCACCCGCTCTCCCTCGGCGCGCTCGCCGGCCTCGCCGAGGTCGCCGAGGCCGACGTGAAGCGCAACGCCACGAACGAAGAGGCCAAATGAAATCGGTATTCCAAAGTGGGCTCCTCGCCGGCAAAGGCGCGCTCGTCACCGGCGGCGGAAGTGGCATCGGCGCCGGCCTCGCGAAGCGCCTCGCCGAACAAGGCGCCAAGGTCATGCTCATCGGGCGAACCCAAGAGAAGCTCGACACGATCGCGAAGGAGATCACCGAAGCGGGCGGGGTCGCGAAGACGTTCGCCTGCGACGTACGAAAGTACGATCTCGTCGAGAAGGCGATCGCCGAGACCGCGTCTTCCTTCGGCTCGCTCGACGTGCTCGTGAACAGCGCGGCGGGGAACTTCCTCTCCCCCGCGGCCACCCTCAGCGCCAATGGTTTTCGCGCCGTCATCGACATCGACCTTTGTGGCACGTTCAACGCGAGCCGCGCGGCCTTCGAGGCGCTCTCCGCCTCGCGCGGCTCTATCGTGAACATCACCGCCACGCAGGCGCACGTGGCCACTCCGCTGCAATGCCACGCCGGCGCGGCAAAAGCGGGTATCGAGAAGCTCACCCGCGATCTCGCCCTCGAGTGGGGCCGGTTCGGTATCCGCGTGAACGCGATCGCGCCGGGCCCAATCGAAGGCACCGAGGGCATGTCGCGCCTCGCACCGGGGGACGCAGAGTCGTCACTGAAGAAGCGTGTTCCTCTCGGTCGCTACGGCACCATCTTCGAGATCGCCGAGAGCCTCACGTACCTCGTCTCGCCCGCGGGCGCGTACATCACCGGCGCGACGCTGCTCATCGACGGCGGCACCAGCCTGCTCGGCCCGGGCCCGTTCCTCGACATGATGGGCATGTAGAGCGCACGTATTTTCGGGAGGGGACCATGTGCTGCTTTTCGCGCCCCGTTCGGTTCGTCGGGAAGACTCGTATTTTCGCGCGCGGCCTCCCGGAGGGCGACCAGCTCCTCGCGTACGCGATGGATCTCGACATCGACGAAGAGCTCGCGATGGTGCTCCCGATCCCGGTCCCGCAGGGCTCGGCCGACGACTCCGTGACGTTCGTGGATCTCCAGGGGTACGCGAGCTTCTTCGAAGATCTCGAATCTGCCTTTCCGCCCGACTACAGCACCTCGCCGCAGCCGAAGAGCCGCGGTCTCATGCGGAGCGCGCCCGCGAAGCCAAAGCTCGTCGTCCACGACGTGGGGCTCTTCGAGGCTTCCTTCGTGCCGACACGCGAGGACTTTTCACGCCTCGACGCGCGCTTTCGCCTCCCCGAAGGCGTATGGGAAAAGCTCCCGAGGGTGGCCTCGTTCGGGTTCGCCGTGTTCCGCTTGAAGCCCAAGAAGCGCGGGTTCCTCGGCCTCGGGTCGGGCATGCAGAGCGTGCACCCGATGGCCTTTCGTTTTCCGCGCCGCGACCCTTCGGCGCTGTTTTTTCCCACCCTCCACGTTCACGACGGCGAGGTCGAGGCGACCGCCGCGTTCGATCACGGCCTCTACTGCCAGGCCGATGGCGTGCTCGGCGCGACCCTCGGGTGGGCCACCTCCGACTCCCCGCTCGGGGAGAGCGTCGCGGTCGACCGCGCGCGAGGGCTCGTCGACGGAGCACGAGGAGCGTTTCGCCTCGGCCTGAACGGGGCGCGGCCGAACGAGGACTTCGTTCTGCGCGCACCGGCTGGGCTCGCCCTCGACGACCTCTCCGGTCGAGAGGAGTGCCACGCGTTTCGGCTCATGGCCACGTATGCCTACGACGACACCGTGCATAATGCACGCGTCGCGTGGCGCGATACCGCACGAACCAAGCTCCCGGCGCTCGCCATTGCGCTTCGGGAAGGGCTCCGCGCGCTCGTCGCGGAGCGACGTGCCGAGTGGCACCTCGCGCCCCTTCGCGATGGGCTACCCGCGCACTTCATGAATGGCCCGCAGCTCTGGACGGGCACGACCTACATGGATGGCGCGCCGGCGTCGCCCGGCGGCCCGGGGAGGCTCGTGATGCGGCCCTTCACCGACCACGTCGAGCCCCAAGAAGTGACCTTCGGCTTCGCGGCACTGCCAGACCGAGCACGCCTCGACGAAATCTCGGCCACCCTCCGCGCGCTTCTCGAACGCGCGGTGGCGTGAGCCGCTGACGCGTGATTGTTCCGTGAGCGGCGAGTACCGAGCTCGGCATGAGATTCCTATTGCCGACGCTCGCGATCTGTCGAAAAACGGAAGAGATGCAACAGCCACCCCCTGGCCGAGCACCCTATGGCCATTCCCCTCAGGGCCAACAAGGGTACGGGTACGGACACGCGCCGCACGGACACAGCGTCCCGCTCGGGCACCCTGCTCCACCGGCGCGATTCGTCTCTGGGGTGCCGCTCGAACCTGGTGAGCGCGTCATCTACTTTCGTAGTGTCGCGCAGTGGGGGGGCCGGATCTTCCGTATCGTCGCGGGTATCGCCCTCGCGCCGTTCATCGTCGGCCTCGTCATCCTCTATGCCGTGTTCAAAGACATGGCAGGCGAGCCGGACGCGCAGGCGATCACGACGAAGCGCCTCTTGGCGATGAAGTCCGGGGGCAAGATCATCGCGCAAGTGCGATGGGAAGAGGTCGCCGGATTCACGAAGATGTTACGGAGCCGCGCGGACATGACGATGGCGGTCCGGAACGCACAAGGCCCCCAAATCGAGTTTGCGGAGGACGGACGATGGCTCGAACAGGCACTCCCCGCGTGGCAGCGCCCGGAGAACCGCGAAGCTTCCCCCGAGGTGCCGTTCGTTTGACGAGGTGCGACCGCGACCACGGAAAAGACCAGCGCCCGACATCGCGTTCGCCTTCGTGACGACCCGTGCCCTGCACGCGCGGCCGCCTCCTCGCGGTGAGGACCCCACCATCGAGGTCGCGTCGCGCGTCGCGACGGAAATTCGCGATGGTGAGCAGACGCAGAGTATCGCGCTCAGGCGTCGCTCTTTTTGGCCGCTTCGGTCTTCGGTAGTGACGCGGGGAGCTTCTCGAGGGTGACCTTGCCGCCCTTCACCGTCGGCGCGCGCACGGCGTGGCGTGCCTCCTCGGGGACCATCAGACGAAGGTGCCACGATTGAATCGCGACCTGCGTCTCGGCGTCGGCGAGGGCGCGGCGGATGCGCTGCGTGAGGCGCCAAATCGAGGCGATCACCATCAGGTTCGCGAACACGAGGAAGGAGAGAGTGCCCGCGCGCGGGAGCGACGTCATGTGCGGCAAAATGTGCATTTGCCCATCTTCGAATGCATACGACGGAGAGAGCACACCGAGAAGCTCGAGCGCGGTCGGCACCACGAGGAGGAGCGCCGAGACCACGAACGCGACCGTACCGAGCCTGCTCCGAAAGTGGTTTTGGCCATAAACGATGGCAAACGCGAACAGCAACGTAGGCAAGAGCACGAGCGGACCGAAGAGGCGCGTGACGCCGCTGAACCCCACACTCGCGAGCACCAAGATCGCGACGCTTCGCGGCTCGCGCGGCGTATGCCGCTTTCGTGCGTCGAGGAGACACAGCACCAACGCGGCGAGGAACGCGGTCGACGCGAGCGAAATGGCCGCGATCGACCGCACCCCCATCCAGGCGAGGATCGGCAACCACGCGAACCACATCCCGAACACGAAGGCCCCCATGCGCGCGGTGACCCGCATCAGCTCGTCGCGCGACGTCTTCAGGGCGGCGGCGGCGTCGGGAGGGGTCTTTCGCGGGGGGTGCACCATCAGCCGCGTCATCGTGCGGAGGGCGCTCGCGTTGCGCGGATCGAGGGCGAGGGCGTTTCCTACGTCGCGCATCGCCCGCTCGCGGTGCACGTTCGTCGGATCGAGATCGTCGAGCGCGAGGGCGGCGCGTGGCTTGGCCTGCTCCGCGTAGTGGGTGGCGAGCTCGCGTCTGCGTTCGAGCTCGCGGTCGCCGTCGAGGTACATTTGCAAGGCGTCGAAGAGGGCGCGCGCGGTGGCGTACCGCGCGTCGGGTTTGGTCGCCGCTGCTTTGGCGCAAATGTCGTCGAGATCGGCCGGGATCGCGCGCTCGGGGGCACGAAGGGAAGGCCGCGCGTCGCTGCCGACGAGGGTGGTGGCGGTGATCTCGGAGCTGCTGCCCGAGTGCAGCGGAGAGAGCGCGAGGATCTCGAACAGCAACGCGCCGAGCGCGTACACGTCCGTGCGGCGATCCACCTCGACTCCCGTGAGCTGCTCGGGCGACATGTACCCGAGAGTGCCCACGTAGCTGCCCGCGCGTGTGGCGTTCTCGAGCGACTCTTCTTCCGGCATTTGCCAATCGGGTGAGTCGCTCACTTTGGCGACGCCCCAGTCGAGGACGTACACCTCGCCGAAGTCGCCAATCATCACGTTGCCGGGCTTCAAGTCACGGTGAACCACGCCCCGCTCGTGCGCAAAGTCGATCGCGAGGCACACGTTCCCGAACGCGGTGAGGAGGCGGTGGCGGGAGTACTTTTCTGTCGTCTCCGCGTCTTCTTTGGCGAGCTTCTCGAGGATGCTCCCGAGGGTGTTGCCGTGAATACGGCGCATCGTGAAATAGGTAGTGCCATCGGGATCGGTGCCCATGTCGTACACGGGCACGATCGACGGGTGCTCCAGGCGGCCTTGCACACGAGCTTCGCGGAGGAAACGTGCGCGCAAGTCGGGCCGCGCATCGCGGTCTTTGCGAATGGTCTTTATCGCGACGTCGCGGCCGATGATGGCGTCGTGGCCGAGCCGCACCACGCCCATGCCGCCTTCACCGAGGAGCGAGCGCGGGAGGTAGCGCTCCGACGTCGTGCGGTCGGCGCGGCCTTCTGGGAGGCTCGGCTCCGAAACGCGTTGCGGCGCGTGGAACATCGACGAGCCCGGATCGTCGCTCGGAGGGAGCGTGAGCTGGGCATCGGGCGGGGCCCCGACCGCCGTGTCGCGCTCGGCCGGGCCACGCGGCGCCGTTGTCCGAGACTCGTCGAAATCTTCCTTGAGGGCCACAGTACGAGAATACCAGGCCCGAGCCCGGATCTTCCCACCCGATCAACCTTCCGCGAGCTGCTTCTCCACGAGCTTCTTGTAGAGGCCGGCGCGCGCCAAGAGCTCCTTGTGGGGGCCCTCTTCCACGATGCGGCCGCGATCGAGCACGATGACGCGATCGGCGTCGACGACGGTGGAGAGCCGGTGCGCAATGACGAGCGTGGTGCGCCCCTTCATGAGGCGCTCGAGGGCCTCCTTCACGAGGTGCTCGCTCTCGGCGTCGAGGGCGCTGGTGGCCTCGTCGAGGACGAGGATCTTCGGGTTCTTCAGCACCGCCCGCGCGATCGCGATCCGCTGCTTTTGCCCGCCGGAGAGCTGCACCCCGCGCTCGCCGACGAGGGTGTCGAAGCCATCGGGGAACCTTCGCACGAAGTCGAGCGCGTTCGCCGTCCGGGAGGCCTCTTCGATCTCCTCCATCGTCGCGTCCGGTTTTCCGTACCTCACGTTGTCGGCGATCGACCGCGCGAAGAGGAGCGGCTCCTGCGAGACGGCGCCCACTTGGCACCTTAGCCAATCCACGTCGAGCTCGCGCACGTCGACACCGTCGAGCAACACGCGCCCTGCGCCGGGGTCGTACATGCGCGCCAAGAGCGCGGCGACCGTGGATTTTCCCGATCCGGATGGCCCGACGAGGGCGACCATCTCGCCGGGCCGGAGCGACAGGCTCACGTCCGAGAGCACCTCCGCGTCGGGCCTCGCAGGGTAAACGAACGTGACGTGCTCGAGCTCCACCGCGCCGCTCGTCGACTCGGGCCGAAGGCCACCTTCGCGCATCGCCGGATCACGATCGAGGAGCTCGAAGATGCGCGCGCTCGCCCCGCTCGCTTTCATGAAGTCGGCCCATACGTCGCTGATGGCCGCGAGCGAGAACGCGACGACGAGGGTGTAAACGAAGAACGACGTGAGCGCGCCGACCGACATGCTCTTTTCCATGACGAGGTGCCCGCCGTACCAGAGCACCGCCGTCGCCACCGAGAAGGCCGCGATGGTCGCGACGAAGTCGAACGCGCCGCCGGTGAACGCGCGCCGCTTGGCGATCTCGAACGACGTGGCGACCGCTTTGGCGTAGCGACGCGCCTCCACCGACTCGGCCGCGAACGAGCGCACGGTGCGAAGGCCGGAGATGCTCTCTTCCGCGACCTGGCTCGCCGACGCGAGGGCGTCTTGCACCTCACGCGAGAGGGCGCGCACGCGACGCCCGTAGAGCACCGCGCCGATCGCGACGGGCGGCACCACCGCGAGCATCACGCACGCGAGGCGCGGCGAGGTCCACACGAGGGCGCCCACTCCGCCGATCATCGTGACCATGCTCCGGAGCGCCATCGAGACGTTCACGCTCACCGTGTTCTGCAAGATGGTCGTGTCGGACGCGAGGCGGCTCGTGAGCTCGCCGGTGGGGCGCTCGTCGAAGAACGCGATTTCTTGCCGCAAAATGGCGCGATACACGTCCTCGCGGAGGCGCGCGACGACACGCTCGCCGATCGTGGTGAAGAGCACGTAGCGCATCGAGCTCGCCGCGGCTTGCACCAGCAAGATGCCGACCATGAAGAGGGCGGCGCGATCGATCACGCTCGGATCGTTTTGGCCCATCGCTTTGTCGACGATGAAGCGGAGCGACTGCGGATAGACGAGCGTGCCCACGCTGCCCACGCCGAGGCAGAAGAACGCGAGCACGATGCGGCGCCACTCGGGCTTCGCGAGCCGCAAGAGACGCCCGATCGGTACGTCGCGTTTGGGCCGCTCTTTTTCCTCGTCCGTCTTCTTCGCGGCCATTTTCGTGCATGATACCCGGGTAGGCGGAACTCCATTCATTTCGCCGCGCGATTTGCTTTACGATCCGGAGACCCGCGATGCTCTCCCAGGAAGCCCAAGACGCGATCGTCGTCCTCACGACCGCCGTCACCAACCGCCCCGAGCTCGATCAGGCCCTCCGCACCTACTGGCGATCCGATGGTCGCGAGGGAGCGTCCGCCCTCGAAGGCGACGTGCGAAAAGCTGCCGACAGGCTCGGATTGTTGCTCCCCGCCTACACCCACTCCGACGAGGACGCGGAAGCGCTGGGCAAGCTCTTCGCCGAGCCGGCGGGCGAGGTGTTGCTCGCGTGGTGCGCCGCGAACACGTGGCGAAGAGACGTCGCGCTCGTGCGCCTCTTGCCCGCAGCGTCGCGCTCCGGGTTCGCGTCCGAGGCGGCGAAGGTGGTCTTGGATCGTGTCGTGGAAGGCCCCCTGGCCGAC
>JAAFHV010000290.1 GCA_013297655.1 Myxococcales bacterium | reverse complement strand
TGTTGCCGGTATTGCCGGTCGCGGTCGTTGTCGCGGTCGTTGTCGCGGTCGCCGTCGCCGTCGTGGTCCCGGTCGCGGTGGACGTCGAGGTCGTGGTGCCGGTGGCCGTGCCGCTCGTTCCCGGCCCATCGTTGTCGGGGTCGTTGCCGTTGCTTGTGTCTCCGTCCGCGTCGCGATTGGCGGTCGAAGCGAGCTTGCCTCCGCAACCCGAGAGCGCGCTCGCGGCGCCGACGGCGACGGAGACGAACACGAGCAGCGAGACGGAGAGCTTCGTGTTCCGGGGACGATGGCCGAGGGTGCGCATGCCTGCCCATAGCGAGGTTCGGGCCAACCCAGGTTTTCCGCGCTTTTCGGAGTCGAGGTGGCAAGTCGGGCGCAAAGGCCCTGCCGCGCGTGTCGCCCCGTTAGAAAATTGGCACAGGTTTGCTCGCGACGAACGTGGTCGAGGTGCCGGCGAAAGAGCGGAACGTGGTCGGCGGGTGGTCGCAAACGCGGTCGAACACGGGGCCCGATACCCGCTTATGCGCGAATGAAGCTGATTGTGTCTTGGCGGATAGTCGTGCGACGGTTGGAGGTTCGCGCTGCGCTCGATTTTCTCTCTCCGGAGGTGCTCGACCCGTTTCTCTTCTCGACGACACGCAGGGGGCGCCCCGCCGACGACGATCTCGAGCGTGCAGCCCGAAGTGGGGAGTCGTGCAGTGTGGTGTGTGCGCCCCTTCGGTAGAACGACGCGCGGCTCGCGGCGCCGCGGTTCTCTCCCGAAGGGCGACGCGCGCCGAGCACGCGCCCGTCGTGGCGACACGAAATCGCGCGGCGTCACGACGCTTTCCTCCCGGTGCCATCCGTGGCTAACGTGCGAAAAATGACGGGTGAACGATCGAGCACGCCCCCGATCGAAGCAGGCCCTGTCTCGGCCGCAGGGGTCGGGATCCCTACGTTGCCATCGCGCGGGATCGCGGCGTACCTGCCTGGGCTTTGGGTGCTCCGCCACTACCGGCCCGGTTGGCTCAAAGACGACATCGTCGCGGGGCTCGTGCTGACGGCGCTGCTGGTCCCCGCCGGCATGGGGTACGCGGAGGCGGCCGGTCTCCCGCCGGTGACCGGCCTCTACGCGACGATCGCGCCGCTGCTTGCTTATGCCGTCTTCGGGCCTTCGCGGATCATGGTCCTCGGCCCCGACTCGGCGTTGGCTGGGCTCGTCGCCTCGGCGATCGCGCAGAAGGCGCACGGCGATCCGGAGCGGGCGATCGCGCTCGCGTCCGTGCTCGCGCTCCTGACAGGGGTCGCGTGTATCGGGGCCGGTCTCCTCAAGGCAGGGTTCCTCACGGACTTCCTCTCCAAGCCTATACGTGTAGGATACATGAATGGGATCGCGTTGACGGTGCTCGTCGCGCAGCTCCCGAAGCTTTGTGGGTTCTCGGTCGGTGGATCGAGCTTGCCGGAGACGGTGATCCTCTTCGTGGCGGCGCTTCGCGGCGGCAAGACCAAATACGAGGCGCTCGCGATAGGGCTCGTGTGCCTCGCCACCATCGTGCTCGCGAAGGCAAAAGCGCCGCGGGTTCCGGGCGTGCTCGTCGCGGTGGTGTTCGCCACGATCTCCGTCGTCGTGCTCGGCGCGAAGGGCCGCATCCCGGTGGTCGGGGCGGTCCCGCGTGGGTTTCCGATACCCGCTTTGCCGCGGATGACCCTCGACGACCTCGGCGACTTGATCGTCGCGTCGCTCGGGATCGCGCTCGTCGCGTTCGCGGACACGAGCGTGCTCTCGCGCACGTTCGCGGCGCGGGGGCGCTACCGCGTCGACGCGAATCGTGAGCTCGTGGGCCTCGGCGTGGCGAACCTCGCGGCGGGGCTCTTCCGAGGATTCCCGATTAGCAGCAGCTCGTCGCGCACGCCGGTCGCCGAGGCGGCGGGGGCGAAGACGCAGCTCACCGGCGTGGTCGGCGCGGTCGCGATCGCGGTCCTCTTGCTCGCCGCGCCGTGGCTCCTAGAGACCATGCCGACCACGGCGCTCGCGGCGGTGGTCATCGCCGCTGCCCTCGGCCTATTCGACCTCTCGGCGCTGCGAGGGTTTTACCGCTTCCGGAAGTCGGATCTCGTCTTGTCGCTGGTCGCCCTCGGCTCCGTCGCGGTCTTCGGTGCGATGCGAGGCATCGCGTTCGCGGTCGCGGCGTCGCTCCTCGATTTCGTGCGCCGCGCCGTGCGGCCCCACAACGCCGTTTTGGGGCGCGCCCGGGGGGTAAAGGGCTATCACGACACTACGCGGTACCCTCGAGCGCGGCAGATACCCGGCCTGCTCCTGTTTCGTTGGGACGCGCCGCTCTTCTTCGCCAACGCAGACAGCTTTCGCGAGCGCGTGGTCGCCATCGTCGCCGAGGCTTCCCCGCCTATTCGCTGGGTCGTGGTCGCCGCCGAGCCCATTACCGACGTCGACACCACCGCCGCCGACATGCTCCAAGAGCTCGACAAGGAGTTGGGCACGTATGGCGCCGAGCTCGCGTTCGCGGAGCTCAAGGACCCGGTGAAGGATCGCCTCGAGAGGTATGGTCTACACTCCAAGATTGGCCACTCCTTCTTCTTTCCGACGCTCGGCGTCGCCGTCAAAGAGTACGTCGCGCGCAACGGCGTGACGTGGATCGACGACGAAGACGCACCCGTCGATCGCGCGAGCCTCTCCGACGAATGAACGCGTCGCGTCGCGTCGACAAGAGCGTCGCCACGCGTCGTCTCGTCGCTCGTCGACCTACTCCGCGAGCTCGACGCGGTTGCGGCCACCGGATTTGGCGGCGTAGAGCGCATGGTCGGCGCGTCGCAAGAGGTCGTCGAAGCTCTTGTCGGTGTCCGCGAGCGCGGCGACGCCGATCGACACCGTGATGGTCTTCTCCGCTCCCTCGGCGACGAAGGGCATCGCCTCGACGGCGGCGCGGATCCGCTCTCCGGCGGCGATGGCCTGCGCGGGCTCGATGCGGTCGAAGAGAATCACGAACTCTTCGCCCCCCTGGCGCGCGGGGAGGTCTTTTCCGCGGCAGGCGGACTGCAGGCGCGAGGCGACGTGCTTCAGCGCCAAGTCACCTACGTCGTGGCCATAACGATCGTTGATCGATTTGAAATGATCGACGTCGACCACCGCGATAGCGAGGCGGTCCGCGTGCGCGCGGGCCTGCTCGAGGCGACGATCGCCCTCTGCGTTCAACGTGCGCCGGTTCGCGAGGCCGGTGAGGTAATCGGTAGATGCCGCGCGCTCCCATTCGCGCCGGATGCGCTCGGAGCACAAGAGCAAGAACGCGGTCGTGCCGATCACGGGCATGACCGCCGCCAGCATGGGAGTCAGCGCGTTGATCCAGCTCCCCTTGTCGACCACAGAGGCGCCCGCTGGATTGGCGATGACGAAGTATGCACATCGCAAGAGCATGAAGCACGTCATCACCACGAAGATGCCCTCGAGGACTCGGCGGCTGATGGCGCGCTCGCCGTCCCCGGCGGTGTGGAGGGTCCACGCTGCGCCGAGGAGTGCGATCGACCACACCACGGACGCGATCACGACCCGCGCGACGAGGTTCGGGCTGTGCGCCGAGAACCAATAGATGCCAATCGTACCCACGAGCGCCGGGACGACCATCCAGCGGCTCGCGGGGCGGCCGTAGAAGCGTCTCACGGCGCGCCAGTAGCCGGTGGCCCCGAGCATCAACAGCGCGTTGGCGAGTGGCAAAATAAAGCCCGCGGGCGCCAGTTTTTGCACCGCCAAGAACGTGCTGCCCCCCGCCATGAGCAACGTGCTGACCCGCCAGTCGATCGCGCTCGGGCGA
This sequence comes from Myxococcales bacterium, assembly GCA_013297655.1. Classification (GTDB taxonomy): domain Bacteria; phylum Myxococcota_A; class Polyangia; order Polyangiales; family Polyangiaceae; genus JAAFHV01. The sequence goes on along the minus strand of JAAFHV010000290.1, from coordinate 7,148 downwards.
AGCGCCTCGGGGAGGTCGCGGTGGACGAGACCGAGGATCGCCCCGTTGAGCAACGTCATGAGCGTGGCGATCACGAAGCAGGTAACCGGGTCCAAGTCGCCTCCGACCTTTCACCGTACCATTTCGCCGCGAGTGACACGTTCGTGCCGAATCGCGCGCGCCGTACCCGCAAAATCGCCTCGCGGCGGCCCATTTCGCCGAAGGCACGCGTCCATCCGGTGACCGCATCGGCGCGGACCGCGTGCGATCGGAGCGTCGCCCTCCGTTTGGGGGGTCGACGCCAGCCCGTTGATGGACGACAGTAGAGCAGAGGCCTCCCTTGCGTCCGATTCTTCAGGCGGTCGATGCGGCATATTCGCTCGAGGGCGACGAAGCGACCTGGCTCGACCGCGTCCTCATCTCGCTGCAGGACGCGCTCGAAGCCGATCGAGGCGTATGCGCGCTCCCCTACGAGGTTGGCCCGGACGGCCCCGTGATCCACTCGGCGCTCGTCGTCGGCGTCGACCGTGCGACGGCGGCTGGCATCGTTCACCTCTTCGAGGACGCGATCGCGCGTGCCGATCGCAGCGCCCTCGATCAAGCGTTTCGGGCACCACGGCGGCCGCTCAGCTCGACGAGCGAGATCATCGGGCCCGCGGCGGTGATGCAACTCTTCGCGGCCGAAGGTGCGAGCCAAGCGGCGGTGCCTGCACGCGACTTCGTCGGGGGCAGGGTCGAACGCACCGACACCGGCGGATACATCTTGGGCGCCCTCACGGGCGCGCCGGTGCGCCTCGGGCGCGCGAATCGTGCTGAAATCACGAGGCTTTACGCTCACATCGAGGCCGCAGCGAGGCTCCGAAGCGCGCGCCGCTCGGTCGCGACGATCGCCCGTGGGGGCGTGAGCAACGTCTCGGACGCCGAGGTCCGCGCAGCCCTCCCGAACCTTCACAGAACCCACTCCGAGATGATCGCGTCGCGTCAGGGCGAGCGCGACCTCGGTGGCTGGTCCACCCGCGTCGACGCGCGCTACTCGCTCGTACCGACGGGCCGCGACGGTGAAGCGGAGGTCGTCACCAACGGGCTCAGCGTCGCTACGAGCGCTCTCCTCGGCGAAGATCCGCGCGTACAGGGCGTGGCGCGACTGCTCGCCGAGGGCCACCCGCAAAAGCTCATTTCGTACGAGCTCGGCATTCCAGAGGGCAGCGTCTACCGGCACGTCGCGCGGCTGAAGCGACTCTTCGGGGAGACCACCACCGTAGGCCTCGTTGCGCGTCTCGGGAGCGAGACCGCCGCGCCGAACACGAGCGAGCGCCGCGCGGGGCGAGAAGCGTCTCTCGCGCCGCTCTCGCCTGCCGAACGCTTCGCGGTCGAAGGTGCGCTCCGTGGCCTCAGCGCCGCAGAGATGGGCGCCGCGCGCGGTGTCTCGGTCCGTACGGCCGAGAACGTGCTCCGCAGCGCATATCAAAAGTTAGGCGTGGGCTCTCGCAAGGAGCTCGCCGCCAAAATTGGCTGATCCTTCTCGGCGCGACAAAAGGCAGAGGCACCACCTCGTCGTCGAAGCGGTGCCTCCCGGTTCTCGTCCGTCGTCGCCCTCAGCGCGCGAAGAGCGCTTGCAACATCGTGCGGGCGATGAAGTCGCGGTGGGTGTCGATCCGCGTGACGAGGCCCACCTTCGTCTTTCCGTTCGCGTCGAAGGTCGTCGCCATCGCGACGCCGATCACCGCCGGCACGAGGCGGAACGTGCGCTGGTCGAAGATCGCGGTGCCGGAGTCGCCAGACTCGAGCGAGCGGCCAATGGCGAAGAGCGAAGAAGGCACGTTGAACGTATTGGTGGGGGGAGAGCTGTAGTCCTCCACGTCGCAGCCAGCGGCGGTGCCGGGCGTGCAAACGACGGGTACGTTCTCGAGGATACGGCGCTTCAATCCGCCATCGTCGTCGGTAAACTCGAACGTCTCGAGGTCGAGGGTCGAGTCGATCCCGCCGCGGCCGACGATCGCGACCGAACGCGGCGGGTTCCTGTCGATGTCGCGCCCGAGCGCCATCGGGACGGGGATCACCTCGCGGAGCGGGACGCGCGTCTTCAACGTGACGAGCGCGATGTCGTCGCCGCACAGGCTCTTCGCCGGCACGTGGACGTCGGCCACGTCGTACCACTTGGGGGTCCCCGAGACGCTGGAGTCGCTCGTCGTCACGCGGATGGGCGAGTCGGAGAGGCGCTCGTTGGTAAAGCGGCTGTCGCACCAGCGCTCGGCGTATTCGATACCGTAAATGCAATGCTGGGCGGTAAGCACCACGTTCGGCGCGACGAGGGTGGCGGAGCAGTGGTAGCCGGTGCAGGTGCCGTCGGCCTTGAGGTCGCCCATGCAGAGCCCGACGTTGAACTTGTGCTTCGTGTCGATCGGCGCGTTCGCGAGGGCAGACTCTACGGAGCCCACCTCCGCCGCGGATTCCTCGCCTTCGGGGGTTCCCGAACAGCCCACGACGGAGAGCGAGAGCGCGGCGGCCGAAATGAAGGATACGAACAGTGACAGTTTCATGATGGAACCTCTTCCCCCACGAGCGGGGACGAATCAGAAGGGCAAAGGTGAAGTGCGAGCGCGGATTGGCGCCCTCGCGGACTTCATGGCACGTGGCTTCGCCGCTCGGTATCCGCTAGATGGCGGCGTGCTCTTCTGGCTTCGCGGAGGCCGCCGGGCGTGCGTTTCTTGGCGTCGCGGCGAGCTCGGTCCTAGAGCACCGAACAGTTCGATTCGGTCGGCTTTTCGCCGATTTGCTTCGCCGTGCTTCGTTACTCCTCCTCGGCTAGCAGCAGTAGGACTCGTCCCTCGTCAGGGACTTGCGGCCCTGTAGCGTCGTCGTCGCGCCTCGCACGGCTCGCAACTCAGCGAAAATCCTCGGTCATCGAACTGTTCGGTGCTCTAGACCCGCGGCGGCGCTCGGCCTCGCGAGCCCGGCTCGAGCGCGACCAACTGCCGTCGAGCGCGAGGAGCGCGTACGACGAGGAACGGAAACGTCTACGGTCGCCGCGCATTCTGGACGTCCCCGTCCGACACCGACGTCGAGCGCAAGCACGTCATAGTGGCTCCGCGGGGGTAATCCGGAGGCGTCACTCTGCCTTCTCTTCGGCCTCGAGCTCTTCCTTGGAAAAAAAGCTCACGCGATTGTCGGCCGTCTCCCATTTCCACTTCTGAGATGCATAAATGAAATAGGCAGTCAACGCGCCGAGGGGGGCGAAGATGAAGAGCCCGGCGCTCGAGCGGCCGCTGTGCATCGCGTCGAGGCCGAGGCCGAAGATCGGAAAAATGAAGAGGCACGCGAGCGCGCCCGCGATCGCCTTTCCCTTCACCGCTCGGACGGCGCCCTCGTCGCGCTGGAAGCAGCTCGGGCAGCGCGCGAGCAGCAACGTCGCGGCGGCGTTCTCCGTCGCGGCGTCGTTCGCTTGGGAGCTCGCGCGCTCCTTCGCGCCACCCTCGTCCAAAAAATAGGGGCTATTGCCGGCGCCCTGACCTACGCCGGTCACGAGCGCGAACGCTTCGTGGTTGCAGTGCGGACACACGAACGGGAAGAGCTTCTGCGTCGTCGCGGTCACCGTGTGCTTGCGCCCTACGTACATCCCTCTGGGATACCTCGCGCGCCGCCCCCGCGAAAGTCCCCGAACGAACCTTCACATTGCGGGAGATCGCCGCGAGCGGGCCGCTCGTCTCGCGACGCGAGCTCGTTCGATACGTGCCCGCCAGGGCCCACGGCGTGCCTCTCGGGCGGGAGGTTAGGGGGCAGCGCTCGCGCACGTGGAGAACAGCCGCTTGAACTCCCCCGTGTAGTCGTAGTTGGCTTTCATGAGCCGGCTCGAGGCGTCGCGGTAGGCGGCCCACGCTTGCGCACAATCGCCGGCTTTGGCCGAGCAGCGAGACGCGTTCTCACGAATCGACATCGCGCCTCCTTTGACGAGGTAGTCTTGGTCGTCGGCGGGTGGCACCTTCGGGAGCAACGCCGTCGCGGTGTCGTAGTGTTTCTTGCAGAACGCGGCGTCCTTCTTGGAGCTCGTGCCCTCTTGGAGCCGCGCGAGGGCATAAAGCAGGCGATCGCGATCGGTGCCGTCGCTCCCGGAGCACGACTGCGCGACGAGCGACTCGACCAGCTTGTCGACGACCTCGGGGCTCGAAAATCCAGGAGTGGCGTGGTTCTCGCTCGCTTTGCGCTGGAGCTCTTTGCCCGCGGAGCAGCGACCGGAGAGCATGAGGCACTGCGCGCGGGTCGTCGCGCCCCACGACGTCGGGCTCGTCGAGACGACGTTCGGGCGCGGGTCGGCCTGGTCGGCCTTGTCGAGCTCCGCGATGCAGCCGAGGCCGTCGTGCGCGCCGAGCTTCACCTTCGCCGAGTTGAAGTGCTCTTGCGCCTTCTCGTTCAGGTTCATGCGGTCGTTCACGCGGCCAGCGAGGTTCGCGGCGGTCGCGGTCTCGGGGGCGCGCGAGGCCACCGCGTCGGGGTTCTCGGCGTCGTCGATCTCGCGAAGCGTGAGGCGAATCGGCGCTTTGCACGTCTCCACCTCTTTTGCGCTCACGCCGCGGCACGACGAGAGGAGCCCGCCGTTCTTCTCCGCTGCGGCGGTGTGTTTCTTCGCGACGCCGGCCTCCGCGCCCCAGACACTGCCCTTGACCTCGCCGGAGATGTTCTTTGCGCTGCCGAGCGCGAACGCGCCGAGGGCATAGGCATAGACGAAGTGGGTCACGCCGCGGCAACCGGGCACCTTCGCGAGGTCGGCCTTGTACGCCGCCGCGCGGGTGGCAGTGCGGGTGCCGCTCACGAAGTACTCCATATGGAACTTCTCGCCGGACGACACGCGCCCGCCCAACGAGGCGACCCCGAGGGGCAGCTTCGCGACGAGCTCGCCCTCGTCCGCGATATCCACTTTCTCTACGCTCCCGCTCGTCCACACGACGGGTCGGTAGGCGCCCAGCGTGCCCTTCACCGAGTCGTTCTTGCACGAGTCGATCACTTGTAGCTTGCACCCTTCGTAGCGCACGAACACCACGTCGGAGCCCGCGAGGGACTCGAACTGCGCGCTGTCGGTCGCGTCCCATTCGACGACGAACGGGCGGTCGTGGTTCTTCGCGTTGCAGGCATTTTGACCGGCGAAGGTCTTGTCCATGAGGTGGCTCTGGCCGGACGCCCGTTCGGGACCCACGGTGGTGGTCGCCGGCATCACCAAAGGCGCGGAGCCGCACGCCGCGAGCGCAAGACCGAATGCCGAAGCGATCGCGAGCCGCGCGCCGCGCTTGGCATGAAGAGAGAGCGTCATCGAATCCTCGGAGAGAGAAGGCTGCGTACGTGCAGTGGTGGTCTGTACGACTCTTGCCGACGCGACCTTCCCGCGAAGGAGGCCACGCGCGCGCCTTCTTGCACGTTGGTTCGTCGACGTGGGTCCGGGTCCGCCATTTGGCGTAGGCGCCGGGCGAAGAGGGCGCGATTCGGTTCCGTCCACGCCGGTTCCGCGCCGGGGCGTCATCGCCTCGGCATTTCGGCGCGTGTTGCTCGGATCGCGTCGCGCTCGCCGGCAGCGATCGCGTGCGTCGCGAGGTCGTGCCCGACCACGATCCCCGCGTCGTCGAGGGCTCCGGAGCGCTCGGTGTACACTCTCGCTCCCCGGAAGGAAGCGAACGCTCATGGAATTCAGGAACCTCGGAAACAGCGGTCTCAAGGTGCCCGTCCTCTGCCTCGGCGCGATGACGTTCGGCGAGGCCGACGACAAGTCGTTCATGCACAAGGTCGGCTGCGACGAGCCCACGTCGTTCGCGATCATGAGCCGCGCCCTCGAGAAGGAGATCTCGTTCATCGACACCGCCGACGTGTATGGCCCCGACGGGCTGTCGGAGCGCATCGTGGGCAAGTGGATGCGCGAGGCGAAGACGCGCGACAAGGTGGTGCTCGCGACGAAGTTTCGCTTCCGCATGGGCGAGGGCCCGAACGCGAGCGGCGCGTCACGGTATCGCATCGTCCGCGCAGTCGAGGACAGCCTCCGAAGGCTGCAGACCGACCGGATCGACCTCTACCAGATTCACATGCAAGACATCGATACGCCGGAAGAGGAGACCCTCCGCGCGCTCGACGACCTCGTGCGGGCAGGGAAAGTGCTCTATCTCGGCGCGAGCAACTATGCCGCGTATCGGCTCGTGGATAGTCATTGGATCTCGAAGAGCGAGCACCTCCACAGGTTCGTCGCCCTCCAAATGCAATACAGCCTGTTGGTGCGCGATTTGGAGCGCGAGCACGTGCCGGCGTGTTTGAAGTTCGGGCTCGGAATCTTGCCGTGGTCGCCTCTCGCGGCGGGCTTCTTGTCGGGCAAATACACGCGCGGGGAGGCGCCTCCCCCCGGCGCGCGCCTCGAAAAGTGGAAAGAGCGCTTTGCCGACGCAGACGACGATCGCGGGTGGCGCACCGTCGACGTGGTGCGCGCGATCGCAGACGAGAAGGGCAGCACTCCCTCCGCGGTCGCGCTCGCGTGGCTGCTCGCGAAGCCGGGAGTCACGTCCGTTATCTTCGGTGCGCGATCGATAGAGCAGCTCGACGACAACCTCGCCGCGCTCTCCGTGAAGCTCGGCGCCGAAGACGTAAAGAGGCTCGACGACGCGAGCGCGACCCCGCTCGGGTATCCTTACCAATTCATCTCCAATATTCAGAAACGCTGGTAGCGGGAGACGGTTAGCGCGCGGACCGGGCCGCGGGCCCGCGCGTTCGTGTGGGGCGCGGGCGTCGGTCCTCCTCGGCCGTCGCTCGTCCCGCTCCACCAGCACGAAGACCATCGGCGCGCGTTGGCGCGTTCTCTCGCGGCGGATTCGTCACCGCGGACGCCGAGATCCGTTCGTGGTCGCCAGGACGGATCCGTGCTCGTGTGCCCGGGCCGTAGGGCGACGCGCGTCCACCCGGTGGATGAAACACGCGTTCCCCAAAGCCACCTCACATTTGGGCGTGGTCACGGCATCCGCCAGATGGCTGGATCGTTCGACCCCCATGGTGGGGCGATGTAGGTGCGGGGTCGGGCAATAACCTCGAGAAACCGGCCTCGGCGGTCTTGGCACTTCTCGTGCTGAAGCGCGTCTCCAATGCGTCTTCCTTTCGCGCTCGCGCTCGGTCTCGTCGGTATGTCGCTCCTCGGTGCCTGCTCTGCG
>JAAFHV010000029.1:41663-52399 GCA_013297655.1 Myxococcales bacterium | reverse complement strand
TGGGTCCCCCCGAACTCGGCTGGACCGGTTCTTCGAGGGCGATCCGATCGGGGATGCTCGGCTCGCGTGAACAGCACTCCAGCCTCAAACACAGGACCCACCCCCCACCGCCACAAAACCGCGCCCACCCCCGGCCTTCCACGACGGTCGCGGGGAGAGGGGAAGAGGAGGGAGAGGGAGAAGGAGAAGAGAGGGACTCGAGACTCGGGACAGTGCGTTCGGGCTTCCGCGTGAACAGCGAAGAGACTCGGGGCTTCCACTTGAAGAGCGGCTCGAGACTTGGGGCTTTTGCGTGAAGACGGGCGGGCAGGGGGGCGAGGGGCGTTGGGTGCTTTTGGGGACGGCTCGTTCGATAGGCGCGGTCTATCGACCCGATAGCTACGGGGCACCTTCCGGGAAACGTGATGAGTTCACAAAGTGAACGTGCGTCACAAAACGGGACGCACCTTCACAGGAGAACCACCATGCGCCTCTCTCGCAGCTTTGCTCTCGTCTCTATCGTCTTGCTCGTTCCCAGCGTGATCGCCGGTTGCTCGAACGACCCGGATGCCGTTACTCCTGCCGATCCCGTCGTCGCGGACGCGCCGCTCGCGCTCGAAGGCGAGATAGGGCCCGAGGGCGGTGTGCTCGAAGGTCGCGCTTCGTCCGAATTTCGTGGCGTGAAGCTGGAGGTGCCGGCGGGCGCGCTCGCGAAGAAGACGAAGCTCTCGATCGTGCCTTCGCTCGACCCGACCGGCCTCCCGGAGCTCGCAGCGCGGGTCGGCGCCGGGTTCGCGCTCGAAGGCGACGTTACGTTCGACAAGCCGGTGCGCCTCACGCTCCCGGTCGACCGCGAATTTCAGACCATCACAGGGGAAAACCAGGGGCGCGAGCTCAAGGTGTGGATGCGCGATGGTGAGGGATTTCGCCTGATCGAGCCGGTCGCCACCACCGTGAGCACGATCACGATCGAGACCGTGACGATTCGTTTTGCGGCGGCGGGGCTCAAGCTGAATCCGGCGCCGAAGCACCCGGGCTGCGGGCCCGTCGGTTGTGTCGATCTCGTCGCATGCACCGAAGCGGCCGGGATGTGCATCGGGGACCCGCTCGATTTGCCCTTCGTCGGCGCGACGGGGATGTTCCGGCCGACGGCGTACCCAGATCGCGCAGGCGAAGCGATCGTGTTCCACAACGGGCTCACGAACGGCACGGTGGGCAAGCTCATGCTCCCGTCCAATCAGGCGTCGTTCTCGACGTTTCTCTCACCTCCGCTCGGCGAGAGCGGGCTCTCGAATCAGTTCGTGCTCGCGGGGCGTCTCGTGAGCGGTGTGGCCGGCGACGCCAACACCGCCGTCCTCGGGCGCTTCGCGGTGCCGACGTCGGGACGGAGCCAGCCACTCACGACGGGCAACGCCGCTCCGCCCCTCGTGTCGACTCCGTCGCGCGCGGCCGTCACTCTCGGCGACGGGCGGACGGCGATCTTCCTGACCGGCGGAGGCGGCACCCCGTTTCGCGTCGCGTCGTTCGTGCTGCGGTCCGCGTCGGGGCAGGTCTCCGCGCCGATCGCGCTCGCGGGGCCGGGACGCGGGATGCTCGCGGTGGTCGCGGATCCGAGCCGAGGTGACGCGTTCTGGATGGTGTCGCAGCTCGACGGGTCGCAGACCGAGCTCCCGAGCCTGCGTATCGACCGCTTCGACGCGACCGGGAACGTGCTCGTTTCGCCTGCGATTTCGCCTGCGCTTCGTCAGCGGTTCCTGGTGGGTAGTGGCGGTGCGGAAGATGGTGAAGTTATCCAGACGACCGGGGTGGTCGCGACGAGCGACGGGCTCTTGCTCGGCATTCCGAATTTCCTCGGATCGACGAGCCTGCTCCGCGTGGGCACCGACGGCGCGCTCGAAGAACGCGCCGCGCTCGGCCCGAACGTGACGAACATGCTCGAGCTGGACGCGGACCGACAGGGAAATATCTGGCTCCGCACCGTGCTCCCCGATGGCACGAGCGGCCTGCTCTTCCTAGGGAAAGACGGCAAAGGGACGCCCAGGTTCGTCGAGACCGATCGCACCTCGTCGATCCTCGAGATGTTCCCCTCCGCCGACCAAGGCATTTGGCTCACGGGTCGTCCGCTCACCGGAACGGTGCGCCCGCTCCGACTCGTGAAGGTGCGCGTGCTCGGGAAATAAGCCTCGAGAGCCACCTCGAGCCGTCGGATTTCGACGATCTCGGACGGCTCGGGCGTCTTCCCGACCGCCTGCGTCTTCGGCGTGCGGCGACGACGCCATCGCAGCGAGGGTCGAGCTGCTCCGACAGGCGCATAAGGCGCACGCTCCCGATCGGTCATGAAGTCCGGCAAGGGGATTCGAACCCCTGTCGCCATCACGGGTCCACGGAGCTTTCCGCGATCCGCGCAAGGGAGGCGCGATCCCAAACAAGAGAGGCCCGGAGGGAACCTCCGAGCCTCTCGCCTTCAAAGGAACATGCCAGTCGCGATCAGCGCTTGCCCGCGATCGCCTCGAGCACCGCGCGGTCACCCTGGAGGGCCGTGCGTTGCATGTAGAATGCAAGTCCGCGGCGACCACCGAGCTCCTCGCCGCCGCCGGCGCGACCGGGGCCGCCGTGGATGAGCTGGGGGAGGACCATTCCAGGGGGGAGGGCCTGGGAGGCGACCTTGGAGGTGCCGATCGTGACCCGACCGTGGAAGGGCGCGATGCCGAGCACGCAGGACTTTTGGAACGCGGCGTCGTCCGAATAAACGCTCGTGACGAGGCCACCACCGCCGGCGGCGACGAGCCTCGCTGCGTCCTCGCCGGTGCCGTCGTAGGGCATCACGGTCGCGCACGGGCCGAACACTTCGTGGTTGTGGATCACGTCGCTCGCGCTCGGCGAGTCGTGGCTGAAGAGCAGAGGGCTCATGAAGAAGCCCTTGTCGCCTTCGCGGCCGAGCGCCTCCACGGTGTCGATCGAGCCGTGCACGAGCTTCGCGATCTCGGCGATCTTCCGGGCGCCTTCGCGCACGTCGCGGAGCTGCGTCTTGGTGGAGAGCGGGCCCATCCCGACGTCGTCGCGAGAAGGCACGCCCACCTTGATGCGACGGAGGCGCTCCGCGAGCAGATCGGCGATCTCGGCGAGGCGACCGCGGGGAACATACACGCGACGGATCGCGGTGCACTTTTGCCCGGTTTTTTGCTGCATGTCGCGCACGACGTCGGCGGTGAAGAGGTTCTCCAGATCGCTCCCGATCTCGACCTCGGGGCCGAACACCGCCGCGTTCAAGCTGTCGGCCTCGACGTTGATTCGCACCGCACGAGCGACGACCGCCTCGAGGGCGCGGAGGGTGCGCCCGGTGGAGCTACCACCAGTGAACGCGAGCACGTCTTGGCCCTCGAGGTGGGAAGTCAGGGTGCCCACGCCGCCGGCGAGGAACGAGAACGCCCCCGCGGGGAGCGCGCCGCTTTCGACCATGATCTCCGCGATGCGGTGCGCGACGAGGCCGGTGCTGGTGGCGGGCTTGCAGAATACAGGCATTCCGGCGAGGAGCGCGACGGCCGCTTTTTCGGCGAGGCCCCAGGCCGGGAAGTTGAACGCGTTCACGTGCACCGCGACGCCGTGGCGCGGCGTGTACACGTGCGAGCCGAAGAGGCGCGCGCTGCGCCCCAGCTGAATCGCGTCGCCGTCGACGAGCACCTGCGTGTCGCCGAGCTCCTTCCCGAGGTCGGCGTAGTAGGCGAGGGTGCCGGTCGCGCCGTCGATGTCGAACTTGGCGTCGGAGCGGGTGTTGCCGCCGTTCGCGATCGCGAGGCCGATGAGCTCGTCGCGCTTCTCGTAGATGGCTTTCGAGAGGGTACGCACCATCTCGCCGCGCTGCGCGAAGGTCATCGCGCGGAGGGCGGGGCCGCCTTTTTCACGGGCGAACGTGAGCGCCTTGGCGAGATCGAGCCCTTCGGTGGACACCGTCGCGAGCACGGCCTCGGTGGACGGATCGCAGAGCTCTGCGCCTTTGCCAGTGCCACGTTGCCATTCGCCTGAAAGATACGATGCGAGCTCGTTCATGGTGCCTCGGGGGTAGAGCAATCGGTGAGTCGGTGTCAACGCGCGCGCTTCGGCGCAGACGTGGTGCGACGCGTCGTCGAACGTGGAGTAGGGGCCCGCCGCGCCTTGGAAGGTTGGTCGCGGAGGGCGTCGCCGAAGCGAGCGTCGAGGGCGCCCACGAGGTGGGCGATATCGGCGCTGGAGGTGTCGAGCGTGAGCTCGGCGCGGCCATAAAGCGGCGCGCGGCTCTTCAAGAGCGACCGCAGCTCGTTCATCGCGTTGGCGCGGCCCTTCATCGGGCGCCCGTCGCCTTGGGCGACCACACGATCCCAGTGCTCCTCCGCGCGGGCCTTGAGCCACACCGTGTGCGCGCCGCGGCGAAGGAGCGCGAACGTGGCCTCGGCGGTGACGAGCGAGCCACCGGTGGCGACGACCATCGGCGCGCTCTCTTCCAAGAGATGCACGAGCGCCTCGTGCTCGAGCTTTCGGAAGTGCGCCTCGCCGTGCATCTCGAAGATCATGCTGAGGCTCATGCCCGCGCGCTCCGCGATGAGACCGTCGAGCTCCACGAAGGTGGCGCCAGTGGCGGCCGCCAGGGCGCGTCCGACCGTGGTTTTTCCGGCTCCGCGGAGCCCTACGAGCGCGACCTTGTGCCTCTCCGGATCGGCCGCCCGCGCCTCTTCGGCGAAGGCGACCAGCGCCGCCGCCGACACTCCGAGCGCCTCGCACAGCTCGAAAAGGCGAAGGAGCGAGATGTTGCCGTCGCCCCCTTCGAGCGAGACCAGGTAGCGCGACGACAGCCCGGTGCGCGCCGCGAGCTCGGCCAACGTAAGATCGGCAGAGTGCCGAAGCTCACGCACGCGTGCCCCCAGCGCCGTGAGGGCGCGCGCTTCCGAAGCGACGGGAGAGGGCTGGATAGTCATGTGAACTATACTGCGCAACGCGGCGAGTGATGTGCAGTATACTACTTGCTCGCGCGGAGGCCATGTGCGAAACCTTCGCCATGGCGAACGAGAAGGCGCAGCACCCGCCCGTGCGATTCGAGACTCACCCCGACCGCTACAAGAACGTGGAGCTCTCGTTCCCCGCCGAGTACGGCGGCGAGGTCGCGTGCATCGCGCTCGACATCAAAGAAGACGGCGGGCTCCGCCCCGGGTATCCGCTCAAGCTGAACTCGTACGACCTCGGCGTCGATTTGGAGCTCGCGGACGCGGTGAACCGCGTGCGCTTCGAGCACCCGGAGGTCAAGGCGGTGCTCGTCGCGAGCAAGAAGGACCGCATCTTCTGCTCTGGCGCCAACATCTACATGCTTGGCAGCTCCACCCACGCCTTCAAGGTGAACTTCTGCAAGTTCACGAACGAGACGCGGCTCTGGCTCGAGGAGCTCTCGGCCGAGGGCGGAGTGCCCACCATCGCGGCCCTCAACGGCACCGCTTCCGGCGGCGGCTACGAGCTCGCGATCGCGTGCGACGAGATCGTGCTCGTGGAGGATGGCTCGAGCGCGGTGAGCTACCCCGAAGCGCCGCTGCTCGCGGTGCTCCCCGGCACCGGCGGCCTCACCCGCCTCACCGACAAGCGCAAGATTCGGCGCGACCTCGCCGACGCGTTCTCCACCGTCGCCGAGGGCGTGCGTGGCAAGCGCGCGGTGCAGTGGGGCCTCGTGGACGAAGCGCCCCCGCGCGCCAAGTTCGACGAAGCCGTGATTCGGCGCACGAAAGATCTCGTCGCGCGATCGAAGCGGAAAAAGGGCGCCAAGATGGTGCTCAATCCCCTCTCGCCGAAGCGCGAGACCGATCGTGTGGAATACACCTATGTCACGGTCGAGCTCGAGCGCGCGGCGCGCAAGGCCACCATCACCGTGCGCGCTCCCTCCGGAAGCGAGCCGCAGACTCCGGATGAGCTCGCGAAGAAGGGTGACGCGGCGTGGCTCGTTCGCATGGCGCGCGAGCTCGACGACGCGCTCCTCGACCTTCGCTTCAACCAACCCGAGATCGGCGTCGTCGCGCTCCTCACCAAGGGCGACGCCAAAGACGTGCTCGCGGCAGAGAAGATCCTGCTCGCCCACGACGCGGACGGCCTCGTGAGCGAAGTTCGTCTGCAATTGAAGCGCGTCTTGAAGCGCCTCGACATGACGGCGAAGAGCCTCTTTTGCCTGGTGGAGCCGGGCTCGTGTTTCGCTGGGGTGCTCCTCGAGCTCCTCCTCGCTTCGGACCGCGTGTTCATGAAAGACGTGGAAGACGTGTTCGTGGAGGTCTCTCCCGCGCAGGCGGGGCTCTTCCCGATGGGCAATGGCCTGTCGCGGCTGGAGTCGCGTTTCCTCGGCACGCCGTCGCAAGTGGGCAAGCTGCTGGAGCACAAAGAGCCACTCGACACGCAGTCGGCCCTCGACCGCGGGCTCGTCACGTTCGCCCCCGACGACCTGGATTGGGACGACGAGGTTCGTATCGCGTTCGAGGAGCGCGCCGCGATGTCGCCCGACGCGATGACCGGGATGGAACAAAATCTTCGCTTTGGCGGCCCGGAGACCCTAGAGACCAAAATCTTCGCCCGCCTCTCGGCGTGGCAAAACTGGATATTCCAGCGCCCGAACGCGGTGGGGGAGAAGGGCGCGCTCACGCTCTATGGCCGCCCCGAGCGCCCCGAGTTCGATTTCAATCGCACCTGAGCACTGAGTTTCTCGTCATTCCCGGAGAGCACGATGTCCAACGTCAACAACGACCGCATTCCGAACAACGTGAGCCTCAGCGACGACAAGCGCCTCCAGCGCGCGCTCGAGGCGTGGCAGCCCAGCTTCTTGTCGTGGTGGAACGACATGGGCCCCTTCGGCTTCCAGAAGGACGACGTCTTCCTCCGCACCGCCACTTCGGTGACGAGCGAGGGCTGGGCGAACTTCGATTACGTGAAGATGCCCGAGTACCGCTGGGGCATCTTCCTCGCCGACCCCACGAAGGACCGTAAAATCGGCTTCGGCGACAACATGGGGCAGCCCGTTTGGCAGCAAATCCCGGGCGAGCACCGCAACGCGCTCCGCCGCTTGATTGTTACTCAGGGCGACACCGAGCCGGCGAGCGTGGAGCAGCAGCGCCTGCTCGGCCACACGTGTCCGAGCGTGTACGACCTTCGCAACTTGTTCCAAGTGAACGTGGAAGAGGGCCGCCACTTGTGGGCGATGGTTTACCTCCTTCACTCGTACTTCGGGCGCGACGGGCGCGAAGAGGCAGAAGCCCTCCTCGAGCGTCGCTCCGGCGATCCGGACAAGCCGCGCATTCTCGGCGCGTTCAACGAGCCCTGCACCGAGTGGCTCTCGTTTTTCATGTTCACGTTCTTCACCGACCGTGACGGAAAATACCAATTGCTCGCCCTCTCGGAGTCGAGCTTCGACCCGCTCTCGCGCACCACCCGCTTCATGCTCACCGAAGAGGCGCACCACATGTTCGTCGGCGAGACGGGCGTGCTCCGCATGGTAGAGCGCACCGCGAGCCAAATGAAGGAGCTCGGCCTCGAGCACCCGGACGACGTGCGCAAAGCGGGGCTCTTGGATTTGCCCCTCATCCAGCGCTATTTGAACCTCTGGTATGCGCTCTCGCTCGACCTGTTCGGCGGCGAGATCTCGTCCAACGCGGCGAACTTCTTCGCGGCGGGCCTGAAGGGGCGCGCGAAGGAAGAGCGTTACGAAGATCACGTTGCGCTCGATTCGTTTTACGACATGGAAGTCGTTCGCGACGGCAAGCTCGGGCGCGAGCAAGTGCCGCTTCGCAACGCGATGAACGAGGTCTTGCGCGACGAGTACGTGGAAGACTGCCAGCGCGGGGTCGACAAGTGGAACCGCACCATCGCGGCGCACGGTATTCCCTTCGAGCTCAAGCTGCCGCACCGTCGCTTCTATCGCCAAGTGGGCATCTCGGCCAACGTGCCCTTCGACCCGTCGGGGAAGATGATCTCGAAGGACCAGTTCGAGGCACAAAAGGGCGAGTGGCTCCCCACCGAGGCCGACAAGGCTTACGTGCAGAGCATCATGCAAAAGCCGGTGTTCGACCCGAAGCAGATGGCCAATTGGATCGCTCCGCCGAAACAGGGCATCAAGGGCCGCGCGGTCGACTTCGAGTACGTGCGCCACACCTGATCGCGACGAGGACTTCTCCAGCGGCCGCGCGCGACACCTGTCGCCCGTGGCCGTTTTGGTTTGGCTCTCGCGGCGTGGGACGCACGGGCGGCGGCGGCGAGAAGGGGTATGCTCGTGCGATGGCAGGGGTGTTCGTTCGGAGGGGCGTGCTCGCGGCGGCGATCGTTGGCCTCGTCGCATGTGCTTCCGGGGTGCCCGCGCCCGCGCCGCCTGCCCGTTCCGCTCCAACGCCGGGAGCGGCGGGCGACTGCCGTACACAACCGTGCACGTCGTTCGGAGATACGTGCATGAGCCAAGGATGCGGCGCGCCCTGGCAGTGCGAGGCGTGCGCGCGCGCGGTCGTCGAGAAACCCGTCGTGTTCTGCGGGTGCGACGGGAAGACTCACGCCGAGACGACGATTGGGTGTCCCGACTTCGAGATTGCCCATGACGGGGCGTGCACGCCCTAAGCTCCCTCTCGACGCCAGCGCCTCGCGTCGCTCCCGAGGCGCAAGCGTCGACCTCGCGACCCGATCAGGGCTGCGCGCCGTCGCGTGCGGATGGCCACGCGATCGGCGCCGGCGGCGGCGCACCTTCCGCCGCGGCCTCGGCGCACGCGGATTCGTACTGCACGCGAGTGATCGCTTCCGGGACGGGTCCCGCGCCGAGCCGGCTTTCGGCTGGGGCTCGATAGGGCACTCCGGCGCTCGTGACCGCGCCAGCGTTCGGATCGAATCGCCGCTGGAGGTGCCTTCTGCGTACGAACGACGCGATGCCGAGGCCGATCGTGATGGCTCCGCTGGCGATCCACGCCGCCGCGGCCTCGCCGGTCAAACCGCGCAGAGCGATCATCGTGCCGACCACGATAGAGGCCGCCCCGAGCGCACCCCATCCGGAGGCGTGTGCCGCGCGTAGCCTTCCGACCATCTCACGCTGGTACTTACCGCAGCTCGGGCACGCGACGTCGCGGGCGACTCCCGCGGACAGTGTGCGCCGATCTTCTTCGAGCGAGGCGCGCGCCCGCTCGCTGGCGCGCCGATTGGCTCCCTCGTCGTCGAGCATGTAGGGGCTCTCGCCCTTTCCGATACCCGTGAGACGAACACGAAAGGCCCACTCCACGCCGCAGTGCTCGCACACGACGGGTTGCCAAATCGACCCCTCGATCACCGCCGTAAAATGCCGCGCGGTGTATACGGGGACAGGAATCATGAAAAGAGGGTAGAGCCGCCGGCGCGGGTGACGCTAGCGAATAGCGCGGCGCGGAGCTCTCGGACCGTGGATTCGACCTCCGTCTCGCTGTCGAAGAACGCCATCTTCGGTTCGTGAAGAACAACGGGCGCCTCGTCGGTCCGCTTATTTGGCATCTGTTCCTCGGCGCGCTCGGGAGCCGCGAAGGGCGACGTTCGGTGATCTCCGCGAGCAAAAATTGCCACTCGAGGAAGACGGCCGAGCCCGCGACTTCGACGCCGGTGTGCACGTTGCCGAAAACGAGAGAACGCTGACGAACGAAGGCCCGCGCCGAAGATCGACGCGGGCCTTTTGGCGCACTCGGACGAAGTACGATGCGGCTTACTTGGCTGCCGTGGCGGCTTCAATCTTGTCTTGGGTCTTGGTGTCGAAGTCGCTCGGGTCGTGGCGTTCGCGGAGCTGGTTCTCGAGGGGGCCCATCGCGCGGTTCACCATCGATCCGCGTTTGACGGCGGGGCGGACGGCGATTTCTTTCGTCCAGCGGACGACGTTTTTGTACGACTCGACATCCAAAAACTCGCCTGCGTTGTACACCTTTCCGGTGGTGAGCACGCCGTACCAAGGGTACACCGCGATATCGGCGAGGGTGTATTCGTCGCCGGCGAGGAACTTGTTGGTCGCGAGGCGCTGATCGAGCACGTCGAGCTGGCGTTTTACTTCCATCGCGAAGCGGTCGATGCAGTATTCGATCTTGGTGGGGGCATAGGCATAGAAGTGGCCAAAGCCCCCCCCGAGGTAGGGTGTACTGCCCATTTGCCAGAACAGCCACGAGAGCGCTTCGGTGCGGGTGCGCGCGTCCTTCGGGAGGAAGGCGCCGAACTTCTCGGCGAGATAGAGCAGAATCGAGCCCGACTCGAACACGCGGGTGGGCGGGGTCGTGCTGTGATCGAGGAGGGCCGGGATTTTGGAGTTCGGGTTGATGTCGACGAAGCCGCTCCCGAATTGTTCGCCCTCACCGATGTTGATGAGCCAAGCGTCGTACTCGGCGCCCTCGTGGCCGAGTGCCAAGAGCTCCTCGAGGAGAATGGTGACCTTCACCCCGTTCGGGGTGCCCAGCGAATAGAGCTGGAGCGGGTGCTTGCCGACGGGGAGCACCTTTTCATGGGTGGAGCCCGCGATCGGGCGGTTGATCTTCGAGAACTGACCGCCGTTCTTCTCTTTGTCCCAGGACCAAACTTTCGGCGGCTCGTAGGCAGAGGATTCGCTCACTTCTCGGCTCCGTTCTTGAGGTAGGAGGCAAGGAATAGCACTTCCCTTCCGTAAGCGCCAAGGCCGCGCGGTGGGGCGGAGCCGGATGTGGAGGCGAGAGGCGGCAGCGGGGCACGAGGGCCGGGAGGAGAGGAGCGAGGGTCGGGAGGGCAGCAGGAGGCCGGAGACACGG